>JARLGF010000111.1 GCA_031296165.1 Occallatibacter sp. | reverse complement strand
CGCGGGGAAGATCAAGTATCGCGAGGACGTAGTGGAAGGACTCGAACGTGCTCCCGAGGCCTTCATCGGATTGCTTGACGGAAAGAACTTCGGGAAACTGGTGGTCCAGGTCAGCGCAACGGCCAAGTGAATGTAAAGACCAATTGCCTAACTAACGCGGACTGGTAGTTAGAGATCCGATGCCGTATCGCGGCTGGATGAGCGGGGAAGAGAGTGGTGCCGGGGAATAGGAGCCGTTCTGCTTTCAACCGATGAAATTGCGAGCGGCATCAAACTGAAGACGGCTTAGCGGAGTTAGCGCGGCATTGAGAGACAGAATGCCTTGCTAACTCCGCTAGCTCCGCTACTTGCCGGTGTAACTCACGTGCCAGATGGAACGGGAGCCGTCGTCGGAGACAAACAGGGAACCGTCTTTGGCTTGCGTGACGCCTACGGGGCGACCCCAGACTTTGCCGTCGGGGAGGACAAAGCCGGTGAGAAAGTCTTCGTACTCGCCGGTGGCGCGGCCGTTGTGCATGGGTAGGCGGATCACTTCATAACCGCCACGATGGGCGCGGTTCCAGGAGCCGTGTTCGGCCGCAAAGCCGTCGCCCTTGTACTGAGCGGGGAACTGCGAGCCCTGGTAAAACAGCATCTCCAGCGACGCAAAGTGGGGATTGAGAAGGACGTCAGGGGTGATGACCTTGGCTTGCAGCTCGGGATGCTTGCCGGGGTGGCGGGGGTCTTGTTTGCCGCCGCCGGGGCCGCCCATATAAAACCACGGCCAGCCGTAGAAGCCGCCTTCCTGGACGTGGGTTACGTAGTCGGGAACCAGGTTGTTGCCGATGCCGTCGCGCTCGTTGGTGGAGCACCAGAGCTCGCCGGTGATGGGGTTGATGGCCTCGCCGACGCAGTTGCGAATGCCCGATGCATAGACCTCAACAAACTTGCCTTCAGGTGTGAACTGCAAAACATCGGCGCGGTGAAACTCCTCAGGATGCGTGTCGGCGTCGTCGACGTTGGAGTGCGAACCGACGGAGGCGAAGAGCTTGCTGCCGTCCGGGGAGAAGATAAGGTCGCGGGTCCAGTGTCCGCCGCCGCGAAGGCGTCCGCCGCCGGGCAGCGCAGCAAGATTTTCCTGCGCTCCACTCGCAGTGAGGTCGCCGTTTTTGTAGGGGAAGCGCACGATGCCGTCGGTGTCTCCGATGTAAATCCACTTGGGATTGGCACCGCTGGGATAAAAGGCGACGCCGAAGGGCTGGTGCAGGTTGTCAGCGAAGATGGAGGTCTGCAGGGGCTTGCCGTCGGGACCGACGCCGCGGAAGACCTTGATTTTTCCGGATTCGCTCTCAGCGAGAAAGATGTCGCCGTTGGGCGCGGTGCGGAGGAGGCGCGGGTTGTCGAGACCGGTGGCGTACAGTTCGACCTTGAAACCTTTGGGGGCGATGGGCCAGGTGTCGGCGGGGCGGGGGACGAGCGTGGGGCCGTTGTCGACCGACTGCTCGGGAGCTGGAGCGGGCAGGTCGGCCACGGTGAGATGGCGGCGGATGCCGGGCGCTTCATGGGCCGCGTCAGTAAAGGCGGCCTGGCCGGTAAGCACGGCATGTTTGGGCGCGGGTTTTGCCGGAGTATCGGCGGCGCGCGCGGCAAGGCAGGACACGAGAGCAACGGTGCAGGCGAAGACGGAAATCCTTAAGGAACGGGACATGGGACCTCTCACGGGGAATGCGGGTTCAGTCGATCCGGTTCTCTTGAATTGCAACGAAGAAAGCAACAGCAGGTTCCGCGACTTCGATGCGTTTCGGTGAGAATGACAGCTTTTTCGCGATGCAATCCAGGGGGCCGAAGCAAGCGTTGAGCGACTTTAGAGCAGCGGGCCAACCGGTTGTGCTGCCCGCTCAGGGGAAGTACACGTTTATTTTATTTGGACGCGGCAGGGGTGGCGGGAGTTTCTGGCAGGGAATTTTCATCCGGGACCATGGCGCCGAGCAGGGAGGGCGTCACGGTGGCCGTGACCACAACCCGCTCGCGATGCTGGGTGACTTCGGCGGTCTTGAGCAGCTCTTTGAGGGTGTTGTTGGCAGTGTTCTGGGCCAGGGGAACGGTGAAGCCGCGGGCCAGAGTCACCAGCATGAGCAGAGCGGCGGTCTGGCTGGCGGCCACGTTTTCAGTGGGGGCGATTTCCTCGACCTTGAGGCGCAGTGAGCCAGCCATGGGCAACGCCGGCGCGACGCTGGCGACGATGGTGGAATCGTCCGCGAGAGGCAGCGAGAGGCCGAAGACGCTGATGGCGCCCTTCTCAGAGAAGGGCAGGCCGATTTGGCCGATGCCCCAGGCCAGGGAGAGCAGCGGCACATCGTGATAATGGCGGCGCAGCAGGGTGGAGTCGGCAAAGGGCCACGCGGCGGTGGAATGGCGGTCGAGGATGGAGTGGATTTGCTCCGGGGTGGGGGTGTTGGAGATAGCCACCATGTCATAGCCGATTTGCGCGATGCGCACGGTGCGGTCTTCGGACGGAATGCTGAAGACGGTCTTGCCTGCGTAGGACTCGCGGCTGGTGGCGTGGGCGTCGAGCCATGTGTTGAGGCGCTTACCGTCGATTTTGCCCACCAGCACCATGGAATAAGCGACCGGGCCGTTGGGGCCGTTGGGGTCTGCCATGCGGTGCAGGGCAATGGCCGCCTGGTCCAGATCCTGCTCCCAGTCAATGCCGGTGGCGTCCACAAACTGCTGGTACTCCGAGACGCGCTGGGGCGGCTTCATGCCTTTGTGGAGGAAGGCGCGGATGGGCTTGAAGTTGACGTAAAGAATGCCGTCGGACTCAGGCAAGAGGCGCGCGGCCTCTGGAGGGGCCTTGGAGCGCAGAAAGACGGCCACGGCCAGAAAGGCCAGGACTGCGGCGACGATGAGGAGCGTTCTGCGTGTGCGTCGGTGCATGAGGGGCCGTCAGAAACAAGGTACCACCTGAGCCCCAGCGGCTCAGGTGATGTTTCCAATAGCCTGCCTACAGCGTTGCTGGCGGTGGCGGTGGAATCGGCGTTAGTGTTGGCTGTGGCGCGAGTGCACGCACTGGCGCTGGAATGTGTGCGCAGATATCTTGGATAGACTTTTCAACGGTAGTCTGTTTTGTGGCATATACCATATCGCCGTCGTTTTGGAATAGCGATGCGCCGTCGACCTTCATGGCTGCTGAAAAAGCCAGCCCGTACAACCCGCCAAAGGCAAACATAGAGCTACGCGAACCTCCGCGCCGGCGGAAAATAAGCACGTAATCGGCTCGATCCGGATTATTGGAGGCCATGACAAATGCTGGGCAAACTTTCAAAATGTCAGCTTGAATTTCCACCGTCCTCGGGTCATCACCCGCTACTGTATGGGTCGCAGCGGCGGCTGATCCACCGTGCCGGTCACCTGACGCTTTTGCAATTCCATTGGACTCAAATATAGGGTGATCCGTGACGTAGAGGCGGATCTTACCATCGGTGGAATGGAAAGGTGGAGGTGGTGGAGCTTGTGGTGCAGCAGCCTGTACTACTGGCGCTGGTGCGATCGGGGCTGGCGGGGGAACAGGAACCGGTGCAGTCGGCGGCGCGGCGGCCTTCGCAACTATCGCCGCGACCACCTTGTCGCTGACGCCTGCGGTCTTGAGAGTAATCAACCCATCTGTGGAGGTGTCATAGCTCCCGGCCTGTGCGTTGATGGTGGAAACGATCAGATCGTCCGACAATCCAGCTTTCACAAGTTTGATCACTGAGTCGTTGTTGAGAGCCTGCTGGGCCGCCAGGAGGGGACAGATTGCCAGAAATACAAGTGCGAGAAAACTCTTACGCATGCGGCTTCTCCTTGAATTTTCAGAACCATTTACTGTTCATTGGGGAGGCGACACGATCATCCGCCCATAGTTCGGTTTTCGCAAGGGTGTTTTTTAGGGACTGCAAAGCCGGGGTGGAAATCAAGTCGAAAGGCTGTATGAATAAATTTTTGACCACTGAGTTATAGCTGGAAAGGGTTCAAGATGACTGGAAACGCCGCTTCGATCCATCCCGGAGAGATACTGCAGACGGAGTTTATGGAGCCGCTGGGGCTGACGGCTTACCGGCTGGCCAAGGAGTTATGCGTGCCTGCGCCGCGGGTGGGAGATATTGTGCGCGGAAAGCGGGCAGTATCCGCCGATACGGCGCTGCGGCTGGGAATTTATTTCCGGTTGCCGGCGCAGTTCTGGCTGAATCTGCAGAATGAGTACGATCTGCGTCTGGCGGCGGGGAGTCCTGCGCTGAAGCGGGTAGCGCCCCGGGCGGCGTGAGCTTGCGCCGTCTGGTTTGCTACCCCGGCGGTGGTGTGCTAACCTTGATTTCTGTGCCGTTGACGTGCGGAGCAGGAGTGTGTCCGTGCGGTTTTTTGGCGTCCGGTGAGGTTTCCGGGGTGGGAAGGGCTGGCGTAGCTCAGCTGGTAGAGCATCTGATTTGTAATCAGAGGGTCGGGGGTTCAAATCCCTTCGCCAGCTCCACTTTTAGGAAGCCGAAAGCGGGGCCTGAGACGGTAAGATTTAACCGGCGGTTCATTTTTCAAACGCCGGGTCTGTCCTCCGCGGTAATTCCACCGAGGTGCACATGCTCCGCAAGACCGGGGACGATCCGGGCGGGGTTCGATGTGCCGAATACGATGCGCCAGGTAAGTTTGACGCGTGTCGGGTGGGGTTGAGCCGAGGGGTACGGGCAGGGTTGGACGGAGTCTCTGGCGAGCGGTTTATGCTTGCCAGGGTGACTGGGCACAGGTGGCCGAGTGGTTAATGGCAGCAGACTGTAAATCTGCCGGTCTTTAGACCTACGGAGGTTCGAACCCTCCCCTGTGCACCATTTCAGTGGTCAGTGATCCGTGATCAGTGACCAGCAGTTGGATGGGAGATTTGCAATGCGCTGGTTGCCCGGATGGAATAATCCGTACAACGTCGAGCAACGGCGCACGGTACAGGAGCTTCACAGTACTGGTTCAGATCTGGACCGGAAGTACTGGACAGCCCTGATGTTGTATGGTGTTTTAGCGGTGCTGGTCTGGTTTACGATGGGCGAGGGCAAGGTGCTCTTCGCAGGCAGGCTGGTGGAGATGCGGTTGGTTCCGCTGATTATTATTGGCGGACTGGCATTGCGTACAGTGTTGGCCCGTCATGCGGAGAAGATTCGCCGCAGCGGGGATTAAGGCAGCTTTTAGCTGCTAGCTATTAGCCTTTAGCTTGTGTTTTGGTGGATTGGGCCTTTGGGGCTCATGCCGGCAGAATGAAGCTGGAAGCTGAAAACTAGAAGATGAAAGCTGGTTTTAGGGCTGATGTAGCTCAGTTGGTAGAGCACTCCCTTGGTAAGGGAGAGGTCACCGGTTCAAACCCGGTCATCAGCTCCATAAGTTCTAGTTGTCAGTGTTCAGTTTTCAGTTGTCAGTTGGTGTGGCGGGCAGACAGACAGTGCGGGCTTCCACAGGCAAGAACAACTGGTCACTGTTCACTGACCACTGATCACTGTAGTTTTGCGGGAGTAACTCAGTGGTAGAGTCACAGCCTTCCAAGCTGTTGGTCGCGGGTTCGAACCCCGTCTCCCGCTCCAGGTTCTGGGTTCCCGGCGCCAGGTTTTAGCCGCTGGGTTGAGAGATAGGGAATTGCGGGACGGGCTGAGGAAGCCTGAGGCGAGGCGAAAACAACGATGTTCGAGCAGGCGGCAATAGCGGTCCGGGATGAGCAGGGATACGCGCAGCTTCATGCGCTGATCGATGCAGCCTTCGATGCGCGGGACGTGGAAGTTTTTCTGAACCGCGTCAAGCGCGCCAAGTTGCGGGTTCGCGACTTCGATGGCGTTCTGCGGCGTGGCTTGCTGGGCAAGCAGGCGATTGCGCTGTACGAAGCGCTGCCGGTTTCAGACCAGGGATTGACCCGCGAGCGCTACCTGCGGCTGGTGGAAGCGGTGGCGATGGAGCCGCGGCAACGGTATTTCAGGGTGTACGCCTACTATTGAGGCTACGCCGAGAGTTTTGCGCTGCCGGACTACTCCGGAGCGACAAGAAATAAAGTCTAACGGAAGGGACTGAAGGGCATGGGCAAGGAAAAGTTCGATCGCAGCAAGCCGCATGTGAACGTGGGAACCATTGGGCACATCGATCACGGCAAGACGACGTTGACGGCGGCGATTACCAAGGTATTGGGCAAGCATAACCCTAAGAATGTGTTCCGTTCG
>JARLGF010000110.1 GCA_031296165.1 Occallatibacter sp. | reverse complement strand
CGGTCCACCGCAACTGACGCCGATCCCACCTAGCTTCGATTTATCAACCCCTGGCGCATCCAGTAACTTGTGAATCGACTGCTTGATCAGTTCAATCGCCCGATCCGGGCCTTGTTCCGGAAGCGTAGGAAATTCAATGCGCCCATGCATGACCGGCGGTTCCAATGAAATCACAACAGCGGTCTTTGTGCCACCAACATCCACGCCAATCCAGATTTGATTCTCTCTTCCCCAATCGCTTTCCTTCTCGCTCATATCTACCTTTCTCCAATACTGGCATGGACTTCCAATGATTTGCCCAGAGTGACACCCAGTATCTATCGAGAATATCGATAGGCACTAAGGGTAACACTCTGGGCTAACTGCAACTCAACCTGCAGATGTTACTTTTCCAGAATATTGACCTCTGAAATAGCCGATGTTTTCGCCTTGATCCGCAGCGTCTTGATTTCAAACGGATGAAGCTTCCCCGTCCAGTGCGCCTTTGCGAACTTCAGATTGATGTTTGCCGTGGTTTCCCGGCCAGCCGTCTCATACATGCGCACAATGAGATCGTCGCCATCTTCGGCCTGCTTGATTGTCGAGATTACGACGTTAGGCACGTCAACAGAGAGAAACGAATCGGACAGTGGGCGCGTTCCACGGTGAATTCCCTGGTAAACGGTAAGCGCGGGAGAAACAAGTTCTTCAGCCTTGCGAACGATGCCCGCATCCTGCCAGCCCCCGGCGTGCGGTACAAGGATCATGTTGAATGTTTGCAGACCCTGATCTTGCCAGATGTAGTCCTTATCCGGTTCGATCTTCTGCGGCATATGATTTGCGTACACAGCGCCGCGCGCCACGGAAACGCGCAAATCGCTTCCATCCACGCTGTAGCCATATTTGGCATCATTGATGACAGCAAATCCATATTGTGTCCCGCTGCGGTCTCCGTCCACATCTATCCAGCGCTGCCCCGGATCCTCCTCGTTTTTCGTCGCGCGATCCATCGCGCCGTAGGCAATCTCGTACGTCGCCTTCGGGTTCTGCACAGCGACAGGGAACGAGTACTTCAGCATCTTCATATGCTCGTGCCAATCCAGTGCAACGCGCGCTTCCACATTGCGGCTGCCCGCATACAGTATCCAGTCTGTGGTGAGCGATGAGTTTCCGTACACAGAGTGTACCCGCATCCGCGCACGCAACGGGCCGCTTTCGATCAGCTTGATACTGTCCTGCTTGAATGCGCCTAGCTCATCGGTATAAGCAACAAAGTTGTGCGCCCAAGTGTCGTTTTCGTCCTTGAACACCACGGCGCGCGCACCCGTCTGCCCGCCTGTAAATACGTCCTTGCCGGCATCCTTATCGAAGATGCCAAGGGTTCCATCCGGCGAAAATGTTACGCGGAGATGTTCGTTTTCGAGCGCGTTGCCTTCCGCCCGGAGCGTACTGGTTGTCGCGGCGTCATTCGGTTCCAGATTCCGAATGCGTATCTGCTGGTATCCAAATGCAGGCAAGCTCACCTGCGCCACAAGTCTCCTCCGGCCCTGCGCCGCCGTCGTGGCTTGCACCCACTGGAACGGAACCGGCTTGCCCGCTCCATCTTCCACAGTAACCGGTGTCTTCTCTCTCATGCCAAAATCGTACTCAACATTCTGAGTCGTGCTCCAGGCATGAGGATTGAAGACGAAAAGATAGTTTGAATTAGGATCCGTGGTGGGGACTTCCCAAGCCAGTTTTTGCGCATTCACGTACATCGACTGCTGCGCAATGTCGATCGCACGCCCCTGCCCTTCATGCACGGACTTGTACTGCTCCGGCAACGCGGTCCCTGCCATGCTGTCGTGGAACTGAAGGAACAGAACCCGCTTCCAGGATTCCGTAAAATCGCTCTTCGGATAATGCGCGCCCCACACAACCGATCCGACGGCGGCGATCTTCTCCGCTGTCGTCAGCGCTGCCTCAGCCTCGCGATTGCCCTTCTTCACCGATGCCTCTGCCGTGTAGCAACCTACCGAGTGATGCTGCAGATCGTCTTTCAGCACCGGTATATCGGCGGCGTTCAGCTTCGCGCGAACCTCCGCAAAGTACCGGTCAGGCGAACTGTAAAAGATCTTCGGCGCGCCCGGCTCCGATTGCACCAGCTTGATGGACGCCATGTTCGCCTTAGTCGGTCCGCCACCATGATCGCCAACACCAAAAAAGCTCATCGCGTCCCGAAGCGGTTGCGTACTCAATTCAGTTATCGACCGCTTCATCAGCGGCTCTACTGAAAGGCTCCCATCGGCGTACGAGAACAGAATCCGGAAGGTCAACGCCCGTGTCCCGTCAATCCCCTGCCACCAGAACAGATTGCCGGGAATCTTCTTCTCCAGCACGCCCGGCCGCATAAATACATAATCGTTCATCCCCTCAAGCTTCAGAATCTGAGGCAAGCTGCCCGGATGACCAAATGAGTCAGGATTGTAGCCAACCTTCGCGGTCCGGCCAAAAAGCTGTTGCAGCACTTCCTGCCCATACAGTCCTTGCCGCGCAAGCGATTCCCCGTTCGGTATATTCACATCCGGCTCGACCCACCACCCGTTCACCAGATCCCAGCGCCCTTCTTCCACGCGCTTCTTGATCTCCGCCAGCATCGCTGGATCATTCGCCGCAACCCACTCGTAGAACTGCGACGAACTGGTCGTCATCGTCACGTTCGGATCTTCGTTCATGCGGTCCAATGCCGACCGGAACGTGCTGTGAACAACTGCTACACCTTCAGACCAAGGCCACAACCAGACAGGATCGATATGCGCGTTCCCAATCATATGAAAGGTATACTGATCCGAGCCCGCTGGCCATACACCAGTATTCGGGGGCGCGCTCTGCCCTGCGCCCTGGGCCATCGACATTGGTATAAACAGCAAACTGGCGGCAAGCCATACAGCGGCTAGCCAAGTCCGGTTTGGAAGTTTCCGATTCATTGCGACGAGCGTCATGTTCATCTCCTTGGGTACTGCAAGCTGTTCGGGTAGCCAATCCATAATAAGGCGTGGGGTAGCGAATCTTCGACAGGAAATCGCAAATTCGCTACCTGCTAATACAGCTTTATCAGTTCGAGAGTCTAGCGCTTCCTGGCAGGCTTGGACGGCTTTACCTTGGAACTCGCAGCGTGAACAGGCTTGCCCTTTGCTTGTTGCGATTTGGCTGGTGCGGCTTTTGCAATCGTCTTGACCGGAGGCTTGGTCGGAGCCTTAGCAGGTGCCTTGACTGGAACCCTGACTACCGGTTTCCCGCTGGCAGCAAATTTAACGGCAATCGGCTTGGAAGATTTGCTTCCCTTAACTACGCCTGCGACAGGCGCGGACTTCTTCACTGCGGGAGTCGCTTTGGCCTTGGCTGGAACAGCAACGAGCACGTGCTTTGCCTTGGCAGAAGACGCATGAGGCTTCACGCCCCCCGCTGTGGACTTCGCTACCGGCACGGGTTTCGATAATGGCTTTAATCCCGGTTTTGGCGGGGACAAAAGCTGAGTTTTTTTAGTCTTCTCAGGCTTTTCGGCAGTAGGCTTGGCGACCGTCTTTTCAACCGTCTTGGGAGTTGACGTCAAAACGGGAGACTGTGACTTCTTTGCGACCTCAGGTTTGGCAGACTTCCTAACTGCAGGCTTCACGGCAGCGGTAACCTGCGCATGCTCTGCGTCGTCAAGTTCATCTTCAGCGGATTCGTTTTCTTCCGCCATATCGGAATCCAGATCGGCCTTAGGTATGCTCAGACCAAGATCAATTTCATCTTCATCGCCGCCGATATCGTCCAGATCCTCGTCCACATCCGAACCGTCTCCGGAGTCTTCATCGTCTTCGTACGATTGCTCCTTGAGTTTGGCGTCGGCGCCTCTCTTGGCGCGCGGCCTCTTGATGATCTCTTTCGGCGGCGGAGCGGGCGGTGAATGCGGTTCAAGATAAGCACGAATCTCTTCCGGGGTAGTCAACCTACCGTCAATCAACTCCAGGAAAACAGCCTGCACAATCTCGTTATAGGTCGCCAGTTCAGGAGTAATACGCATCTCCTGCATCAGGGCATGAGGGATGCGCTGACGGGCTTCGGGCCAAACCTTGAGGAACTGGTTAAAACGCTCCTGAACAGCCGGGTCCTTGCTTGTAAATCCAAGCCACAGAATCGCTTCTGGATCATAGCTTGTAAAAAGCTTATAGCTGGCCGAGGGCGTAGCATTCCCTTTAGCCAACAGCACCTTCGCAAACCCTGCCGCCAGTAAATCCAGGTTGCTCCATTCCTCGACGAAACCCGGACGCAGCATCAGCTTCTTTAGCGACGCCAGATCCTTGGGGGCCAGCTTGGCAGTCAGCAACTGAATCTGCGCCGCGGACATATCGGCATGGACCCCCTGCAACAGCAGCTCGACCGCCAGATCATGCAGGGCCTTCAACTTCTCTTCGTCGGCCTTGGCAGAAGTCCATGCCGGGAAGAGGACCTTCATCCAGCCCTCGTCTTCCAACGCCCTCAATACTTTCAGGCCCTCATCCTCGTGGCCAATCTGCTCGAGTTCCTGGCTGCGCGCCTCGGCGGACAGATATTCAATCACTCCCTCGTTCTTTGCGTTCTCGTACCGGGTCCTGGTCTTGGGATCAAGTTCCCATTCCAGCCGCGCTAGGTACCGCGTGGCACGAATCAGCAGCGAGGGCTCCTCAAGAAAGCCATAATTTGAGACCAGACGAAGTGTCCGGGTCTCAATATCCGCTGCCCCATTCAAGGGGTCCATTAACAGCCCGAACGATCCCTCGTTGAGCGAAATAGCCATCGCATTGACGGTAAAATCGCGGCGGCGCAGGTCTTCCTGGATAGAGGCCGGATGATATACAGGCTTGCCCGGCTTGGGATATTCGACGCGAAGTGTACTGATGACATCCACACGAACGGTTCCGGGAAAACACACGTAGAGGCTGCGTAAAGCCTCACTTTCTCCCCAGATCTTTCCGCCTAATTTCTCGATTGTTTTCTTGAGCTTAAGCGCATTTCCGTGAACTGATACTTCGAGGCCTCGCACAGCGTGGCCACTGGTCAGATCGCGGATCGCATCTCCGGTTAGAAAGAGGATCAGGCCAGCTTCACGGGCAGCTTCGCGCATCTGGCGTAAAGCGTGCTGCTGGTCGGTCGACAGCCGGTTATCCAAGAGATAGATGTAGTCGGGCATTCCGTTCCCTGCTTCCGCCGTCTCATGTCTCTGCCAAGTACCTGATGTTGTTACCCTTACAGCACAAACCGGCAGAGCTGGCAAACCAGTACATTAACACAACTCGGCCCGGTTGGCTAGGGTTAGATGCACCACATATGCCGCTATTTCCGTTCGCGGCTCTCCCCCGGCACCCCACCACGGACCAAGCCCCATCCGTGGAGGCCCCGGTTCGTGCGACAATCCAGAGCGATGGCTTCCGTTCGCAAACCGGTGATCGTACGCAAGTTCTCCCGCGACTGGTACGCCGGCTACGCAGGCACCAGTTTCGGCCACGATGCGACGGAACTGGAGATTCTGGACCTCACCGGAAAAGTAATGCGCATCGCCTGGGATCAGGTGAAGTGGGTTTGCTATGTGCGCGACTTCCCTGCCGGCGAAACGGCAAATCCCGAGCGGCTCCTGCATAAGCGTTTTTCCATCCGGCCCCGCACTGCAGGACTGTGGATGCGGATGACACTCACCGATGGGGAAGAACTCGAAGGTCTGGCAGTGAATGACCTGTCGCTGGTGGAAGGCGCCGGGCTTCTGCTCACCCCACCGGATGCGCGGTCGAATACACAGAGGATTTATGTGCCCCGGCAGTCCATCCGGTCGCTGGAGGTGGTTAGCTTGATTGGCGCCGCAGGCCGCAAGCGGTCCGATACTTCACACAAGGCAATCGAGCAACCGGACCTCTTTCCCCGTGATCCGGACAAGGCGTAGAAACCCCACTACCGGGATGTCGAGCCTGGTTCTCCTTCCGTTGCCGTCTTCAGCAGACTCTTGTAATAGGCCGCTGTAAGCCCCAGTACGCGTTCATCGATGAAGTTCTGAAGAACCCAGGCGCGTGCGGCCAGTCCCATCTGGAGACGGCGCTCCGGGTTGCGGAGCAGTCTCAGCACTGCTTCGCAAATTGCTTCAGGATAGCCGGGCGGGATCAGTAGACCGGTCACCTCCGGCACCACCGAGTCTCGCGAACCCGTGGACTCCGTGGTTATGACAGGAATCCCAGTAGCCGCGG
The DNA here is from genome assembly GCA_031296165.1 of Occallatibacter sp. Lineage (GTDB taxonomy): Bacteria > Acidobacteriota > Terriglobia > Terriglobales > Acidobacteriaceae > Telmatobacter. The sequence continues at coordinate 28,282 of JARLGF010000110.1, read as the reverse complement.
CCTCCAGCACCACGTTGGGAAATCCCTCCCGCCAGGTGGGCAACACCATCAGGTCCATGGCGCGGTAGTAGGGAGCCGTGTCCTCCACAAACCCGGTGCAATGAATCTGCGGATGGCCTTCTATCCGAGCGCGCATCTTGCCATCCAGCGCGTCCTCGGCGGCATCGAACCACCCCACCAACAGCAAGTGAGTTTCAGGTTCTGCTTTCAGAATGGAATCGAAGGCCTGAATCAGTTCAGGAAGCCCCTTGTCGCGTGTCAAGCGCCCCACAAAACCCACCACATATGCTTCGTGGCCAAGGCCGAGACGACCGCGTATGTCGCTTGGCCCCGGAGAGAATAACTCCATATCTACCCCGTTGCTGCTACCCTCTCCAAGCAGATGAAGCTTGCCTGCTGGCGCAATTCCCAGCGCAAGGGCTTTGGCGCGCAGGCTCTTGCTGTTGCACAGCACAACATGCGCACAGGCACATGCCAATCGCTCTGCCATCAGTAAAATCCGGCGCTTCAATCCGGTAGAGGTTTCAAGCTTGAGTCCGCGCAGCATATAAACTCGTACCGGCACACCGCACAGCCTGCCAGCCAGGGTACCCAGCAGCCCGGCCTTGGGAGTACTGAACTCGATCATGTCCGGCTTGATCTTGCACAGCAGCCACCAGAGCCGCACCAACGACCATAGATCTGCAATCGGTGCGATTCCCCGGCGGATGGGGATCGCAATCGACTCGACGCCTTCCTTGGCCGCGGTGCTGTCCAGCAACTCTCCTGGACTTGACACCACCGTTACCTGAAAGCCTGCCTCACGCAGTACACGCAGTCGTGCGCCAAGAACCAGACACGTCTGCGCATGTGTGACACCGACAACCATCGACGTTACGGTCGCTGGAGGAGTCGGCGAACTTGCAACGGGATGGCGCGTTTCTGAAGCCGGCATGGGAAGCCTGATACTCATTGAAAACTATCATGCAGAAGATTGCATGGGAATAGCACTTTCGGTATTGATCGTATGAGTGACAGCCAAAACACTCAGTTGGAGAAATCTGGCTTATACTCACGTTGCTCTTCTGGAATTCCATGGCGCAACGTCTCAGGATCCTTTTGCTGATCCCTCATCTGGGGGGGGGCGGCGCAGAACAGGTAACCGCCCTGCTGGCGCGAGGTCTGTCCCGCGAAAAGTACGAATTGCACCTGGGACTGGTCACACAGGCAGATGCCGGCACGTTCGATCTCCCACCCTGGGTGACCATTCACGCTCTGGCCGCTCCACGGGTGCGCTCGGGAGCATTCCGGTTGCTCAAGTTGGTGAGGCGGCTCAAACCGGACCTGATCCTGTCTGGAATGGCGCACTTGAATTTTCTGGTGCTCCTGCTCCATCCCTTCTTCCCGCCAGTCACCCGCATACTCGTGCGGCAAAACAGCATGGTCTCGTCCGATTTAGCCTTTGCCGGGCTGCCCGTCTATACGTGCCTCCTTTACCGGATGCTCTACCGCCATGCGGATCGCGTGATCTGCCAATCCAACGCCATGGCCGAAGATCTGGCCCGGCAGTTGGGTATCGAAGACGATTTGATTGCGGTTTTGCCAAATCCTGTGGATCTGGATGAAATCAGGGCAGCGGCAAACGATCCTAAACAGTGGGCAGGCCCAGGCCCGCATCTGCTGGCGGTGGGAAGACTGTCGCCAGAAAAAGGCTTTGATTTGCTGCTGCGGGCATTTGCCACAGTGCGTCAAAACTTCCCTCACGCCGACCTGGTCATCGCTGGCGCCGGTCTGGAAGAAACATCTCTGCAAGCCCAGTGCCGTGAGCTGGGTCTGGCCGCAGCAGTCCGCTTTGCCGGGTACGTTCGCCGGCCCTATGCATTCTTTCCAGGGGCCACGCTCTTTGTGCTCCCGTCGCGGCACGAGGGCATGCCTAACGCTCTTCTGGAGGCGGCTGCCGGAGGACTGCCCCTTGTTGCCTTACCGGCTTCGCAAGGGGTTGTGGACCTGCTTCGCAATCAGCCCGGCGTATGGCTCGCCCCGGAGGGCACCGCCCCTGCGCTTGCCACATCGTTACTCGCGGCACTGCAGACTTTGCGTCCTGGACAGAGGTTTACTCACTCATTTTCAGCAAGATGCGAAAAGGATGCCCCGGCCCGCAATGGCTGAACCGCTATGCCAAAACCACAATGGCTGAAATTCATAATATCCGGCCGCCCGGAGCCAACCCTGAACAAGAAATTAAGCAGTAATTGAATGTCTGCTTATCCTCGTGTGATTTAACCGCTTGACATACTTAAGTAGAAAGATGTTTCCTGCAAGTACTGATCCATTTTTCTCCAGCAAAAAAACCTGACAGCAGGGTTTCTCTGTGTTGTCACGAGGTGTGCGCCCCAGGCTAAGAACGGGAGTGAACGTACCGGACTAGTAGATCCATATACCGGCATTACGTTCGGCAAGCATTAACTCCCGGCATTGCCCTGCACATTTCCTCTGTGCGTTTCCTGTTCCGTCTTTGCATGGAAAAGCGCAAGTTTTTTTGTCTGGAGAGGGTCGTGTACAAACGCACTGTCGATAGTGTTCTTGCAGAACTTATACTCGCCGTTTCGCTTCCGGTACTGGCCTTTATAACCATCCTCGCCAAACTCGGTTCGGCGTTGCGTCGAGCCTTGCGCCGGAAGCGGATGAGCCGCGGCCATTATGAACTCCACAACCTGCAATTTACCGGGGGGGGGGGGAAACATGCCATTGAAGCCTATGAGGAACTCATCGATGCCACCCTTGCCGGGAGGCGCGCGTGAGCCGCATTGCCCTGGTCATACCCGGCCTTGACCGGATCGGCGGAGCAGAACGGCAGTTGCTCCTGCTGGCCAGGGGGTTGCACCGGCGCGGCTGGCGGGTGAGCGTAGTGGGGCTCAGCGGCAACGGCGGAGATGCGGCTGGCGAACTGATCGCGACAGGAATCGAATTCCTGAGTCTCCGGATGCGCAAGGGGCTGGCCGATCCGCGCGGATGGATGCATTTCAACCGCTGGCTCAGGCGGGAGAGGCCGGATGTGGTTCACGCTCACCTGCCCCATGGGGCATGGTTTGTGCGTTGGTCGCGGCTGGGTGCGCCGGTGCGGGTGGTTGTGGATCGGCTGCACAGCGCGTCTACGGGCAGCCTGGGCAGAGGGCTTGGGTACCGCTTGAGCGGATGGCTTCCCGACCGCGTGACTGCCGTCAGCCATGCTGTTGCAGACACTCATCTTGCTGCCCGCATGGTCTCCAAAGACAGGCTTCTCGTCCTGCCGAACGGGGTGGACGTGGATGCCTGGAGGCCTGACGCATCGGTTCGCCTGGCCGTACGCCGGGAACTGGGCATCGGCAATGAGTTTCTTTGGTTCGCTGCCGGTCGTCTGGAGGCGGTTAAGGACTATCCCACGCTGCTCCGGGCCATGGGTACAGTGCCGGAGCCCGCGCGGCTGGTTATCGCCGGTGGCGGGCCGCTGCAAGGCGAACTGACCCAGCTCTGTGTGAGCCTTGGCCTGGAGCGGCGAGTTACCTTCCTGGGCTTTGCGCCAGATGTGCGCCGCTGGATGCAGGCCGCGGATGGATTTGTACTCTCTTCCCGCTGGGAAGGGCTCCCGATGGGTTTGCTGGAGGCTGCGGCCTGTGCGCTGCCTGCGGTTGCCACCGATGTTGCAGGCACGCGCGAGACCATGATGGCTCTCTCCGGCAAGCTGACTTCCGCCGGGGACGCAGCCGAACTGGGCAAGGCAATGAGCGCAACGATGCAAACTCCACTGGAAGAGCGCAGGCGGATGGGAGAAAATGCACGGCGGCAAGTGGTCGAGCGGTTCAGTCTGGAAGCCGCTCTGGACCGCTGGGAAACACTCTATGCGGACCTGCTCAGGCATAATCCCAAGCCGAGGCGCTGGGCCGGACAACCGCATGAGCGGCCAGGGTTGCTCACTGCCAATTCTGCAACGGCGATAACGGGTGATCCAGGCTGCACGGGAAGCGATCTGTTGATTCTTTGATTACCCCTACCCCCTCCCCCCCCTATGTATTTAGTCATGTTCTCCAGTTTCAATAAGATACGAAGGGGGTGTCGCCGTAAAGATTCGATTCTAAAGGGGTTATATGTCAAAAATTAGATAACAAAGGAGTTATGGGCGGTTTTGGGGCGGTTTTGAGGTTCTCGTACCACATTTTGAGATTTTTACGCTTTGCATCGGGTTGAAAACTCCTTTGTTAGCGTTCCACCTGGGGCTAGAACGGGGGTATGGCCCGGGGCTGAACCGGGTGCGGAAAAAGGCAGGTTCCCAGGTTAAAAGCCCGAAAAACATCCCTCCGAGGCTAAAGCCACGCTTTATGGAAGCTGGTTTTCAGGGGCCTGAAGGCCCCTGCTCCCTCCGTTTTTTGCGTTCTGAGGCTGAAGCAAGCAGCTCCGTCCGGATTCGATCTCTGTGCTTTGAAAGACACCATGGAACAATTGTGCGCCCGGGTGGGGTAATTATCTGCAAACTTCTGCGGTGGGCTGACACGCGGCGCGTCTTTGGTTCGTGGACTCCCCGGTGCCCGATCATTCTGGGCGGTCAGGGCTGAGCCATCCGTGAAAATCGGCGGAATGCGGCGCTGCAGAGGTAGTGAAACCTGCTCGCCAGCGCGTCATTTCGGATGGATTGGCGCCTTTTGGCGTATTTTGCCCGCAAAAACAGGCTGGATTTCAGCGGAAGCGTACCTCAATGTGGGAGGAGATCCGGTACAGGCCCTTTTGAGGGGCCAGCAACCGTAAAGCCGCCGGTTCTGGCGGTGGATATTTATATAATGCCTTTTCACCTCAAACAACACTTTTATAACGAAACACTGGGCGTGCCGCATGACGCGAACCTGTCAGCTCCATCGCTGCTACACTGAAAAGTAATGGACATCGCGGTTTTCCCAGCCCACAGCTAACCGGAGGCCGCCTCGAATCGAGGTTGAAGAGAATGCAAGAACAGAATGAAAACAAGAGTTTTACCGGAACCAGCCTGCGCCTGAAGGTGGGCCTGGCGGAGATGCTCAAGGGCGGCGTCATCATGGACGTGATGAACGTGGAACAGGCGCGCATTGCCGAAGAGGCCGGCGCCACTTCCGTAATGGCCCTGGAACGCGTGCCGGCCATGATCCGGGCCGAGGGCGGCGTGGCGCGCATGGCCAAGCCCAGCCTGATCAAACAGATCATTGAGGCGGTCTCCATCCCGGTGATGGCCAAGGCCCGCATCGGGCATTTTGCCGAGGCGCAGATTCTGCAGGAGCTGGGCGTGGACTTTATCGACGAGAGCGAGGTACTGACCCCCGCCGATGAAACCCATCATATTGATAAACATGCCTTTACCACGCCCTTTGTGTGCGGAGCGCGCAACCTGGGCGAGGCCCTGCGGCGGATTGCCGAAGGCGCGGCCATGATTCGCACCAAGGGCGAGGCAGGCACCGGAGACGTGGTCTTCGCCGTGCGGCACATGCGCCAGATTACACGGGAGATGCGGGCGCTGACCGTGCTCAGCGAGCAGGAACTCTACGCCGCCGCCAAGGATCACCAGGCTCCCTACGAGCTGATCCGGTTGGTGGCCCAGACCGGCAAGCTGCCGGTTCCCAACTTCTCCGCAGGCGGCATTGCCACCCCCGCCGACGCCGCGCTGATGATGCAACTGGGCGCCGAAGCCATTTTTGTGGGGTCGGGCATTTTTATGAAGGAGCGCGCGACGCCGCTGGACGTGGAAAACGATCCCAAGGAGCGCGAAGAAGCTGTGAGCCGCGCCAAGGCCATCGTGATGGCGACCACGCACTTCAACGATCCGAAGATTCTGGCCGAAGTCTCCGAGCAGGTGACCGGGACGATGAAGGGGTTGGCCGCTGCCGGACTGGAAGAGAAGGACCTTCTACAAACCCGCGGCTGGTAGCCACCTGCGGTGGGGCCAAACGCTCGCTATTCGCTCGCATGGGCTTTAATCGCCTTGGAACCTGCGATTGTTTTTCCATGCGCGGTGTAAGCGATTCGCAGGAGTCAAACACCATCATGAACATTGAAATATCGAAGCAATCGCGGGCTGCCGGGATTGCTTCGATCAAGCGCTATTTTGAAGAGAATTTGTCCGAGCCCATTGGCGACCTGCCTGCCGGTTTGCTGCTCAACTTCTTCCTTGAAGAGGTTGGACCGACGATTTACAACCAGGCCATCGCAGATGGGCAGGCGCGCATGCAGCAGCGCGTTGCCGATCTCAACGGAGAACTCTACGCCGACGAGTTTCAGTACTGGCAAAGAGCCGACGCCAGGCGGAAGAGCCGCAGGTCTTGAGCCGGTTGGGCAATTGGAGCATTTTCGGAATCCAGCTATTTACCAGACGCCACTGACTACAAGGGGTAGTGTTCTGCGTTGTGATGGTCAGTGCCGCTACGAGATGTCGGTCACGGCTGGGACTATTTTTCAGGACAGCCATCTTTCGCTAACGATCTGGTTCCACGCACCTCAGCACCGCCCTTGAGCATGGAGTATATTTCGCTGCTGCGCGAGATTTCTCTGTGCGTTCAACAAGGTTCAAAAGAACCACTCAAACCATATGCAGAGCCGGAATCGGCTTGACCTTGAATTGCTATACAGCTATGATATATAGCACTGGAGGTGCTATGGCCAACGCTTCAAAAGCACGAGTCTTTATGAGCGGCAGAAGTCAGCATGTGACTATTCCTGTGGGCTTTCGTTTTCGTTCCAGTGAGGTTTCTATCCGCCGCGACCCCAACAGTGGTGATGTCATCCTTTCGGAAGTTCCGAACCTTGCCGAGGTTTTTGCTGCGCTCGACGCCGCCACGCTTCCTGACGACTTCATGAGCGAGGCCGACCGGGACCGCCGACCGGCTGAGGATCGTCCAGGCCTCAACCAGCTTTTTGAAGATGGTTCCATCGAAGGTAAGAACCGGCAATGACCTTTACCTATTTACTCGACACCAACACTTTCAGCTATATAGCCAAGGGTGTTTCGCAGGCGGCGCGATCTGAGTTTCAACGGTTCTCCCTGGACAAGGACTCTGCTATTTGCATTTCGGCAATTACTGAGGCGGAGGTACGCTTCGGAATGGCAAAGCACGCGCTCTCCCGCTCGCGGCGCACCGCAATTGAAGGGTTGTTCTCTAACCTTCAAATTCTCCCGTGGGGCACGGATGAGGCAGCAGCCTATGCACAGGCCAGAGCCGCACTTGAGGCCAAAGGGGTCACGGTTTCAGTCATGGACATGCTGATAGCTGCCCAAGCGATTGCTACCGGTGCGGTGCTTGTCACCGCAGACAAAATCTTTGCTAAAGTAGGCGAAGTTACAGACCTGGCCGCCACCGTGAATTGGGCAACCGACCTTTAGCTGAGGAGGCGAGGAACATTCTTCCTTGCTTTCCCCCTCTCTCTTACTTTGTGCTCGTGGACCCCGAACCCGGACGCGCCTCCATCCCTTCCCCGCGTTCGATGTGGGCCGAAGCCCTTTGGCTATTTTTGCCCCATCCCCGAACCGGGCTATGGCTCCCTAAACGCTGGTTGATGGAAACACACCCGGAGGGCGGTGCCGGCCAAGCACCTGAACAGGCTGCGGAAAAAGGCTATTTCCCAAGCCAAAAGCCCGAAAAGCAAAACCTCAGGGGCTAAAGCCCGCGTTTATTATCAGTAACTTGCGGCACGACTAAAGTCGTGCCCTTTCACACAACTTTGCGCAACTCGCGCTTGAGTGAGTTTTTCCGCAGCCTGTGAAGTCGTGCCCTTTCAAAGCAGGGAGTTTTTCCGCAGCCTGTAAAGCCCTACTCAATCGATGGGTTTTATTCGTGAGGCTGAAGCCTCGCGCTTCCTGCTGAAAAAGCGCCGAAGGTGTCAGCCACTCCGCAGGTGGTGCTCAGGCCGACAGTTTGTTGAGCAGGTCGATCTTCACAACTCCATCGGGGAAGACGGCACGAATCTCCAGCGCCCCGCCCATGGCTTCAACGTAGCTGCGCAGGGTGCTGAGGTACATATCGGTGCGCTGTTCCAGCCTGGAGATATTGCCCTGGTCCATCTCCAGCAGTTCGGCCAGACGGGTTTGCGTCATCTGGCGGGCGTTGCGGATCTGTTGCAGCGGCATCCGCGCCAGTTCCTCTTTGACCCGCGCAGCGACTCGCGCCTGGCGTTCGGGGGACATCTTTGCTCGCAACTCATCAAAGTTTCTGGCCATGACTTCACTCCTCTCCGATTCGATGCAGATGCTGTGTATAGACGGTTTCCGCTTTCGGCGCGAACTCTCCACTTCTCACGCCACGCGTCATTATGTGTTTATTTACATATATCGTCAAGGGAATACACTCGGGTGAATGCAACACGAAGGCAACGCCGAACGCGTTCACGCGCCTTACGGATAAAATTGTCATAAGAAGCGTAGTTTGCCGATGAAAGCACTGTCGAAAACGCCGGCCAAAGGTGGAGCATCCAATTGACGAAAACAGAGAAAATACCGCAGCCACTCAAGGACCCTCTGCTTGACCCGGACGGTCCGGAGCTCGGCGACGATTTTCTTGCCCTTTGCGGTGAGCGAAATCGGCGTTTTGTGGAGCGGCTCCGAGACGAGGAAGAGGCTGCACGTCAGGACAAAGCTGGACGTCTTCACCGGGCGGAGCATCCGCTGATCGGTGTCCTGGCGATTCAGGGCAACTACGCCAGCCATTCCGCGGCACTGACCGAAGCCGGGGCTGAACCGCTGGAAGTGCGCAAGCCGGAAGAGCTTGCAGGGCTGGATGGGCTGATTTTGCCCGGCGGCGAATCGACCACGATTCTCCGGTTCCTGGATAAGCACCATTTTTTTGAGGCTTTGCAGGAGTACTGCGGCCGGAAGCCGGTCTTTGGCACCTGCGCCGGGGCGATCCTGCTGGCGCGCGAGGTTTTGAATCCGGCGCAACGCAGCCTGGGAGTTCTGGATGCGGTGGTTGAGCGTAACGCCTATGGGCGGCAGATCGACTCCACCATACTGACCGCCGAGACCGCGCTGGAAGGTGGACCGCTGGAGATGGTTTTCATTCGCGCTCCGCGCATCGTCTCCATTGGCCCTGGAGTTGAGGTACTGGCCGAGCGCGATGGCTCTCCGGTGCTGGTGCGGCAGGGCGTGGTGATGGCAGCCACCTTCCATCCCGAACTCTCCGCAGACCGGCGAGTTCACCGGCTCTTCGTTGAGGCCGTGCAAGCCGCGCGCTCAAAATAGACAGATGAATTTTCGAGGTTCCGGCATTACCCTTCCGAATCTGGATGCGTCCGAATCGAAGTGAGAGTAATCTCATCTTCACAGAGGCACCCATGCCGTCCACCTTTACGCATTCCCCAGCGGAAACGGAACGGAAAGAGCCGGGCATCGGCGGCAAACCCCCTGTGGCCCGCCGGCCAACCGGTGGCGGCGACGGCGGGGGAGGCGATGACGGGAACAATGAGCGGCGGGAGCCGTACGAGTTCCTTAACCGCATCCGGTTCTTTGTATTTTCTGCTCTTGCCGCCGACATGATGTTTTTTGCCGTGCTGGTGCTTTTCTTCTTTGCGCGCCAGGCGGGCATGCGCATGGACCCGCGGAATCATGAGTTGATTGGCGACTGGCATCCCGTGCTGCTGCCGCCGATTCTCTACCTGAATACGGCAGTGCTGCTGCTGAGCGGCTTGAGCATGGAATGCGCCCGGCGGCACATTTTTAACGAGATTGACGCGCTGGAAGAATGGCTGGGGCTGGGCCGGCCGGCTCTGCGGCGCACGCTGCCCTGGGTGGGGGCCACGCTGCTGCTGGGCAGCCTGTTTCTAGCCGGGCAGGCTATGGCCTGGGAGCAACTGACCGCGCAGGGGTTTGCCTTCGATCGCTGGTCAACGCCGGCAAGCTACTTTTTCTATGTCATCACGGGGCTTCATGCGGCCCACCTGCTGATTGGCGTGCTGGCGCTGATTCTGTGCCTGAGCGCGCTGGGCTGGTTGAAACGCGTGGAGTATCGCCGGATAGCGGTGGATGCGACAGCCTGGTACTGGCACACGATGAGCATGGCCTGGCTGTTGCTGCTAGCGGTGCTGACGCTGGGGCAGTAGGCCTCAGCGGGCTATTCGTCCATAAGTCAGACAGGAGTTCGCTGCTGTCATATCGACAGCAGCCTCGCTGGAGTCCCTTGCCGACCGGAGACTACCCTTATATGCCCGCCGTGGAGGGCTAGGCTGTATGCAAGCCCAGCAGAGCCTGGCAACGCTCAGCGAAGGTAGGCACTTCAGGGCACTCGAAATAGATTTGGCGATTAAGCGCCATGAGCAACTGCACCGCCTCAAGCTGAGAGTTGCTAGCGGAAAACGATCCGCCCCGATAGACAAACTCGTCGGTGAGGTATTCGATGGAGTGGCCCAGGATTTCAAGGGCGCGCCCTGCCTGGGGGGTAATGCGGCGGCGGCGCTTGCGCGGATCAGAGGCCGGGGAAACAGCCCGCGCCGTAGCCGAGACGGGGAAGCAAGATGTCGTAGAAGCAGCCATGATGTTTATCCTCACCTTGTTCTTCGGCTCCAATGGGCATCTTTTCAGATGACGAACGTACTGTTTCCGGTTTCAGAACAGTGAAAGTATTGCGTTCCAGAAAGGGAATTTTATGTGATGTAGCGCACAGTTGCTGCATTGTTGCCCCGGATATACCAATAATTGCCGGCCAGCAAGGGAGAACTGAATCAAGCCTTGCACAAGGCATTGAAATAATCTGCAAAGGCGGGGTGAGCGGCATGGGGGAGCCGGTTGCCATCGGGCGTCGGGCGGCGGCTGAGCGGATGGGTTGCGGTCTCCAGATGAGCCTTGACGGGATGAGGCTGAAAACCTAATCTCAAACCAGCATCCTGTTCGATCGGAGCCGTTGGCAGCCGGCGGGCAGGGCGTAATTTTACTGGACTTATTCCGGATTGGGCAGCGATGATCCCCTATTACTGGCAATATCTACCGCTGTTGATGCAGATTCTGGCCGCGTTGCTGCTGGGCGTGGGGATGGTGGTCGCGTCGTGGTTTGTGGGGCGGCATCGCAACACAGCGACCAAGCTGGCTGCCTACGAGTGCGGCATTGTGGCCGTGGGCGATGCCAGGCAGCGGTTCAGTGTGCGTTTTTACCTGGTTGCCGTGTTGTTCATTCTGTTCGACGTGGAAGCGGTCTTCATGATGCCGTGGGCGGTGGTCTACCGGCAACTGCCCCGGGTCACCGGGTCGCGGCTGTTTGGATTCTGGGAGATGCTGGTGTATCTGGGCTTTGTGGGCGTCGGACTCTACTATATTGTACGCAAAGGCATCCTGAACTGGAGCCGGGATAAGGCGGATCTCTAGGATGAACAATACACTTACAGGCAAAGCGGCCGTGCTTGAGGGGCTACCCGAGCACCCGGCCGTGAAAGCCATCCTGGCCTGGAATCCGCAGGCGCTGACCGACGCCAAATGGGATCGCGGCGAGCTGACGCTGACCATTGCGGCCGAGGAGATTCGCTCGGCGGCAGCGGCGGTGCAGGCAGGCGGCTACAACTTTTTCGAGGACATGACGGCGGTGGACTGGTTCCCTGCTGCGCCGCGCTTCCAGTTGAGCTACCACATTCTTTCGCACGGATTCAAGGAACACATCCGGCTGCGGGTGCTGCTGGACGAGGCGGAGCCGTCGGTGGATTCGATCACGACGGTCTGGCCCGCAGCCAACTATTACGAGCGCGAGGTCTTCGACCTGTTCGGCATTCGCTTTGAAGGCCATCCCAACCTGCGGCGCATCCTGATGCCCGACGATTGGGTGGGGCATCCATTGCGCAAAGACTATCCGGTGGAGGGGTACAGATAAATGAGCAATCCCGCGGGAATGCCTGTCCTCGAACCGGCAGAAGGCGCCAAAGACCAGCACATGGTCATCAATATGGGTCCGCAGCACCCGGCGACCCACGGCGTGCTGCGCCTGGTGGTGGAGATCGACGGGGAGATCGTGGTGCGGCTCTACCCGGAGATCGGCTATCTGCACACGGGCATTGAAAAGACCTGCGAGGCCAAGTTTTACCAGCAGGTGGTGCCGCTGACCGACCGGATCAACTACCTCGATCCGCTGTCGAACAACCTGTGCTATTGCCTGGCCGTGGAAAAGCTGCTGGCGCTGGAGATTCCCGGGAAAGCGCAGTGGATACGGGTGGTTCTGGCCGAGTTGAGCCGCCTGAATTCGCATCTGATCTGGCTGGGCACGCACGCCATGGACATTGGCGCGCTCACGGTTTTTCTCTATACCTTCCGCGAGCGGGAAGACATTCTGCGGCTGTTTGAGGCTGTGGCCGGGCAGCGGATGATGACCAGCTACTTCCGCATCGGCGGCGTCTCAATGGAACCGCCACTGGACTTCTTTGACCGGGTGCAGAGCTTCATCGGCATCCTTCCGGAAAAGATCGACGAGTATGCAAACCTGCTGACCGGCAATCCGATCTTCAAGAACCGGCTGCAGGGGGTGGGTACTATCTCGGCGGCGGACGCGATTGCGCTGGGCGTAAGCGGACCGCCGCTGCGCGCTTCGGGCGTGGACTTCGACCTGCGCCGCGATATTCCTTACTCCAGCTATGAGAAGTTTCAGTTCAAAGTGCCGGTGCTGACAGAGGGCGATTGCTGGGCGCGTTATCTGGTTCGCCTGGACGAGATGCGCGAGAGCATCAAGATTATCCAGCAGGCGCTGGACGGTATGCCGGAGGGACCGGTAAAAGCCGACGCGCCGAAGATTGTGCTGCCCGACCGGGAAAAGATGAAGACCCAGATGGAGGCGCTGATTCATCACTTCAAGATCGTCACCGAGGGGTTTGCGGTGCCGGCTGGCGAAGTGTATCAGGGCGTGGAATCGGGCCACGGTCCGACGGGCTACTACGTGGTATCGGACGGCACCGCCAAGCCCTACCGGGTGCATATGCGCTATCCCTCGTTTGCGACGCTGCAGGCGCTGGAAACCATGTGCAAGGGGCGCATGCTGGCCGATGTGGTTGCGGTGATCGGGTCCATCGATATTGTGTTGGGGGAAATTGATAGGTAGGGACCAGACTTAGGGACTTAGAGACTGAGGGACTTAGAGACTGAGGGACTTAGGGACTGAGGGAAGATTGAAGCGTCCATCGCTGGATTGTGTATTTGATGAACTTTGGATCTCGCTGGCTTCCCTGCTGCGCAGCTATACAGCGCTGCACGGGCTGAGCGGCAACCGGCAGGCGGCGGTGGAGTTGGGCGAAGACAGGATTCTGGCCCGCTGTGGCGAGAGCTGGCTGGATTTGCGACGCACGGGCGCGAAGGTGAACTGGCAGTGCGGGGATGGACGGAGCGGAGTGCTGGAGTTGACGGAGACCGGACGATTGCGGAGTGACTCGGGCGAGGAAGAGATGGATATGGCAGCCGAAGCGTGGGCGCGGGACCTGATGAAGATGACGGAGTTGCCGCGATGAGTCCCAAGGAGACGAGTACGGAGACCATGACCTTGTTTTCGCCCAGGCTGGCGGCGCGCTTCGACGCGCTGGTGCTGAAGTATCCTTTGCGCCGCTCGGCGCTGGTTCCCATGCTGCTCTATGCGCAGGACGAGATCGGCTATCTCTCCGATGCGGTGATTGCGGAAGTGGCCGAGCGCATCGGCATCACCGAGCTGGATGTACGCAATGTGGCGACGTACTACTCGATGCTGCGCTTCAAGCCGGTGGGCAAGTACAACGTGCAGGTCTGTACCAACATAAGTTGTATGCTGCGCGGAGCGTACGACATCTACGAGCGTTTCCAGGAGGAGCTGGGCATCGGGCCCAAAGGCACCACACCCGACGGCCTGTTTTCGCTTGAAGAAGTGGAGTGCATCGGGGCCTGCTGCTGGGCGCCGGCCATCCAGGTGAACTACGACTTCCACGACGAGCTCAAGCCCGAGCTGGTCAATGGCATTCTGGCCAGTTATCGCAGCAAAACGAAGTCGGAAGGGACGGCCACACATGCCTAGGCTGGTCTCCCATCCCGATGAGGTCAAGATCGTCACCAGCCGCTTTGGAAAAGGCGCGGCAAAGATCGATCGCTATCTCGAACTTGGCGGCTATGAGTCCGCAAAGAAGTGCCTGGCGCAAGGCCCGGAATGGGTCATCAACGAGATGAAGGCCAGCAACCTGCGCGGGCGTGGCGGCGCGGGTTTTCCCACGGGACTCAAGTGGTCGTTTGTACCCAAGACCTCAGCCAAACCCAAATACGTGCTGGTGAATGGCGACGAGAGCGAACCGGGAACCTGCAAGGATCACCTGATCTTTTTGCATGACCCTCATGCAGTGATTGAAGGGACGATCATCGCCGGCCTGGCGATTGGCTCCAAACTGGGCTTCATCTACCTGCGCGGCGAGTACCGGTATCTGATCGAAATTATGGAGAAGGCCGTTGCCGATGCCTACGCAAAAGGCTTTCTGGGCAAGAACATCTTCGGTTCGGATGCCGAGTTTCAGGTGATTGTCCAGACCGGCGCGGGCGCCTATGAAGTGGGCGAAGAGTCGGCGCTGATGGAGTCACTGGAAGGCAAGCGGGGCGTGCCACGCATCAAGCCGCCGTTCCCTGCTGTTGTCGGCCTCTACGGCGGTCCCACGGTCATCAATAACGCCGAGACCATCGCCACGGTTCCGCACGTGATCGAGATGGGCGCAGAAGCTTACGCGGCGGTTGGTTCGCCACGCAACGGCGGCACGCGGTTGTTCGGTCTGAGCGGCCACGTGGAGCGGCCCGGCGTGTATGAGCTGCCCATGGGCTACAACCTGAAGAAGATGATTTACGAAGTGGGCGGCGGCGTCCGCGGCGGACGAGCGCTGAAGGCCGTGGTCCCCGGTGGCTCCTCGACACCGGTATTTCTGCCTGAAGAGATTGAAAATCTCGGCATGGACTTCGACCAGGTGGGCAAGGCCGGGTCGATGCTGGGCTCGGGCGGCGTGGTGGTGCTGGACGACCAGACCTGCATTGTGGAGTTTGCGCTGCGGACCATCAGCTTTTATCAGCACGAGAGCTGCGGCTGGTGCATTCCCTGCCGCGAAGGAACGGACTGGCTGAAGAAGTCGCTGACCCGCTTCCACGCAGGATTTGGCGAGGCCAAGGACATCGACAACATTCAATACCTAGCTGAGAACATGATGGGGCGCACTTTTTGCCCGCTGGGCGACGCAGCCGCCATGCCCACGCTGGGCTTTGTGAAGAAGTTCCGCAAGGAGTTTGAGGACCATTTGAACGGCAAGCCCTGCCCGTTTGCCAAACATGTGGATTTAGCAGTGGTATAACGGCAGTACCTTGCGCACCTTGTATGAGATTCGGAATATCGTTATGCCGGGGAATGGGAACGGCAAGTGATTTGAGATGGAACAGTGAAACCGCAAGAGCTTGTACACGTGCTTGAAGACGACGGCTGGTACAGCACGGGACAGACGGGAAGTCACCGGCATTTCCGTCATCCTGTAAAACCTGGATTGTTGATTGTGCCGATGCACGCCGGAAAGGAAATCGGGAAGGGGCTGCTTCACAGCATCCTCAAGAAGGCAGGGCTGAAATGACGCGAGAATATCTGGTGGTTTACGAAAAAAGTGCAAATAACTGGAGCGCATTTTCTCCAGACATTCCCGGATGCGGCTCGCTTGGCGATGCGCTGGAAGATACGCGCGCAAATATGCGCGAAGCGTTGGAACTCTACATGGTAGAAACCGCGAAAGCCGGAGAACCCATTCCGGATGCAGCGGCAAAGAACGTCAATTTCGAAGAGTTCGACCCTGACCACGAGACAAAACAGTATTTCGTGGAGTGGCTTCCAGTGTCGCTTCCTCAGTCTCTTCCATTCACAGAATCGACACAGGCCGCATAAGGAAACGAATGGCAGACGTAACGATCACAGTCGATGGAAAACTGCTCACGGCTCCCGCGGGAACGCTCTTGATTGACGCCTGCCGCAAGGCGGGCATCGAGATTCCAGCATTCTGTTACTACCCCGGGCTCAGCCTGCAGGCAGCCTGCCGCATGTGCGTGGTGCGCCAGGAAAAAGTGGGCAAGCTGCAGACGGCCTGCACCACCACGGTTGCCGAGGGCCAGGTCTTCATCACCGAGTCCGCGGAGATTGCGCAGGCGCGCAAGGCGACGATAGAACTGCTGCTGGGCAACCATCCGCTGGACTGCCCGGTGTGCGACGCCGGCGGCGAGTGCGAACTACAGGACATGACCTTCAAGTACGGCGCAGGCGAAAGCCTGTACGCCGAGGCCAAACAGCACCGCGACGAACAGCAGTGGTCGCCGGCCGTCTACTATGACCGGCCGCGCTGCATCCTGTGTTACCGCTGCATCCGCATGTGCGGCGAGGGCATGGACGTGTGGGCGCTGGGGGTGCAGAACCGCGGCGTCAGCTCTGTGATTGCGCCTAATGGCGGCGACCAACTGGACTGCGAACAGTGCGGCATGTGCATCGATGTGTGCCCGGTGGGCGCGCTGACCAGCGGCAGCTATCCCTACAAGACCAGGCCGTGGGAGATGAACCACGTGTCGACGGTGTGCACGCATTGCGCCGACGGCTGCAAGGTGACGCTGGGCGTGCGGCAAGCGAACGACGGATCGGAGATTGTGCGCGCGGACAACCGCGACAAGAGCGGCATCAACGGCGACTTTCTCTGCGCCAAGGGCCGCTTCGGCTTCGACTTTGTGGAGAGTCCGGAGCGGCTAAACACGCCTCTGGTGCGCAACGCCGAGGGCAAGCTGGAACCGGCTACGTGGGAACATGCGCTGCGCACTGCCGCGAACAAACTGAAAGAAGTGCGCGACAGCAAAGGCGGCGCGGCGATCGGCGTTGTCGGCTCCAACCAGACCACCAACGAAGAGAATTACCTGCTGCAGAAGTTTGCGCGGACCGTGCTCCAGACCAACAACATCGACCACGCGCGCAGCACCGACTACGCGGCCTTTGCACGCGCCCTGGCCGGACACAAGGACAAGACGGCCGGCCTGAACGAGATTGCATCGGCGCAGGCAATCCTGCTGGTGGGCGGCAATCCAACCGAGGAACATCCGCTGCTGGCATGGACGCTGCGCACCAATGTGCGGCTGAATCGCGCCCGGCTTTATATTGCGAATACGCAGGCCATCAAGCTGGAACGGCAGGCCAAGGCCGCGGTGCTTTTGCCGAAGGATGGCTATGCTTCGCTGGCCGCTTATCTGGAAACGAGCAACTCCGATTTCAGCAAGGCGGTGCTGGCCGAGGAATCGCTGGTGGTGATCTTTGGCCAGGAATATCGCGGCCAGGCAGTGGAATCGCTTGTGGCCTGGGGACTGAAGCGCGGCAATGTGCGCTTCGCCTTGCTGGGCGACCACGCCAATGCGCGCGGCGCTGCCGATATGGGAGTGTTGCCGGACCTGCTGCCGGGCTACGTGCCGGTAAGCGAGCCTGGCGCTTTTGCAGCCGAATGTCCGGGCCTGCCCGCAACGGCAGGAAGGTCGATGCCGGAGATGTTCGCCGCGGCAGGCAAGGGCGAACTGGGCGCGCTGCTGGTGATGGGCGCGAATCCCGTGGCCGCGCTGGGCGTGGACGCGGCGGCGCTGAAGAACACATTCGTTATTGTGCAGGACATCTTCCTCACCGAGACCGCGGCCCTGGCCGATGTGGTGTTGCCAGCGGCGAGTCTCTACGAGAAAACCGGCACGGTAACCAATACGTATGGCGATGTGCAACTGGCGAAGAAGGCGGCAGATCGCGCGGGCGTGAAGCCGGACTTTGAGATTCTGGTGCGCCTGGCCGGCGGCATGGGTGTGGACGTGAAAGCGCTGGTGCCGTTTGGCAAGGGCGGCGTCACTGCCGACCTGGGCCAGTCGCGCGGCGCGCAGGCCGGCGAGGCAGACCGCCATGCGGTGTGGCTGGCAGCAAATAATCTGGAGCCGAAGCTGAGCCCCTTCGATCCGTTGGCCGTGCTGGACGAAATTGCCCGGCTGGTTCCCGGCTATGCTCTGGACCGGGTGAACCTGCTGGGCGGCAACGCGGTGCCTACGGAGCCGGGTTTTGTTTCGGTCACGGCTTTGACTGGCGCGGCATTGAGCGCACAGGATGTAGTGGTTCCCGCGCACGATGGACTGTTTACATCGGCAACGCTGGGCCGGTTCAGCCCGGCGCTCAAGGAACTGGAACAGCACCAGAAACACGAATCGGCGGAATCGGCGGCGGATTGATTTGTTGTTATTGGTTGGAAGAAGAGGCTGAAGGCACGTGACGATTCTCGTATTTTTTCTTTGGAGCTTGCTCAAGGTGGCCGTGGTGACGGTGGTGATGCTGCTCGGCATCGCCTATACCGTGCTGCTGGAGCGCAAACTCGTGGGCCGCATCCAGAACCGCTGGGGACCCAGCCGCGTGGGACCGTTCGGACTGCTGCAGCCGCTGGTGGATGGAGCAAAGTCCTTCCTCAAGGAAGACATTATTCCTACCGGCGTGTATCGGCCGCTGTACCTGCTGGCGCCGATTCTGGCGCTGGGTTGCGCGCTGATATCCATCGCCGTGGTGCCCTTCGGCGAGCCCAACGTGGGGCCCGGCGGCATTCATTTCTTTCAGATCTCCGACATCAACATCGGGCTTCTGGTGATTCTGGGCGTCACTTCGATCGGGGTCTACGGCATTGCGCTAGCCGGATGGTCGTCGAACAACAAATACTCGTTGCTGGGTTCGCTTCGTTCTTCGGCGCAGTTGATTAGCTACGAGCTGGCGCTGGGACTTTCTCTGGTGGGCGTTGTACTGCAGACCGGCTCGCTCAACCTGCGCGTGATCGTGGAGAAACAGGCCGAGAAAGGGATTGTCACCTGGAACATCTTCGGCGGATTGCAGTTTGTAGCCTTCTTCATTTACCTGATGGCCGCGTTTGCCGAGACCAACCGCTCCCCCTTCGATCTGCCCGAGGCAGAGAGCGAACTGACCGGCGGCTACCACACCGAATACAGCTCAATGAAGTTCGCCATGTTCTTCATGGCCGAGTATGGCAACATGATCACCGTGGGTTGCGTGGCCACGCTGATGTTTCTGGGCGGCTGGACCAGCCCGATGGGCGACCTGATGCCTCCGCCACAGAACATCCTGGTTCACGCGTTTTTCCCCATCTTCTGGTTTGTGGCCAAGGTCTTTTGCTTCCTGTTTTTGTATGTCTGGGTGCGGGGCACGCTGCCGCGCTTCCGCTATGACCAGCTGATGAACTTTGGATGGCGCTACTTAATGCCGCTGGCCATGCTGAACATTCTGGGTACAAGCCTTTGGCTTGCGTACCACTGATTTACAATCGGGATGGATTCCACGGAGCCTGAGCAGTTTGCTCGTGAGTCCTTCTCCTTAACCAGCCGGTTTATTTGCGCCGGTTCAAGCCTGAACGTCAGGGAACGATGCACCTGATTCTGTTTTTTCTGTTTGCCGGATTCTGCCTGGCTGGAGCCATCAATCTCCTGCTCCAGAGCCATCCCATCACCAGCGCCCTGTCGCTGATCGTGGTGATGACCTCGCTGGCCGTGCTTTATCTTCTGCTGGGTGCGGAGTTTCTGGCCATTGCACAGGTCATTGTCTACGCCGGCGCCATCATGGTGCTGTTCACCTTTGTAGTGATGCTGCTCAACGCCGGGCGCGAAGAGCGCACTATGGGCAGCCGTTCGGCGCGCGCGGTGGGATTTCCCGCGGTCGTAGCAATTCTGGCTGTTATCGCCACCGTGATTCTGAAGGCGCAAGGGCTGGGCGTGGCGACGCTGGGCGAAGGCCTCACCGACGCCAGCGGCAAAACCAATATCGAAGAGCTGAGTTCGGTGCTGTTCACCCAACTGCTGCTGCCCTTTGAGGTCACTTCCATACTGATTCTCATCGCGATTCTGGGCGCTGTTGCCCTGGCCCGCCACGGCAGCGGAGAGCCTCAGGGAAACCGGGAAAGGACGGGCAAGTGAACTCCATTTTTTCGCAGGAAGTCCCTCTCTCCTGGTATCTGCTGCTGAGTGCGGCGCTGTTTTCGCTCGGCGTTGTCGGATTTCTCATCAAGCGCAACCTGATCACCGTCTTCATGTCGATTGAGCTGATGCTCAACGGCGTCAATCTTTCCTTTGTGACCTTCGCCCACCAATGGCATGCGGTGAAAGGTCAGATTTTTGTTTTCTTTGTGATGACGGTGGCCGCGGCGGAAGCTGCCGTGGGACTGGCCATCATTATTGCTGTCTTCCGCGCTCGCGCTACCCTGGCCGTCGACCGTATCGACCTGATGAAACTATGAACGGATCACTCCATCTCTGGCTGATTCCGCTGTTGCCCTTTGCAGGGTTTCTGCTGAACGGAATCCTCGGCTCCCGGTTGCCCAAGTGGCTGGTAACCACGATTGCGCTGCTGGCGCCTCTGGCCGCATTCGGCGTAGTGCTCAGCGCCGCGCAGGGCTTCTTTCAAACCGGTATCGGTTCCCTGCCCTACGTTGAAACCTGCCCGTCGCCCTGGATCAACGCCGGCACGCTGCACATCGACTTCAGCCTGGTTCTGGACCAGCTTTCCCTGGTGATGCTGCTGGTGGTCACCGGCGTCGGCCTCCTGATTCACGTCTACTCCGTGGGTTACATGAGCGACGAAGAGGGATACGCGCGGTACTTCAGCTTCCTGAACCTATTCCTGTTTTTCATGACCCTGCTGGTGCTGGCCGGCAATGCCCTGCTGATGTTCGTAGGCTGGGAAGGCGTGGGTCTGGCGTCGTACCTGCTGATCGGGTTCTATTTCCATAAAGACTCGGCGGCAAACGCAGGCAAAAAGGCCTTCATCGTCAATCGCATCGGCGACCTGGGCTTTCTGATCGGCATGTTTCTGCTGCTGGCCAACTTCGGCACGCTGACCTTCAGCGAGATTGGCGCCAAGCTCGGCCAAGACCCCGGCTGGCAGGGCGGCATTCTTACCGTCATCGCACTCTGCCTGTTACTCGGCGCAACCGGCAAGAGCGCGCAGCTCCCGCTCTATATCTGGCTGCCCGACGCGATGGAAGGCCCCACGCCGGTCTCCGCACTCATACATGCCGCCACCATGGTCACGGCCGGCGTGTACATGATTGCCCGGACGCATGTGCTGTTCGACCACTCGCCGTTCGCGCTCGGCGTGGTTGCGGTGATCGGCGCAGCAACGGCGCTGTTCGCAGCCACCATCGGCCTGGTGCAGAACGACATCAAGCGGGTGCTGGCCTACTCCACCATCTCGCAACTGGGTTACATGTTTCTGGGCTGCGGCGTTGCGGCTTATTCAGCGGCTATCTTCCACCTGATGACTCACGCCTTCTTCAAGGCACTGCTCTTTCTTGCCGCCGGCGCGGTGATTCACTCGCTAGGCGGAGAGCAGGACCTGCGCAAGATGGGCGGCCTGTGGAAGAAGATGCCGGTTACTTTTGCTATGACCACGGTAGGCGTACTGGCGATTGCGGGCTTCTTTCCCCTTGCCGGATTCTTCTCAAAGGACGCGATTCTCTACGCAGCTTTTGTGCAGGGCGGCAGCGGCCTGGTGTTGTGGTTTGTCGGCTTGCTTACCGCACTGCTGACCTCGTTCTATATGTTTCGCCTGTGGTACATGGCCTTCCTGGGCAAGCCGCGCGGCGAAGTGGACCATCCCCACGCCAATCCCTGGTCAATGGCCGTGCCGCTGGTGATTCTGGCGCTGCTCTCGATCTGCGGCGGCTGGATTGGCAGCGAGCGTTTTGGCGCTTTTCTGGCTCCGTCTGTCGGCACAAGGTCCACGGCCGGCAGCGCGCAGCTTGAACTGATCCTGAGCATTGCCGCCGTAGTTGTAGCCCTGCTTGGCTGGTTTATAGCAGACCTGGTTTACCGGCAAAAACCCGCGCGTGCGGCGGAGCTGGCCGAGGCTCTTCCCGGCAGCTACAGCCTGCTCGCCCACAAATACTACGTCGACGAGTTCTACGGCGCATCGGTCGTCAAGCCGCTGTTTGCCGTTTCCCATTACCTGCTGGACTGGGTTGTGGACAAGGCTCTGCTGGGCGGAACGGCATGGCTGCTGGGCGGCACGGCAACGTATGCGGGAGCGATTCTGCAACGCTGGCAGTCGGGCAATCTGCGCTCGTATGCGGCGTGGCTGGCCGCGGGCGCCGCGGCACTGCTGCTTTTTGTCGTTGTTCCCTGGGCCACAGTTCTGGCCGGTTTCGGAATTCACCTCACCATGGCGGGGCACTAGAGAATGAACGCGATAAACCAATCGATTCTCACGCTGATCCTGCTGCTCCCGCTGGCCGGAGCGGTGCTGGTGGCCCTGGTCCCCGACCGCCGCAAGCTGCCCAACTGGATTGCCCTCATCACGGCGCTTGTCACCTTCGGCCTTACGCTTCATCTGCCGGCGCACTTTGTTCTGAATCAGGGTGGCTTCCAGTTTGAGATCAACATGCCGTGGATTGAAAATCCGGCGATTTTTTACCACCTCGGCGTGGACGGACTGAGCCTCTGGCTGGTGGTCCTGACCGGGCTGCTGGCGCCGGTTGGCGTAGTGGCAAGCTGGAACGCCATTACGGAACGGCGCAAGGTCTTCTACGCGCTTTTCTTAGTCCAGCAGACGGCCATGTTCGGCGTCTTCCTCTCACTGGATTTGATGTTGTACTACGGCTTCTGGGAACTGTCGCTGGTGCCCATGGCCGTGCTGATCGCCATGTACGGCCGCAAGGATGGACCCAAGGCCGCTCTTAAATTTTTTCTGTTCACGTTCATTCCTTCCGCGCCGCTGCTGGTGGCGATCCTTTGGCTCTATGCGCGTACCGGCAGCTTCGACTTTGTCACGCTACAGATTCTGATTGCCCACGGGAACTTCCCCGCCGGTCCGCTTTGCTGGATCGCGCTTGCGTTTCTCTTTGCCTTTGCCGTGAAGGTTCCGATCTTCCCGCTGCACGGCTGGCTTGCCGACACTTTCAGTGAAGCGCCCGTGGCCCTGGCCATGGTGGTGGCCGGCAAGCTGGGCCTGTATTCCATGCTGCGCTTCCATATCGGCCTGTTCCCACAACAAGCCCTGGCGTTGGCTCCGCTTCTGATTGCGTTGGCCGTCATCGGAGTTCTCTACGGCGCGTGCCTGGCGCTGGTGCAGCGCGACTTCTGGCGGCTACTGGCTTTTGCAGCCCTGAGTCATTTGAGCCTGATCGTGTTAGGCATCTACGGCTTCACGCTTACGGGCATGAGCGGCGCGGTCTTCCAGATTCTCAGCCACGGCGTTGTGGATGGAGCACTGTTCCTGCTGCTTGGTTTCCTCTACGATCGCTACGCCAGCAGCCAGATTGGCGATTACGGCGGCCTGGCCGGCAAGCTGCCGCGCGCGGCTACGCTCTTCGTCCTCGCCTCGCTGGCCATGATCGGCCTGCCCTTCCTCAGCGGCTTTGTGGGCGAGTTCCTCATCTTCTCCAGCACATTCATAGGCGTCAGCCGCGGCTGGGCGATTGCCGCCTCGCTGGGTGTAATTCTGGGCGCGGTCTACATGCTGAGCCTGGTGCAACACCTGTTCTACGGGCCGGAGAGCGCACTGGCCGCGTCAAAGCCCGCAAAGGACATACGCTTTGGCGAGTTGGCCATCCTGGCGCCCCTGGCCGTGCTGATGCTGGCGTTGGGCGTGACGCCGTCGCTCTGGCTCCCCTCGATCCAGACGGGCGTACACCCTCCGCAGGCTAAGGTATCGGCTGTGTTGCCACCATCCGTTCTGCTGTTACCGTCGTTCTCGATTCCGTCCCCAGGGGAGGGCCAGCGGTGAATCCTGTTCCCGATATTTTCCGCATCCTTCCCGAGCTGGTTCTCACCCTCACCGGTGTCGCCGTCATGCTGATTGACGCGACGCTGCCGGCCGCATGGCCGCGCCGTTCCCTCGGCTGGGTGGCCGCGATTGGAACCACGCTGGCTCTGTGGGCCAGCCTTTGGCAGCTCTCTCTGCCGGTTGGAACCGGCTTCTACTCAACCGTTGAGACCAGCCCCTTTACCGTCTTTTTCCACGTGCTCATCTGCGGCATCGTGCTGGTGGCGCTGCTGCTCTCGCTGGATACATTGCCCGAGGACAGCCATCACCAGGGCGAGTTCTACGCCCTGATCGTCTTCGGCGCGGTGGGCATGTGCCTGCTTACCGGCGCGGTCGAACTGCTGCTGGTCTTCATCGCCCTGGAAATCTCCTCCATCTCCACTTACATTCTGGCTGGCTACCGCAAGGACACAGGCCGTGGTCCCGAGGCGGCGATCAAGTACTTCCTCCTGGGCTCCTTTGCCACAGGATTCCTGCTTTACGGCATTGCGCTGATCTTTGGCGCTACCGGAACCACGCAGATTTACGAGATCTCCTACCTGGTGCCGTCGGCGCCGAATCATCTGTTCGTGCTGGCCGGCCTGGCGCTGATGCTGGTGGGCATTCTCTTCAAGGTCTCTGCCGCTCCCTTCCACGTCTGGACGCCCGATGTGTACGAAGGCGCGCCCTCGCCGGTGGTGGCGCTGCTCTCTACCGCGCCCAAAGCCGCGGCCTTCGCGCTGCTGCTGCGTGTGGTGTACGAGATGTTCCCCTCGCTGCACTCGCTCTGGTCGCCGCTGCTGTGGATTGTGGCCGTGCTCTCCATGACCGTGGGCAACCTGGCCGCGCTGCGCCAGCAAAACGTGAAGCGGATGTTGGCCTACTCTTCAATTGCTCATGCCGGCTACCTACTGGCTGCTTTTGCCGGGCTGGGCAACAGCGGGATTGCCGCCGCCAGTTTCTATACAGCCGCTTACGCGGCCATGAACGTGGGCATCTTCGCCGTCATCACGCTGGTCAGCGGCTACGACGAGCAACTGCCGCTGGTCGAGGATTACCGTGGGCTCATTTACCGCTCACCCCTGCTGGGCAGCCTGCTGATTTTCTTCCTGGTTTCGCTGGTCGGAATTCCATTCACGGGCGGATTCTTCGGCAAGTTTTATTCCTTCTCGGCAGCCGTGAGTGGCGGGGCAATCTGGCTGGCTATCATTGGCCTGCTGAACTCGGGCCTGGCGGCTGGCTACTATCTGCGGCTGGTTCTCACCTCGGTGCAGCGGAATGCCGACAGGAAGAACGAAGCACCCGCGCCGCAAGTTGGGGTTGCGGTGGGCGCGGCTTTGCTGTTGGCGGTTGCGGCCACGCTGGTGCTGGGCATTGTGCCCGGCGAGGTGCTGCGCGCAGCCGAGTCCGGGGCGCATACGCTGCAGGCGCCGCCACCACAGGCAGCCACGCCGGGCATCGCTGTCGAGCCGCAGCCTCAACCCTGAAGTTTGTTTTCGCCCTCACGGCAAAGGCCGTCCCGGCAGCGTTAGAAGGCTCTCATGCATTCCAGTACAATTTCATCCATGAAGTTAGGCGAGTTGGCAAGCCGGTTGGGCGCGGAGTTGCGCGGCAACGCGGATCTGGAAGTTACAGGCGTTAAAGGAATTGAGGAAGCCGGACCCACGGAGGTGACCTTTGTGGCCAATCCCCGCTATGCCGGATTGGCGCGCACAACGCGGGCTGCCGCCGTGCTGGTCGAGCCTGAATTTCAGGAAATTGCTACTGCAACGCTGCGGATCAAGAATCCCTACCTGGCGTTTTCCCGCTCGCTGGGCCTTTTCTACCAGCCTCCGGCGTACGCACCCGGCATTCACCCCACGGCGGTTATTGACGCCACAGCCGAGATCGGCGCAGGAGCGCACATCGGCGCGTATGTTGTGGTGGGACCCGGGGTGCGGCTGGGCGCGCACGCGACGCTGCTTCCGCATGTGGTTCTCTACCCCGGAGTGCAGGCGGGCGAGCACTTCTTTGCTCATGCCCATGCGGTGGTCAGGGAAAACTGCATCCTGGGCGACCATGTGACGCTGGAGAATGGCGTCATCATTGGAGCGGATGGCTTCGGGTTCGCGAAAAACGAAGCCGGGCACTGGGAGAAGATCCCGCAATCGGGACCGGTACGGCTGGGCAACCGCGTGGATGTGCAGGCCAACGCAACCATCGACCGCGCCACGGTGGGCGCAACCCAGATCGGCGACGGAACGAAGGTCGACAACCTGGTCCAGGTTGGCCATGGTTCGCATGTAGGCGAAAATACGTTGCTGTGCTCACAAACCGGTCTTGCCGGCTCTTCGATGGTGGGCAATAACGTGATTCTGGCCGGCCAGGTGGGCATTGCCGGTCACTGCTCGATCGGCGACGGCGTGATTCTGACGGCGCAATCGGCTGTGTCGCACGATGTGCCGGCGGGCAAGGTGATCTCCGGCTCGCCGGGCTTCGACAACCGCGTCTGGCTGCGTGCCGTCACGATCTTTCAGCGGCTGCCGGAACTGCTCAAGCGGCTGGACCGCATGGAGAAGAAAGTTGCTGCGCGAGAAGCCGCGGAAGGCGCGACGGACGGAAAAGAGAGCCGGGAATGACAGGTCGAAGCGTCCTATGCGGAGGCATTCTGGTATTGCCGGCGCTGCTGGCGCTTGCCGGGTGCCATTCCTATCACGTGGAAACCACGGTGGAGAACCACACTGGCGGGACAATTCAACTGCTGGAAGTGGACTATCCGAGCGCCAGCTTCGGTGCGGGCAGCCTGTCCGCAAACGCCGAGTTTCACTACCGGATTCAGTTGCGCGGCAGCGGTCCACTGAAGGTACAGTTCACGGCCAGCGACGGCCATCAGGTAGAGATAGACGGGCCCACCGTGGCCGAGCGGCAAGAGGGACGGCTGGAAATTGTGCTGCTTCCCGGAGGCAAAGCGGAGTTCCATCCCCAGTTGAGTCCGAAGCCCTGATTGCAGTACGAAGACTCCCTATAAAGTTGCAGAACCACCTCGACAAACCGGCGTTTTTTCTCTCTTCTCTCAAGGATTCCTACCGATAAAAGGAACAGGAGAGACAGATGTACCAAAACGCCGCATCGACGAGAAACTCCGCCGGTGTACGGCGCTTGCGCAGGCAAGGGTTTGCCGTGCGTCTAGCCGAATGCTTCTTCTTTGTCACCCTGGCTACATTCGTTGTCCGCACCGAAACCCTGGCCAACCATCTGATATGGATCGCCAACGGTGTTCTACTCGCGTTTCTTCTTCTGGAACCTCGCAGGCGTTGGGCCGCCTATCTCATCGTCGCTTTCGCGGCCCAGACAGCCGGCTGCGTGCTGGTCAGCCGTCAATGGCAAAACTACATGGTGTTGACGGTTCTGAATCTGCTTGAAGCCCTTATCAGCGCATACCTGTTGCGCATGCGGGCAGGAGTGTTTCCGCATTTTACCAATCCAGCATATCTCCTTCGCTTCATTGCCTATGGCGTACTGGCCGGCCCGCTGACGATCGGCGCGATCTACGCGCTGGTCGCCGTCCTCTGGATGCACACCGCACCGGGAGCCTGGATGCTGCAAGGAATCGTTGCCGACGGAATGGGAGTAGCCATTACCACCCCGGCCTGCATGGCGATCTTCCGCACACGCTTTGAGAATATTCTGGCCGCGAAGTCAAATTGTCTTTATGTGCTCCTGCTGGTTGTTGCAACTCCGGCCATATTTTCTCAAAACAGTGCTCCTGTAACATATATTCTCTATCCT
The DNA here is from genome assembly GCA_031296165.1 of Occallatibacter sp. Classification (GTDB taxonomy): domain Bacteria; phylum Acidobacteriota; class Terriglobia; order Terriglobales; family Acidobacteriaceae; genus Telmatobacter. The sequence continues at coordinate 773 of JARLGF010000110.1, read as the reverse complement.
GTCCTGCTTCTGATTCTGCTTCACATGGGGATGGGCTGGGCCGCAATGTCTACACTCTTCGTCGCCACCGTGAGCGGCTGGTACACCTTTCGCGGTCAGGGCCCGTTTGCCGTGTCCACGTTCCTCGGCACGGTTGAGCCGTCGATCATCCTCCAGATCTACATTATGTCTGCAATCTTCATGCTCTACAGCGCGTCAGTCGTGCTGGAGAGCCAGGAGGCCATGGAGCGGCGGCTCAGGAAAATTGTCTCCCTGCACGCGCTGATCACCGAAAACTCCCGCGACGCGATCATTCTCGCCGATCTCAAGGGCAATCGCAGGTACATAACCTCGGCAGCCGAGAATCTGGGTGGATGGATGCCGAAAGATCTAATAAGGCAAGGATACTTCGACCTTATTCATCCTGAGGACCGGCAGGAAGCAGAGGCAAAGGTAAAAGGATTGGGCTCTGCCGGCGATAGCGCAACGATGGAAATGCGCGTCCGCAAGCACAGCGGAGAGTACGTTTGGGTGGAATCCAGATTACTGGTTACCCGCGAACCGAAAACGGGCACCCCTTACGGAATTTTGAACGTGGTGCGCGACATCTCCGAGCGCAAGCAAGCCGAGGAACTCCTCCAGAATGCCTACCATGCCGTCGAGGCCCTAGCCATCACCGATAGTCTGACAGGATTGGCCAATCGCCGTCGATTCGACAGTTGCCTCACCGCCGAGTGGCGCCGTGGCATGCGCGAGCGCACGCCGCTCTCCCTGCTGATGATCGATGTCGATCT
>JARLGF010000109.1 GCA_031296165.1 Occallatibacter sp. | reverse complement strand
TTCATTGCCGTTTTCGACGACGAGGCCACGCGCATTGCCAAGGAAACCGGCGGCGTGGATTGGCTGGTGCAGGGCACGCTTTACCCCGACGTGATCGAGTCCTCCAGCGTGAAGGGGCCGAGCCAGACCATCAAGAGCCACCACAATGTGGGCGGGCTGCCACTGGGCATGAAGCTCAAACTGATTGAGCCGCTGCGCGACCTGTTCAAGGACGAGGTGCGGCGCATTGGCCGCGACTTGCAGATGCCGGAAGATGTTCTGGGGCGGCAGCCGTTTCCGGGGCCGGGACTGGCTGTGCGCATTCTGGGCGAGGTGACGCCGGAGCGCGTGGCCCTGCTGCAGGACGCCGATGAGATCGTGGTTGCCGAGATCAAGGCGGCTGGGCTGTACTCGCAAATCTGGCAAAGTTTTGCCGTGCTGCTTCCGGTGATGAGCGTGGGCGTGATGGGCGACCAGCGGACCTACGCGTACACGGCGGCGGTGCGGGCCGTGCATTCCGAAGACGGCATGACCGCCGACTGGACGCCGCTGCCCTACGAGGTGCTGAAGCGCATCAGCAGCCGCATTGTGAACGAGGTGCGCGGCATCAACCGCGTGGTTTACGACATTACCTCGAAGCCGCCGGGCACGATCGAGTGGGAGTAGTGCTTGCCGGTGCTTGCCGCACGGGCGGGCGCGACTTCGTCGCCTTGCTGGCTGGTTGTAAGGACGACGTTTGCTTTTATCAAGCGCCGGTTTTCAGCATCGAGTGCAAAACTGAGGCGTGATTCGTCGTTTCCCGAGTTTCAGAATCGAGACCTGGGTACCCGGCATGGACTGCGCTATCTTTTGTGCCAGCTTTTATAAAATATGCCATACTTTCATATAGGTGGCAGATTATGGTTGAGACGGTAACGTTGGGCGAAAGTGGCAGAATCGTGCTCCCTGCGGCAATTCGAAAAGAGTTGGGCCTCAAGGCTGGAGACCGTTTGACCGTGAGCAGCGATCAGGGTTCAATCAGGATTCTGAGCCGAAAGATGGCCCTGGCCAACATTCGCGCGGGGATTATCAAGCAGCGCGGGAGCCTCGACGGAATCCTGGACGAGTTCCTGGTGGAGAAGCGCGAGGAAGCCGCACGTGATTAGGATTGTTCTCGATTCCGCAGCGGTTTTGGCGATGATTCAGGGTGAGCCGGGCGGAGAGCGGGTGGAAACGCTCCTCGATGCTCTTGAACCTGGGGCAGATGTGCAGGTTGCCATCAGTTCGGTGAACTGGTGTGAAATTCTGACGCGGATGCAGAGGGACAACCGGGCAGTGACAGCGGAAGATTTGACGGCGGTGCTTGCCGGCATTGAATTGGTTCCATTTGATAAGGAAGCTGCTGAGCTTGCGGCCGGCTACGCACGCGTCAGTCAAGCGCTCTCACTGGGAGACCGGGCCTGCCTTGCGCTTGCCAAGGCCAATCATGCGACGGCCTGGACTGCCGATCGGATTTGGGTCCAGTTCAAGCTGGATGTGCCGGTGGAGTTGATTCGCAACTGACATTTGGAGCGGTTCTCCAGTTTACGTAGCGTAACCGGCCACGTAGAAGGTGGCCTTTTCTTGAGGAAAAGGCCACTGAGCAGCAACCGCTTCCCCCGGGAGCAACTGGAGAACCGCTATATGGGCTCTGCCCGCAAGGCAGCCACTTCGCGTGTCAAGGCATCGAGCCGGGCCAGCAGTTCTGCGTGATGCCTGTCGGCGGCGGAGGGGTCGAATGCCTCCACGTAGAACGTGCCGTTGGGCTCCAGTTCGCAGCGGTGCACCTGGCGGAAGTCCTCAAAGCCCTGGCGATGAATGACGTCGAGCAGTTCCTCGCGGGTGAGCGACTCGCGGCTCAGGGCGCGCTCATCGATCTGGCCATTGCGGACCAGGATGGTGGTTCTGCCTTCCAAAACGCGGGTGAGCTTCCTGGAGCGGAAAAGCACACGGACTACCAGCCAGTTGATGGCCAGCAGGCCGAAGGCTCCGATGATGCCTCCGGTGACCGAGTTGTCGTCGCCGATGATGGCGTTCTGCACGGTGTTTGAGAGCGAGAGCAGCACCACCAGGTCAAAGGGGTTGAGCTGCGCCAGTTCGCGCTTGCCGAAGATGCGCAGCAGAACCACCAGCACCAGGTAAACGATGACCGGGCGAGCCAGCTTCTCCAGGATGGGAAGCGGCATTTGAAACATGTGGCTGAAAACGAGTGAATGCAGCATGGAGACGAGCATAACGTGATCAATGCTTGTTTTCCAGGATCAGCTCCACGCCTACGGTTTTTGTTGCGTCGTCCAGGTGCAGGATGTAGCGGACGTTGACGGTGGCGAAGGTGCGCTTGAGATCGGAACTCAGCTTGCGGTCCGCAAAATACTCCATGATCGCGCTCTCGTTGAAGACTGCGCCTTCAGGCATCTTCCACGAGGCGAGGATGGCTCCGCGCAGGTCGCCGGCGACGTGCTCAATGGCCAGTTTGCCCATGGTGTAGACCGGTCCGGGGTTGACGCTGACCGTGTAGCTGACCGTTGCATGGGCGCGGTCATAGGCGGGCGTGAGTTGCGGAGCGGCCTTCATCAATCCCTTGTCGTGGTATTGGCGGAGGATGATTTGCAGGCTGTTGCGAATGCGGATTCCGTCGGCGATGTCTCCGGGATGCAGGCCGGACTGGCGGTCGAAGTCGGCCTGGGAGATGGCGAGGCCGGGAGCAAGCTGGATGCCCGCGAGCCGGTATTGCGCTCCGGGAACAACGGAGACCTGGAAGGGAATCAGAATGGCGTGCTCTGAGGCGGCAATGGCGGCCTGCGGCGTGGCGTGCACCGCGCAATCCAGAAAGCCGCGGTCATGGTAGTAGTTGAGCAGGCCGGTTTCAATCTGGTTGGGGCTTCCCTGGCGGTCGTAGGCCGCGCCGGAGAGCCTGGACAGAATGTCCTGGACCTCAATGGGGGGGGCGGGCGAGGCGGCATCGAGGCGGACTGCGCCCAGCACGACGGAAGGGATGAGGATGGAGAACTCCATCGCGGTGATTTTTTGCTGCACCGGATCGGTGAAGGGCACGGCCTTGACGGTGGTTTCCAGGCCCTGGGCGGCAAGCATCTGTTCCAGAGTTTTGCGCACCCCTTCCAGCAGCGGGCCGTCGGCGGGAACCTTGCCGTAATAAAGCGGGAACAGGGAGTGCAGCTTTTCATCCAGATCCTTGCCTGGGGTCAGCGGCAGATTTTCCAGGACAATGGGAAAGAGCTGAGTGGAAGGCGTGAGCTGAAAGACGAGATTCTGCCCGTCGAACTTGTAGGTCAGGTTGTCAAAGAGGCCGGAGTCGATGAGCCGCTGGGCGTGTTCGGCCATTTCCGCAGAGGTGAGCGCTTCACCCGGCTTGAGTCCCGCAGCGGCTAATAAATCCTGGCTGGAATACTCCGGTGCACCCACAAATTGAATGGATTTGGGAAGAAGTTTTTGCGCCATCAGGGGCAATGCAACGAAGAGAACCGCGAGGCTTACAACGAGCCGAACAAGAGAGCGCTGCATGATGAGGAAAGATTAGCATTTGCGGCCCGCTCAGCCTTGTCTGGATTGCCGGCTCAGACGCGGGCTTCGATTTTTCTTCTGTAGTAATCCAGCGATCTTGCCAGGCCGTCGCTGAGCTGGATGTGCGGCTCCCATCCGAGCAGGGCTCGGGCTTTGGCGATGTCGGGACAGCGGCGCGTGGGGTCGTCCTCAGGCAGGGATTCAAAGCAGAGCTGACTGCTGGAGCCGGTGATGTGGAGGACCTCCTGCGCGCACTCCAGGATGGTGAATTCGTTGGGATTGCCGAGGTTCACGGGCAGGTGTTCTGCGGAGCGCGCCAGCAGCAGCAGGCCGGTGATGAGGTCGTCAACGTAACAGAAGCTGCGGGTCTGGCTGCCGTCGCCATAGATGCTGAGGGGTTCGCCGCGCAGGGCCTGCATGAGGAAGTTGGGAATCACGCGTCCGTCGCTGGGGTGGAGTCGCGGGCCGTAGGTGTTGAAGATGCGGGCCAGGTGGGTGTTGACGCTGCGTGTGCGGTGGTAGGCCATGACCAGTGCTTCCGCGTAGCGCTTGGCCTCGTCGTAGACCGAGCGGGGTCCGACGGGATTCACATGGCCCCAGTAGTCCTCGGTCTGCGGATGCTCCAGCGGATCGCCGTAGCACTCCGAAGTGGAGGCGTGGAGAAAACCGGCGTTGTAACGGGCAGCGATTTCGAGGGCGTTTTCAGTGCCGATGGAGCCGACGCGCAGGGTTTCAATGGGCAGGCGCAGGTACTCGGGCGGGCTGGCCGGCGAGGCGAGGTTGAAGACGTAATCCACGCGACCGGGATCGAAGGACTGGCAGACATCCCACTCCTTGAAGGTGAAGCGCGGGTTGCAGGCCAGGTTGGCCAGGTTGGCCGGGTCGCCGGTGGAGAAGTTGTCAATGCCGTGGACGGAGCAGCCCTCGTCGAGCAGGCGGTCCGTGAGATGAGAGCCGAGGAAACCGGCAGCGCCGGTGATGAGTACGCGCATAGTCAAATGAGCCCGTTCCGCGGGGCATGGGGCGGGGAAGCCGGAGATGGCAGGGATCGGGTCACGAGGCCAGCATGGCCTGGGCCGAGGATTGCGGCACGGGGTAGATTGCCGGGCGGCCTACGCTCACATAGGTGAAACCCTGGCGCTCCATCTCTGCGGTCTTGTAGAGGTTGCGGCCGTCGATGACGATTGGGAAGCGGACGGCGCGGCTGAGCCGTTCCAGATCGATTGCGGCAAACTCCCGCCAGTCGGTAAGGATGAGCACCGCATCGGCCTCGCGTGCTGCTTCGTAAAGGCTGGCGGCGTAGCGGAGCTGCGGCGAGGGCGGCAGCGCGGTTTTGGCGCGCTCCATGGCTGCCGGATCGTATGCCGCGATGGCGGCGCCGGCTTCCAGCAGCTTTTTCACAATCGCGATGGCGGGAGACTCGCGAATGTCGTCGGTATCGCCTTTGTAGGCGAGGCCGAGGACGGCAAGGCGCTTGCCGCGGAGGGTCCACAGCTCCGAGAGCACCTTGTTGAAGAAGACATCCTTCTGGGCTTCGTTGATTTTGCGAATCTCCGCGAGGAGCTGGAAGTCCACGCCGCGTTTTTTCGCAACCCACTGGAAAGCGGCCACATCTTTAGGAAAACAGGAGCCGCCATAGCCCAGGCCGGCGCGCAAAAAATCAGGCCCGATGCGGTGGTCCATGCCCATGCCTGCGGCGATGTCTTCGATGTCGGCGTCAACGGCCTCGGCTAGATTCGCAACCGCGTTGATGAAGGAAATTTTCATGGCCAGAAAGGCGTTGGAGGCGTGCTTGATGATTTCCGCGCTCTCCGCCGAGGTGAGCAGCAGGCGGGCCGGATGCGCGGCGCTGCAGCGGCCCGGCAGGGCGTCGGGGCGGGCGTAGTAGCTGCCTCCTGTGAGCGGCTGATAGATGCGGCGCAGCAGATGGGCCGCGCGCTCGCTTGCCGTGCCGACGACGATGCGGTCGGGATGGAGAAAGTCGGCAACGGCAGTGCCCTCGCGCAGAAATTCTGGATTGGAAACCACGTCGAAGCTGCGGGGATCGACGCCGTGGCGGGCCAGCACGCGGCGAATCCAGTCGTTGGTGTAGACCGGCACCGTGCTTTTTTCCACGATGACCTTGTAGCCGTGAAGGGCGCGTGCGATTGACGAGACAACGTCCTCGACCGAGGAGAGATCGGCGGCTCCGCTGTCGCCCTGCGGCGTGCCCACGGCGATGAAGATGGCCTCGCTCTGTTCGACTGCGGCGGTGAGATCGGAGGTGAACTGGACGCCGCGGTCGAGATGCATGGCCAGCAGTTCGGGCAGGTGGCGCTCAAAGATGGGCACGCCGCCCGCGCGCAGGGTTCTCACCCGTTCTTCGTCCTTATCCACGCAGAGGACGGAATGGCCCATCTCGGCAAAGCAGGCTGCCGCCACAAGACCCACATAGCCGGACCCGATCACGCAGATGGAAACTGGGTTTGTCATCTGTTGCGATTGTCACCCCGGGTGTAGCAGAGGGATGTTAAAGGCGTAGGAATTTATTGGTGGAGAGCCGTTTTTGTTACGTCCACAGTGTCTGCGCAGAGGCGTGAAACGCTGCTGGAAAGGGCCAGACGGGCGGCGGCGGCGATCTGCCTGTCTGATAAAGTGAAGATGGAGCCACTCGACTTCCGGCTACTAAGTCGAACAGGGTCAAGCGGCTTATTTTTTTGAAGGACAGGGATAACTCACATGGCTACTACAGGGCAAACTTCGCAGTTGGCGCCGTTTCGCATTGCGCCGCATTTCGATCCCAGGGTATGGGGCTACAAGGATCTTCGTCCCTGGTTTGACTGCGTGGTGAAAGAGGGAGAGCCGCTGATTGGCGAAGTCTGGCTCACCGGCGATATGTGTCTGGCCGCAACCGGCCCGTTTGCCGGCAAGACGCTGGCCGCCATCTTCAGCGAAGCGCACACCGCGTTGCTGGGCTCGGGCGCCCCTTCGCCGGATTCGCCCTTGCTGATCAAGGTGCTGTTTGCCCAGCAAAAACTCAGTGTGCAGGTGCATCCCGACGATGCCATGGCGCAGAAGTACGGCGATCCCCGCGGCAAGACCGAGTGCTGGTACGCGCTGGCGGCTGAGCCCGAAGCAAATGTGGCGCTGGGACTGAAGCCGGGCGTGACGACCGAGCAAGTGGAGCGGGAGATTCACGACGGCACGCTGGAAGAGAGCCTGAACGTGGTGCATGTAGACGCGGGCGACATGATTTTTGTGGACGCGGGCACGGTGCATGCCATCTGGCCGGGACCAATTCTGATGGAGACGCAGCAGAATTGCGATCTGACCTATCGCATGTACGACTACGGACGGCCGCGCGAGCTGCACATTGAAAAGTCGATTGAAGCGACAAAGCTGAAGACGCGCGCTGGCAAGGTGCAGCCCAAGGTGCTGGGCGATCGCACGGTTCTGATCGATGTGGAATACTTCCGCGTGGAGCGGCTGACGATGGATGGCACGCGGACCAGCGCCAGCCTTCTGAGCGCGGACCAGACTGCTCCGGGGCTGGCCTTTCTGTTTGCTGCCGCCGGCGCGGGACGCATTGCCGGGCAGGGTTTTGAGCCGGTCGACCTGCCGCAGCGAGGCATTGTGGCCATTCCGGCTTCCTCGCCGGCTTTTACAGTCGAGGACCTGGGCGGCCTGGACCTGATTCGCATTACCCCCAACTGGCCGGGAACAACCCGGTGACGGCGTCCGCGTGGCGGGAATCGGTGACGGCGTACATTCGCGCCGAGGCGCTGCCCGTGGACAAGTTCGGCCACCAGCCGCGCCTGTATGCCTTGGCGGTTCGAATTGGCCAGGGAATGGAGTACGACGACGACATTCTCTTTGCCGCGGCCTGGATGCATGACCTGGGAGTGTTTCTGGGCCACCGTCCCAGCGACCCGGCGGAGCTGGCGCGGTGGGATCACGTTCCCTATACCATTGCGCGGACCCGGGAACTGCTCACGGGCTGGGGATTTCCAGCCGATAAGCTGGATGGAGTGGCCGAGGCTATCCGGACGCATCAGCCCCAGGACGAGCCGCAGGGGACGGAGGCGGTTCTGCTGCGGGACGCCGACATACTGGAGCAGTTGGGCGCAGTGGGCGCTTTGCGCTCCGTGGTAAAGGTGGGCCGGGATACGCGCTATCCCACGTTCTCATCGGTGCTGCCGGTTTTGGAGCGGGCTGTAAGCACTTTGCCCGGAAAGCTGCGTCTAAGGAGTGCACGGCGCTTGGCAGAACCGCGGATTGCACTACTTCGCTCGCTGATTGCCGCCATCGGAGATGAGGCGGGCGAGTTGCTGTATTAGTGAACGATGCGGGTGGAGTGTTCTTTCTGGTACTAAACATTGAGGAGATCGTCCCGTATGATCTATCAAATAGCCAGCGCGGTCTGCTGCACTGTTACCTTGAAATTTTGAAGAGCCCATGTAAACTTTCCCGCAAGGGATATTGCCTCGGGGACTGTATCCTGCAATTTAGAAGGAGATTCCATGCGCTTGAAGCCGATCCTCAGGATTATCCTTGCAACTCTGTTTACGACCGCGGCCTTTCCTGTATTTTCCCAAACGGTTCCGGCCGCCAGGCAGGGAGTGCTGCCCATTACCGTGGGCGGCGGTGTTTCCATTTTCGATCCCGATTACCCCGATTACGGCCAGGGCCGCATGTTGGGCGGGACGGTGTGGATTGACTATGTACCGCACTGGGTTCCAAAGCGCTTGTACGGACTGGGCCTCGAAGTGGAGGGCCGGGACATCAACTATCACCGCTCGTCGTCGCAACCAGCGAACCTGCGCGAGGATACGCTGATGGGCGGGGCGATTTATTCCTGGCGTCACTACGAGAAATTCCGCCCGTACGGAAAGTTTCTTGCCGGGTTAGGCAACACCGACTACGGAACGCAGACGACACCGGAGTATCGCTTCAACCAGAGCCGTACCATCATCGGCGTGGGCGGCGGGTTGGAATACCGCGTCATTCGGAGTTTCTGGGTGCGTGGCGACTATGAGTACCAGCGTTGGCCCGATTTCTACAATACGGGAACCAAGTTTGCCCGTCCGCTGAAACCTCAGGGTATTACGGTTGGCGTGTCGTATGACCTGAGCCGGCCGAGGTTCTTTTCAAAGTAGGAGTGGACTGCAGAAGGGCGGGAATGCCGGCGCGGGCCGCGGCCGATCAGGCGGAAACAACAGAGAAAAGAAAGGGCAGCCCGATGTGCGGGCTGCCCTGATTTTATAGCCGGACGCGAAGGCCCGGGATTTAGGGCAGGTAGTAGCGGAACGAGGTAAAGACCATGTTGTCGACGCCATGTGCGCCGCCGCCTGGATTCAAAGTGCCGCCGTTGCCGGACCAGAGGTCGCGTTCCATGCGGCTGTACTGGAAGCCCTGGCGGAGACGTCCCTTGGGTCCGTTGTAGAAGTTGAACCAGTAGCCGACGGTGGCTTCCTGTACGTCCTTGTTGTTGCCGGCGCAGGCGTTGACGGAGTTGCCGGGAGTGGTCGGGTCGGCGGAGGGGTTGGCGGAAGTGGAGGCAGGCTCGATGCCGCAGCCCGACATATCCGCGGTACGGGTACCGAAACCGACCTGTTTGTTTGAGGCGTTGAGCGTCCAGTCGCGGCCGATGTAGTCGCCGCCGTAGTTGAAGTAGATGTTCAGGCGCGGCGTGGGATTGAGTTCGACGGTGCTGAGGGCGGAAAAGCCGTGAAGGGGTGAGAGCGTTCCGTTGGGACGGATGGTAACGTCGGCGATGGTGGAGGAACCGTAGCGTCCAACGCCTTCCCCGTAGAGCCCCTTGAGGCCGATGGTGACCTTCTTGTCGAAGAGCGGGCCGCGGAAGCCGCCGCCGACGCCGCCGCCGACCACGGTGTTGTTATAGGGCGTGGCGCCGGTGGGATAGATGCGGTCGCGGAAGAAGCGGCTGACGCCGAACAGCTCCCAGTGTCCCCAGCCGGGCTCGACAGCGATCTTGGCGACCATGTCGGGCGCAAGGTTAAAGGAGTAGTTGGCGCTGGTGTTGTAAAGGCCGCCGCCGGTGCCGCCGGAACCGATGAGCAGGTTGGTGGGCAGGTTCTGGCCGGCAGGGTTGAGGGTCTCGGCGTTCTCAGCCGAGGCGCCGATGAAGATCTGCTTGCCGATGTTCTTGCTGACGCGGAAGCTGTACTGGCGGGCCCAGGCGAAGCCGGCTTCGTACTGCGCGTCGATGCTGGACGGCAGAATTTCAGTGCCGCGGGTGAGGCCCGCAGTGGTTTCCGTGGCGAGTGACCAGCCCTGGCCGCCGGAGACATCCCAGCCGTTGGTGAACTTGGCGTCAGCCCAGAGCTGGCGCTGGCGCATGGTGTAGCTGTTGGACTGGTTGTTGTTGGAGGTGGTGCCGGAGCTGAGCCAGTCCGCCTCGTAGTAGCCGGTCAAGGTCACGTTGTCGAGCTTGCCGACGGCCTTGAGGGCGAGGCGGGACTGACGGCCGGAACCTTGGAACTCGCTGAGGTTATAGGCTTCCGAGTTCTGCAGGGGAATGCCCGTGAAGGGAGTGTTGACGTCGCCGGAGGTAGCTCCGCTGCGCCACACGGTTTCCGCCGCCAGGAAACTGCCGGCGGGCGAGAGCGTGATGCCCTTGTAGTGGAGAACGTCGGGGCTGGAGACGGCCTTCTTGATGGCGGATGTTTCGTCGGAGACCGTGGTGGCCAGCGAGACGTTGTTGGCCTTCAGGTCAGTCACGCTGGACTGCAGGGTGGTGACGGCGGCGGTGTTCTCAGTAACCGCCTGCTGCTGCGATGTGGCCGCTGCTTCCGCACTGGCCGCTGCGGCACGGGCATCGGCTGCCGCCTGCTGCGCCTGCTTCAACTGCGCATCCTTGTCGGCCAGGCTGTTTTTGAGGCTGTCGATCTGGCCCTGCAGTTCCTGGCGGAGCGCCTGGATCTGTTCCTGCACGTCAGGTTTCGGGGGCGCCGCGGCTTTCCTGGTTGCAACATGCTTCTTCCCCGCTGCCGCCGGATCGCTGGCGTAGACGTAAGAAGTAATTAGGCTGACTGCCAGCAGTGCCGCGGCATATGTTTTGAGTCTGAAATTCATTGGGCCTCTCATATTCCTCTCGAATCAAGTTGAGTCGTAGTTACGCTCGCTGGTGTTGCGAACGCACCGGATTTCCGCATGCCCAGCAATATGAAAAGGAAGCCAATTCGTACTCCTATGGGCATGCAGGAAAACCATGAAAGTCAGGAAGACATTCTTTTTGCGATGCATTCCCTGGTTGCTTTCGTCTCTCAGACTCGCAGAGTTTGATGAATATATGACGAATTCATGCAGTTTTAACAGAGTTATAGGCTATGTTACAAAGGCGCGTGCGCGGCATAAATTTACATATCTTTAACAGAAGCGCCGCTGCGATCTGGAGTAATACATTGTCCTTGCAGGGACTCGTGAATGCGGTACTTGTTATCGAATGCCTCCGGCTGTTTGGCTTTTTCCGGCGCTAAGTAGATTGGCCAGAATGCGATAAGATCCTGGAACTAACTCGGGAAGCTGGCGATAGAGCGCATAGGCAACATAGATATAAGTGCCTTTGCCGGGATGAGTTACCAGCAAGCCGCCGCGCTGCGGGTCCTGGCCGGCGTCGGCGGTCTCAGTGAGCGCCGCGTAACCGGGGTCCCAGGTATCCAGGAAGGAGTGGCCGCGTTCGTCTACCCAGCCGTCGAAGTCGGCGCTGGTGAGGGCGTTCGGCCACGCGAGCAGAGGATTGGCGGTGTCGAGCAGCTTGACGGGCGCCTGCTCATCCACGACGCGTTCCGGAGTGCGTGCCATGGAGAGGGGGAGCGGGGCAGGGAAGTCGGCGCTCTGGTACTGAACCACGAGCGTTCCGCCGCGCTCGACAAACTGCTGAAGTCTCGGCTGGACCAACATAAGCTCGGGGCGCGAGGAGTAGGCGCGGATGCCGATTACCAGGACGTTCCACGCGGATAGGTCACCGGTGGCCAACTCAGTTGCGTTGAGCAGGTGCGGCGTAATGCCCAACGCCTCAATGGCCTGCGGAACCAGGTCGCCGGTGCCCATGATGTAGCCCACGCGCAGCCCCGGCGCCAGCTTCACATCCACCTTGCGGGTGCGCAACTCGGCGGGTTGGTACAGGTTGTAGGGGCGCAGGCCGGGGTAGCCGATGCTCTGCCAGCCGGCCTGGTACGCGCGCCCGCCGGAGTGCGCCGCGGCCTGGATGGTATAGGCGCCGGCTTTTGTTGCGGCTGGGGTTACGGAGAAGAGGATCGGCTCGGAGTCGCCAGCGCTCTTCAGATGGAACGGCGCTTCAACGGGATTGGAACGCCAGCCTGCAGGCAGTTTCAGGTCCACCGTGCCTTCGGCTGCCGCCTGCGCATGGACCGTAACCCGCACCGGCAGAGCCGAGCCGTCGAGCGGCAGAATCTGCGCCTCCGGCTCCATGCGTACGCCGATGGCCGGCGTGACCAGCAATGGCTGGTAAATGCCGCCTGGCCCAAGAACGCGTTGCAGGGTCTGAACCACCTGGCCCACGCGGATGGGAAGGCCGTCAAAGGTAAACTCCGCCCACGCAGCCAGCGGATACGGCGCGAAGGAGTGCAGGCGCAGCGCGGGGTGCGATATGTCGTAGTAGGGCTGCTCGGTGGAGGGCCGGGTGAAGAAGGGCTGCGTGGGCTCTGCGTCCTCTGCCGCCTGCACACGGAAGATGCGGTCGATTGCAGGAGCGGCGGTCGCGCCTGCGTCTGTGCTTTCGATCTTCCATGGAGCGCCGCTGTGGCTCTCCAGCCAAACCTTGCTCAGTTGCGTGCCTGCCGTGGCCTGCGCGGTGTGCACGCGCACGCGGAAGCTCTCGCCGGGACTCACGCTGCTTGGGGTCTCGTCCGCAGAGCCGCCGCGCGACAAGCCGCCGCCCTGATCGTTGCTTCTGGTGGTGAAGGCCGCCATATCCAGGCCCAGCAAATCCTTCAGCGCTGACTGAAACTGCTCAATCTTTGCTGCCAGCTCCAGCTTGAGACCTGCCTTGGCCTGCGCGTCCAGATGGCTGTCTTCAATCTTTGCGTAGAGAGCAAGGGTCTGCCGGTAGACCGGTGCCAGCTTGTGCGCAGCGGCGACGCCGTTCTGATTCTGGCAATTGGCTTCGTACTGCTTGAGACCCGCATCGATCTGACGCAGGCCTTCGGAGAGCCACGCCGGAGGAGTGCCTTGCACCAGATGAGTCAGCCCTTCAAGGCTGGTGTCGATGTTGACCTTGCGGTTGTGGTAAAGGCTGACGTCATCGGCACCGCCGGCCGCTGCTGCGGGCGCGACGGCCCACAGGTGATAGCTTGACTCGGCTGGCCCGCTCAGCGCCGGGCTGGCCCCGCCGTATTGCGATTTCTGCTCGCCCCAGCCTTCGCGCGCAATCTGCACGTAGCTGCGGCCCAGCACCGCGTCCCATGTTCCCACCGGAATGGTCACGTCCGGCGTGGGAACGCCCGTTGTCCACTCGCCGGTGACGTAATTGTGAAATCGGGCCGGAGCCCATTTGCCGGTGGCGTAGTCGAAGATTCCCTTGCTGGTGACCTGCGCAAAGGGTGCACGGGAGTACACTGCCAGCGGTTGCCAGGGTTGCAATCCGTCCTTCAACTGATCGGGAAACATCTTCGGATCGCCGGCTGCCTTGAAGACTTCCTGGGCAATTTCGCCGGAGACCTGATGCTGACCGTGGCCGTCTGAAACCCCGCCCATAAATGTGGCGACAATCACCTGGGGCCTCACGCGGCGCACGGCCAGCACGGCGTCGTAGAGCACGCGCTCGTGACCCCAGCGGGCAAAGGACTCCTCCTGGGTTTTTGAGAAGCCGAAGTCCACCTCGGTGCCCCACAGTTGTTTGGCGCCGTAATACTCGCCGGCCTTGAGCAGTTCGTTGGTGCGCATCACGCCCAGCGCGCCGTTGCTGACGGCAGACATGGCGTTCTGGCCGCCCTCGCCGCGGGTAAGGGTCAGCAGCGTGGCACGCACACCCAGGCCGCGAGACAGGTAGGTCAGCAGCGCACCGTCTTCGTCGTCGGGGTGAGCCACGATCATCATCACGCTGGCCGTGGTCCGCAACCGGCGTAGCGACTGCACGAGCGCAGCCTGGCCGCGGTCTTCGGGCAGGGGAAGGGCAATCGCACTGGGCTCGGCCGCGGGAAGCGGCGCAGGCTCAACCGCGGGAACAGGTTGCTGCGCAAGCAGGCAGGCGGAAGGCGCACACGCCAGAAGCAGGGCGGCCAGGAGCGCACCCGCTGCGGAAGATAGAGGTTTCCCGGTGAGAACCATAGATGTCGTCAGTGTACAATCCGGGGAGCGCATTAGCTCCATGACTTTGACCCCTTCCATTTCCGCAAGCACCGGTTCTCTCGAGCGCCGCATCGGCCTCCGCTCCGCCGTCCTCTTCAACATGCTGGAGATGATCGGGGTCGGTCCGTTCATTACTTTGCCGCTGGTGATTGCCGCTGCGGGCTATAAACTCTCCGTGTGGGCGTGGGTTCTGGGCGCGGTGATTGCCGTGGCCGATGGCCTGGTGTGGGCCGAGCTGGGCGCGGAGTTTCCCCGTGCCGGTGGCTCGTACGCGTTTTTGCGCGAAATCTACGGCCCCGACCGCGCCGGTAACTGGCTGAGCTTTCTCTACGTGTGGCAGTTGAGCTTTTCTGCGCCGCTCTCCATCGCTTCCGGCTGCATCGGGCTGTCGAGTTTTCTGGGCGTTTTCTGGCCCGGCCTGGATGGTGCGCCTTTCGCTGCGTGGCCGGCGCTGCACTACGCAAACTTTGCCGCCGCCGGCGCCTGCCTGCTGGTGACGGCGCTGCTTTACCGCAACCTGAGCTCGGTAACGCGGCTGGCCTGGGTGCTGTTTGCCGGCGTGCTCACGGCCATTGCCGGCGTGATTGTTTCCGGCTTTACTCATGCGGCGGCCACCGGCGGCTGGCACATGCCGGTTTCGCCCGCGCTGCCGCTGGCTGTGGCCATGGGCGGGCTGGCGCAGGCCACGCTCATCACCACGTACGACTACTGGGGCTACTACAACATCTGCTTCCTGGGCAGCGAGGTGCGGCGGCCGGAGAAAACCATTCCGCGCGCCATTCTGCTCTCCGTGCTGTTTGTTTCCTCTTTTTATATCGCGATGAACCTGGCCGCGCTGCCCTCGTTGCGCGATGCCGCGGCCCACACCGCGGAGAGCGCCATGGTCCGGCTGCGGCTGGTGGCCGACATTGCGCATTCAGCCTTTGGCCAGTGGGCCGGATACACCATGGCCGCGCTGATTATCTGGACCGCGTTTGCCTCGGTGTTTTCGCTGCTGCTGGGCTACTCCCGCGTGCCTTACGCGGCGGCGAGGGACGGCAACTACTTCCACTACCTGGCCGCTGTCCATCCCAAGCACGGCATTCCCCACCGGTCGCTGGTGGCGCTGGGCGTGGTGGCCACGGGGTTCTGTTTCTTCACGCTGGCGCAGGTGATTACCATGCTCGTGGTTACCCGCATCCTGCTGCAGTTTTTCCTGCAACATGTGGGGGTGATTCTGCTCAGAATCCAAAGGCCCGAGCTGGCGCGGCCCTTCAAAATGCCGCTCTACCCGCTGCCGCCGCTGGTTGCCGTTGCCGGATTCATCTTCCTGCTTGTGTACCGCGTGCACGCGCTGGGCGGGCTGATGGTGGCCGTGGGGATTGCGGTGTCAGGTACGCTGATCTACCTGTTCCGCGCCCGGCGGCTGGCGCAGTGGCCGTTTGCGCGGAACGGTGTGGGAGAAGCGGAAGGAAACTGAAATCGCCGATCCCAAGTCTCAAAACGAGACCAGGGGGGGCGCCCTGTCTTGATTTCAAGCCATTCTGACGAATCTTGTTAACTCATGGGCACCCCGTCGTGTCTAATGAAAGCGATCGACACTTCCCCGTGCGAGGTCACTGGATGCTCATCGGCAAGCCGTCCGATTTTCCCTCTTCCGCCATTACGCCGAAAGAGCAGTACCTGAACCGCCGCCGCTTTCTGCGCGGAGCCGTCTCCGGCGTGGTGACCGCGGGCGCTGCCGCCCTGGGAGCGGAGCAGCTGGCCGATGTCTTTGCGCCCCGCACGCGCGTGCAGGCCGGAACCAGACTGCAGACCGTGCAGAGCCCGCTGACCACCACCGGCGAGCAACTCACCAGCTACCAGGACATCACCACCTTCAACAACTTCTACGAGTTTGGCGTGCCCAAGGACCAGCCCGCGAAGAACGCCGGAGTGCTGCCGACACGGCCCTGGACTGTCGCCGTGACGGGCAAGGTGAAGCAGCCGAAGACCTTTGACATCGATGCGCTACTCAAGCTGAGGCCGCTGGAAGACCGCATCTACCGCCATCGCTGCGTGGAGGGCTGGAGCATGGTCATCCCCTGGGTGGGCTATTCGCTGTCGGAGTTCATCAACCAGTGTGAGCCGCTGCCCTCAGCCAAATACGTACAGTTTGTCTCCTACTACGACCGGAAAGTGGAGAAGTGGTCGAACCAGACGTCGATCTATTGGCCCTACAATGAGGGCCTGCGCATGGACGAAGCCATGAACCCGCTGACGCTGCTGACGTTTGGCCTGTATGGCGAGGTGCTGCCCAACCAGAACGGTGCTCCGGTGCGGATTGTGGTGCCGTGGAAGTACGGCTACAAGTCCGCCAAGTCGATTGTCGAGGTGCGCTTTGTGAGCGACATGCCGCGCACCACCTGGAACACGATGGCGCCCAGCATGTATGGCTTTTATTCCAACGTGAACCCTAACGTGGACAATCCTGCCTGGAGCCAGAGGACCGAACGGCGGCTCGGTCTGCCTTTCTACGCGCAACGGCGGACAACGCTGCTATTCAACGGCTATGGCGATCAGGTAGCCTCGCTCTACAAGGGCATGGACCTGCGCTGGAACCACTAACAGTGGTCAGTGAACAGTGGACAGTGGACAGTGGTCAGTTTTGATTGCCGGCAGGAACTGCGGTTTTGCAATTAGAAAGAATTGCTCGCTGAGGTTTGTTGACAGACTGCTATTGACTGACCACTGACCACTGTCTACTAACAACAGACAACTAACTGTCCACTGACCACTGTTCACTGACCACTGCCTTATGAAACGATCGATCCTCATTCCGCTCAAGACGCTTGTCTGGCTGGCGTGCCTGTGGCCGCTGGGTGTGATTGTGACTGGCGTTGCTACCAACCAACTGGGACCGGACCCCGCCGGCGCCATCGCCTCGGACACGGGGCTCTGCGCGCTGTGGCTGCTTTTGATTTCGCTGGCCATTACGCCGCTGCGGCGGCTCTCGCCGCGTCTGAGCTGGCTCATCAAATTCCGTCGGCTTCTGGGGCTGTTCGTCTTTTTTTATGCCACGCTGCATCTGCTGACGTATGTCGCGCTTTATTCGGGATTCGATGTGCACGCGATGCTAGCGGACATCGCCAAGCGGCGCTTCATCACCATCGGCGTAGCTGCGTGGCTGCTGCTCTTGCCGCTGGCGGCCACATCCACAAACTGGGCCATCCGCAAGCTGGGCGGCAGGCGCTGGAACCTTCTGCACAAGCTGGTGTACCTGGCGGCCGTCGGCGCAGTGATTCACTACTGGTGGAAGGTGAAGCCGGGCGTGCTCTCGCCTGTGCCTTTCACCGTTGTACTGGTGGTGCTGCTCGCGGCTCGGCCCGTGCTGGCCTGGAATCAGCGGCGGAAATTGCGCCCTGTTGCGGCCTGAAATTATTCGAATTCCAGCATGGCCTGCGTCACCGGATGAAAACTCTTGCGGTGCAGCGGCGTGGGGCCGAGCAACTGGAGAGCCTCAAGGTGCGCGGGGCAGGGGTAGCCCTTGTGCTGCGCCAGGCCGTAGCCGGGAAACTCGCGGTCCAGCTCCACCAGCAGCCGGTCGCGATGGACCTTGGCCAGCACCGAGGCGGCGGCGATGGAGAGGCTGGTGGCGTCGCCGTGAATCACGGCCTGCTGCGGGCAATCCCAGTCGATGGAGTCGCGGCCGTCGATGAGCAGGAAGTCGGGACTGAGCGCAAGCTGCTCGACGGCGCGGCGCATGGCCAGCAGCGAGGCCTGGCGGATGTTGATGCGGTCGATGGTTTCCGCATCCACCGCCGCAATGGCCCAGGCCACGGCATTCGCGCGAATCTCCGGCACAAGTTCGTTGCGCTTCTTTTCCGAGAGCTTTTTTGAGTCGTTCAGCCCGTCGATCCGGCATCCCTGGGCCAGGATCACCGCCGCTGCCACCACCGGACCGAAGAGCGGCCCGCGGCCCACCTCGTCCAGCCCGGCAATCCGCAGCGCACCTCGCTTGCGCGCAGCCTCTTCCAGCGTCCAGCCGCAGATCAGCGTTTCCGTATGCGGTTTCTTGCTTGTGGAACGGGAGACCAGGGATTGAGCCATGTATTCAGTATAGAAAGTAAAACCCCCAGCCGTGTAGGCTGGGGGCTCGATTGGAGCTGGTTTGGCCGGGTTCTTATGCCCTGACCTTGCCGGTTACGCGGTCCACTTCCTTCAGACGGGCGGCCTTGCCGCGCAGTCCGCGAATGTAGAACAGCTTGGCGCGGCGAACCTTGTAGCTGCGGATCTTCTCGATCTTGTCGATGACCTTCGAGTTGAAGGGAAAAATACGCTCGACACCCTGGCCAAAGCTCATCTTGCGCACGGTAAACGTGCCCTGGGGGCCGCGGTTAATGGCGATAACCAGACCTTCAAACGCCTGCAAGCGTTCCTTATCGCCTTCCTTGATCTTGACTTGGACGCGAATCTGGTCGCCTGGCACGAACGCGGGTAGATCTGTGCGCTTGAGCTTGTCAGCCAAACGCTGCATTACGGGATGAATGGACATAGTCTCTTCCTGCTGTTGAACTCAGAACTTCAAGTTTAGCAGAGAACGCGTTTGTGTGCCTAATTCCGGTGCGGCTCAACGGCCAATTCACGCCGGGCGCACGGGATAAACGGACCTGCCGTTACATCTGGGAGGCTCCGCATTTTAAGTTTGAGAGATGGGCGAGCCCGGCCCTCAAACCAGTCCCGGCACGGGCTGGGCCGTCCATCTTTCAGCAGTCCCAGGGCCGTCTCAGCGGGGGCCAGGCCCACCCATCTGTTGAGCCATGGCACGTTCATAGCCATGCCTGAAGGCTTCACGGTACTCGTCCTGCAGCTCGCGCGGAACATGCGGATTACGGTATTCATCGCGGTTGTTCACGTCCGGACGGCGGTGATTGTCCAGGTCCCTGCGTGCGCCTTCCATGCCATCCTGAAAGCCGCGGCGCTGGATTTCGCTGCCCATCCCAGGGCCCATATCGGGGCCGTGATCCGGCGGGCCCATTCGCTGTTCAGGCCGGCCCGGCTGCCCCTGAGGTCCGCCCATAAGGTGAGACACGCCCTGCTCATAGCCGCGGCGAAAGCCATCCCGGTACGCTTCCCGCTGGTCGCGCGGAACATGCGGATGGCGGTACTCGTTGCGGTTGTTCACGTCGGGGCGGCGGTGGTTGCCGATATCCATGCGCGCGCTTTCGATGCCATCGTGGAAGCCGCGGCGCTGGATCTCCTGCAATTCCTGCGGAGGCGCATCCCAGCCGCCGTGATCCTGACCATATCCCCCAGGGGGTCCCTGGGGCACGCCGGATGCCCTGGCCGTGCCCAGGCCCGTGGTGCCGAGTAAGAGAGCAAGTGCCGGTACTGCAAGCCGATTGAGAATCATCGTTTTCTATCTCCTGTGCTGCAAAAAGCTATCTCAATGTGGTGCTGCTGAGACAAGACAACGGTACCGGAGAATTCAGCCGCCGGAATGTTCTCAATTGCTCAGGATTGCTCTCTTTTGGCGTTGACGGGTTTCGGGCTCAAGGAGTCTGGCCTGCGGCTTGCGCTATAGTTTTCCCATATGGACGAGAAACGCGAACTGCTGCGTCATACGCTGGCCGCTCTGGCTTACCGTGCCGCCCGTGCCCTGGAAAACGCGCCTGAGAACTTTGCGGCTTTTGATGGTGCGGGCCGCCAACCCGCGCAAATCCTGGCCCACATGGGCGACCTGTTCGACTGGTCGCTCAGCATGGCTGCCGGAAATCCACGCTGGCAGAACTCCCAGCCGCTGCCCTGGCCTGAGGCGCAAAAGCGTTTTTTCGCCTCGCTGGGGGCGTTTGACGCATTTCTGGCCTCCGGCCAGCCGGTTGAGGCTCCGGTTGAGAGATTGCTGCAAGGGCCGGTGGCTGACGCGCTGACGCATGTGGGCCAGCTTGCCATGCTGCGCCGGCTGGCCGGCAGCCCCACGCGCGGTGAGAATTTTTATGTAGCTGCTATCGCGGCGGGCCAGGTGAGCGCGGATCAGCCAGCCCCGGTGAAGCCGTTTTAAAGATGCCGCTCGACTGTTTCCCTGCCTTTCCGCAAAAGACGAGACAAGGGCAGGGGAGCACAATTCCCCAGTCCCTTAGTCCCTTAGTCCCTTTGTCCCTATTCCCTGTTTTCCGTTTCCTGCCTGATCGCGTCCAGCAGCTTGCGGTCCTCTTTGCTCAGGGCTGCATGTTCCAGCAGGTCCGGGCGGTTGGCCAGGGTCTTGCGCAACTGCTGCTCGCGGCGCCAGAGGCGAATCCCGTGGTGGTCGCCGTTGAGCAGAGTCTCCGGGACGCGGGCGCCGGCAAACTCCGCGGGCCGGGTGTAATGGGGGTAGTCCAGCAGGCCTCCGGCTCCGTACTGCGAGCGGGGAACGCCCACCACGTCGGTGTCGATCTCCGCATCGGCCACGCCAAAGCTTTCAAACTCGCTGGACGCCTCGTTGCCCAGCACGCCGGGCAGGAGGCGCATGACGGCATCCACCACCACGGCGGCGGCCAGTTCGCCTCCGCTCAGCACGTAGTCGCCGATGGATAGTTCAAAGTCGCAGTAGATCTCGTTGATGCGCTCGTCCACGCCCTCATAGCGGCCGCAGAGCAGCACCACGCGGTCCATAGCCGCCAGTTCCCGCGCCATGGCCTGGGTAAACGGCCTGCCCTGCGCGGAGAGAAGTATGACGCGGTCCCGGGGCGAAGGCGCAGGATTGCCGGCGGGCATTCCCTCAGGGGCTAAAGCCCCTCCTTCTTCTTGAAGCTCTTGCGGCACGGCTGAAGTCGTGCCCTGATTCAGACGCTCGGCTTTGGGCGCAATGCCCAGCGAGGCCAGGGCCTCGGCCAGGGGCGCGGGTTTCAGCACCATGCCCTCGCCGCCGCCAAACGGGCGGTCGTCCACGGTGCGGTGGCGGTCGTGGGTAAACGCGCGCAGGTCGTGCACGTCTACGGTCACCAGTCCCTCGGCCAGAGCCCGGCGCAGAATGCCGTTCTCAAAGAAGCTGGTAAAAAAGCCGGGAAAGATAGTGACAATGTCGAATTGCATACACACTGATGATAACGGCACAGGTTTCCGTATGAGGCGCCGCGGGATGTGCTTTAATGTCAGCCAATAGCAGTTCTCCAGTTGCATTAGGGTGAAACCATGCCGTGTAGTGGCTTTTTCCTTAAGAAAAAGCCACCTTCTACCAGGCTGGTCATGCTACAGAAACTGGAGAACTGCTCTACTGCCATGGCTGACTTGGAACCTCTGCTAAACCGCTGGCAATCGGCCGGCGTCCTGGATGCGGAAGCTGCCGAACGCATCCGCGCCTACGAGTCGCAACAGACCGGCCCTGCCGGCCCAGCGGGGGCACGCATGGGCTGGCAGGGCAAGGTCGCGCTCATTCTGGGGGCCATTTTGCTGGCCTGCGGCGTGGTGCTGTTTGTCTCGGCCCATTGGGAGCGGTTCGGCCCCGGCTGGCGCTATGCCCTGGTTCTTGCCATGGTGACGGTGTTTCACCTGGCGGGAGCCTGCGCGCGGCCGCGCTTTCACGGGCTCTCCACCGCGCTGCACGCCGTGGGAACCATCTCCACCGGCGCGGCCATCGGGCTGGTGGGCCAGATCTTCAACATTCAGGAGCACTGGCCGGCTGCCATCCTGCTCTGGGCCTTTGCCGCGCTGGCCGGATGGATTCTGCTGCGCGACGAGGCGCAGGAGATTCTGACGCTGCTGCTGTTCCCGGCCTGGATCGTCTGCGAGTTTTCTTTCGCCGCGCAGGGCCACATCGGCGCCGGCGTCTACCTGGGCCGGTTCCTGATTGCCTGGGCGGTACTTTATCTGACGATTTTTCTCGGCTCCAAACACCGCATTGCGCAAGGCGTCCTGTTCGCAGTAGCAGCCATTGCCGCGCTCATCGGGATCGCCATGACGCTGGAAAGCTGGCGCTCCTGGTCGGCGAGTCAGACGTTTCTGCCCTTCCATCTCCGCGTCTGGGGATGGATCGATATTGCCGCGTTGCCTCTGATGTTTTCGCTTTTCCGGTGGCGCAAGAGCCAGTTGCCTGTTGTTGTCGCGATTGCCCTTTCCATTGTGCTGCCCTGGTGCGTCAGCCTCCGCACGCAGCACTTAGACTACGGCGCCATCCACAACTCCTTTACCTACGTCGTGCCTAATCTGCTGGCCCACGCGCTGGTGGCGGCCTTCACCGTCTTCCTCATCTGGTGGGGCGTGCGCCAGGCCAGCCACGCACTGGTCAACCTGGGCATTGTGGGTTTTGCCATCGCCGTCAGCTGGTTTTACTTCAGTGACATTTTCGACAAGCTGGGCCGCTCCCTGGGCCTGATCGTGCTGGGCGTTCTCTTCCTGGCCGGCGGATGGGCCCTGGAAAAAGCCCGCCGCCGTTTGATGGTCCGCATGGATTCCGCAGCTCTCGCCCCCAAGGAGGCCCAATGAAGCTCGCCAGAATCACACTCTCCGGAGCTTCCGTTGCCCTGCTGGTGATTCAGTTGGCGCTGGTCTCGTCCATCGCTGCCAAATACCTTTACCAGCGCCTGGCCTGCCCGCGGGTTTGGACCCGGGCCTCGGCGTACGACCCGGAAATGCTCATGCGCGGCCGCTACCTGAGCCTGCAATTGACCGTGGACGGCTGCCAAAGCACGCTTCCCTCCGCCAGGGAAGCCGCCATGCCAAGGAATCTGGAAGGCGTGCCGGTGGGAACGCTGTATTCGATTCATGCGCCGCAAGTTGTCCGGTTTCCCGCGCAGCTCAAGGTGGTGAACAACAAGCTGGAGGCGATCCGGATTCCCGACTCCGACAGCCGGCCTTCAGGGGTGATGGTCGAGGGTGTGCCGGGCACGTCCTGCCAGAACCTGCGCCTGGCTGCCCCGGTCGATTTCTATATTGCGGAACATGCCACCGATCCTTCGCGCCTGCAGCCGGGCCAGGAGCTTTGGATTGAGGTGACGGTGCCGCCGCAAGGCCCGCCGCGGCCGCTGCAACTGGCGATGAAACAGGACGGCGCATGGAAGCCGCTGGCCTTTCAATAAGGGGGTTTTGGGGTCTACGCTTTTCCCGGCGCGTTCAGGTCGACGAGGCCTTCAGGCAGGGCCATTTCCACCCGCTTGGCGGCCAGGTCAATGCGGCGCAAATAGCTCTTGGCAAAGGGGATCAGGATTTCTCCAGCCGCTCCCTTCACCACAAGCAGGGCGACCGGGCCGGCCGCGCGGTCCACTTCTTCAATCTCTCCGATGAGCGCGGGCTCGGTGCCGGCCACATCCACCAGCGTGCAGCCGATCAGGTCGGCGATGTAAACCTCGTCTTCGGCAAGCGCGGCCCGCTGCGTGCTGGGAATGGCCACGATCAGGCCGGCGAGCGTTTCGGCGGCGGTAATGGAGTCGATTCCGGAAAAATGCAGGACAATGCCGCCCTTGTGCAGCCAGTGGGCGATGAGTTCGACTTCGCGTGGAACGGCGGCAGGGCGAGGGGCTGCGCCCGGTGTGTCGCCTGCCAGCAGGCAGAGCTGTCGGCGGTCGGCAAATTTTTCAGGGAAATCGGTGAGGATGTCGGCGAAGACTTCGCCTTTGCGGCCTTGGGGACGGCGGATACGGGCCAGCCAGACCCATGATTCCGGCTGCGCTGCTTGTTGAGATGGCGCGGTTTGCCCCGTTTGCGTGGCTTGCCCAGCCTGTTCCGGCGCGGTCATTGCCGTCTCCGGGGTGCACCGGACGCATGGGCGGCAGGCATCCTAGAGTTCGTCGTCTTCTTCCAGGATGTCGAGCGTGTAGCGGTGGTGCAGCTTCATGCTGACGGCGCCCAGAATGGTGCGCACGGAGCGCGCGGTGCGCCCCTGTTTGCCGATCACCTTGCCCACGTCCTGCGGTGCAACCTTGAGCTTGAGAACCGTGTTGTCTTCGCGGCTCACGGATTGCACATCGACGGCCGTTGGTTCATCCACCAGGGCCTGGGCAATCTCGCGGACCAGCTCTGCTACGGAGATTGATGTGACCATTTCGTTTTGGGTCATACACGTCCTCTGACCGGATGCGTCCAGAAATTAGCAAAAGGAATCTGTGCGCGAATAGTATCAGCACACACCCATCGCCGTCAGCAAAAGTGTGCGCGCCGGCGGTTAGGCCTGCGCACACTGCGCCCTGGAAGAGGAAAAAGGTTAGGCGGCTGCAGGCTCCGCAGCGGGAACCGGCGCCGGATGCGCGGCCACCAGCTTTTCAACCCTGGGGGAGAACTGTGCGCCCACGCTGCGCCAGTAGGCGATGCGCTCGTGCTTCAGGTCCACGGTGGCGGGGTTGGTGCGGGGGTTGTAGGTGCCGACGACCTCGATGGAGCGGCCATTGCGGGCGCGGTCCTTCTCGATGGCCACGATACGGTAGTAGGGCTGCTTGCGGGCGCCAAAGCGCGCCAGACGAATCATCACCACGGCTATACGGTTCCTTTCAAAATCCAGTGCTCTGTTGCTGTCTTATCACCCCACGGACGAAGATCTGTCCGCAGGTACCCCGATCTTAAGCGGGTTTTCCGGCCGGCGGCTTTCCGGTTCAAGCTCGCCCCACCAATAAAAGGGCCGGACAAGAGTGCCCAGCCGCGCAAGACACAACACCTAAGTATCGCTGAAAAGGGGGTTCGGGGCAAGTTTAGAGGCTGTTCGGCTGCCGGAAGACCTTCATCTATCTAAATTTTAGCGGATTGACAACCCCGCCCGGACGAGAAAGCGCAATATCGGGCGGACGCGCTGCGCCCTGCTGGCCTTCAGGGCGGATTATGCTTTGAGGTAGCCGATCACGGAGCGGTACAAGCATGGTTCGCGAGTATCACAGGGATCGTTCCAGCCGCCTGGGCCGCGAGATGGAGCTGCTGGTCTTTGGCCATGCGGGCCTGCCCGTGGTGGTTTTCCCCACCTCAGGCGGACGCTTCTTCGAGTTTGAAGACCGGGGCATGGTTGCCGCTCTCTCCGGCAAAATCGACGCCGGCCAGGTGCAGCTCTTCTGTGTGGACTCGGTGGACATGGAGAGCTGGTACAACAGGAACGTGCCGCCGCGCAAACGCATTGCGCGCCAATTGCAGTATGAGGAGTACGTGCTCGGCGAGGTAACGCCGCTCGTCCGGACAAAGAACCGCGATCCGCGGCTGGTTGCGCTGGGATGCAGCTTCGGCGGCTATCACGCGGCCAACATCGCCCTGCGCCATCCCGACATTTTTACCGGAATGCTGTCGCTGTCAGGCGCTTTTGACCTGACAAATTTTCTGCATGGCTACTACGACCAGGACTGCTACTTCAACCTGCCCACACACTACCTGCCCAACCTGAGCGACCCATGGTACCTGGATCGTTTCCGCCGCAACACCTACGTGCTGGCCACCGGCTGGGACGATCAGTGCCTGGGCCAGAACCAGGCTCTGGACCGGATCATGAGCGAGCGAGGGATTCCGCACAAGCTGTACGTGTGGGACGCGCCGAACTCGCACGGCTGGCCCACGTGGGAGCGGATGGTGCGGGAATATCTTTGAAGAACAGGGAATTCCGATAGAAAATGAATCAATGAAGATAATCTGATCGGCAAGGAGGATGCCGTTATGAGCGCACTTAATCCTTATGAGCACTTTCTGACCGGGCGGCCGGTGCAGGAGATTCTGGCAGCGACTGCGGCGCAACTGGGCTTGCTGATTGCAGCAATAGGTGCGGACAGGACCTCGACGCCGCCGGCTCCCGGAAAATGGAGCGCGGCGGAGATTGTGTGTCACCTGGCCGACTGTGAGCTGGTTTTCGCGTTCCGGCTGCGGCAGACGCTGGCTGAGAATGCGCCCACCATCCAGCCTTTCGACCAGGAAAAGTGGGCCATGAACTACAGCGGCATTTCCATCGCCCAGGCGCTGGAAGTGTTTTCCGCGCTGCGGGCCTGGAACCTGCTTCTGATTCGCGGCGCCCTGCCGGAGGCTTTCAACCGGCGCGTGACACACCCTGAGCGGGGCGCCATGACCTTCAGCACTATTTTGGAGACCATGGCCGGCCACGACCTGAACCACCTGGGGCAGTTGCAGAAGCTGGCGGCCTCTACGGCCGGTTGAACCTCAGTGCGCGGGCTGAGGCATCGGATGTCATCGCTCAGGATGCTCGGCAATGACATCCGAGTTACCAAATACGGCAGGCCGATCTATTTCGATTTCGAGGCTTTATTCTTTTTGCCGGCTCCAGTATTGGCCGCGGCGGCTTGCACTGCGTTCCCTCCATGATGCCGGTTGTGATGTGCGAGGGCCTTGGCGATTTCTTCCGGAGAAAGCTTGCTCTGGCTTCCAAGATGCAACACATCGTTTGAAATGGCGGTGTCGGATTTGGCGGTTTCCATAGATATCTCCCGATTAAAGGCGGGACGTTTCATCTGCAAGTTGCCGTACAAGGTTACAGACGCGTCCCTTCCGGCTTGGCGGAATTTCTTCAGCGGCGCACGAGCGGCGCTCTGAAGCAGACAGGGCAGGCCGTGTATGTCCGCCTCAACTGCCCTGGGTAGGAGCAGCGCCGGAGCCAGATCACTTCTGCTCACAGCGGCAGTTCCTGTATACAGGATAGTCTCATTCGGCGCGGACAAACAATATGCCTTGTATTGCTCACCGGCAGGAATCGGCCTCATAAAACGCTTGCATCGACGGCCAGGGCCGTAATATTTGCATCGGGAATGAAACAGGCGAGTTAGTCTGAATGACTAACTCGCCTGTTTGCCGGTTGATTAGGTAGTTAGATTACTAGCCGAGCATGGCCGCCAGATCGGCCTCCGGCGTGGTGATGGGCATCAGGTTGTAGTTTTCGTTGAGCAGCTTCAGCACCGCGGGCGATAGAAACGCGGGCAGCGTGGGTCCGATGCGGATGTTGCGCACTCCCATCCACAGCAAGGTGAGCAGAATGGCCACCGCCTTCTGCTCGTACCAACTCAGCACCAGCGAGAGCGGCAGATCGTTGACGCCGCACTCGAAGGCCGCGGCCAGCGCCTGCGCAATCTTCAACGCGGAGTACGCGTCGTTGCACTGGCCCAGGTCCAGCAGGCGGGGCAGGCCGCCCAGCGTGCCAAAGTCCTGCTTGTTGAAGCGGTACTTGCCGCAGGCCAGGGTAAGGATGATGCAATCCTGCGGAACCTGTTCGGCCAGCTCGGTATAGTAGCTGCGGCCGGAGCGCGCGCCGTCGCATCCGCCGATGAGGAAGAAGCGCCGCAGCGCGCCAGTCTTGACGGCATCGATGACGGTGCCTGCCACACTGAGAACGGCGTTGTGCCCAAAGCCGGTGGTGATGGAGTCGGCCGGGCCGTCCTCGGCAAATCCGGGCGCGGCCAGCGCTGCCGCAATCACCGGAGCAAAGTCCGTGCCGGCAATGTGCTCCACGCCGGGCCAGGCGACAGCGCCCGCGGTAAACAGGCGCTTGGTGTAACTCGGCTTCGGCTGCTGAATGCAATTGGACGTCATCAGAATCGAGCCCGGGAAGGCGTCGAAGTCTTGAGCTTGGTCAATCCATGCGCCGCCGTAGTTGCCGGCAAGATGCTTGAAGGCCTTGAGCTTGGGATAGCCGTGCGCGGGCAGCATCTCGCCATGGGTGTAGATGTTGATGCCCAGGCCATCGGTCTGCAGCAGCAGTTGATACAGGTCGTGCAGGTCGTGGCCAGAAACCAGAATGGCCTTGCCCTTGAGCGGGTGCAGGCGCACGGCAGCCGGAGTGGGCGCGCCGAAGGTCTCAGTGTGTGCGTGGTCGAGCTGTTCAATGACGGCGTAATTGAGTTCGCCCACCTTGAGCGCCAGTCCCAGCAGTTCTTCGGCAGTGTGCGGCTCGGTGAGAGCGGAAAGAATCTCATAGACGGTTGCGTACGCAGCCGGAGCGCTGGAGCCCAGCATCATTGCGTGATACGCATACGCGGCAACGCCCTTCAGACCGTAAACCACCAGCTCTTCAAGATTCTTGATCTCCTTGTTGTCGTTGTTGACCAGGTTGCCGGTCAGATACGAGGCGGGAATCAGTTGCTCGCGTCCCTGTGCCAGCAGAGCTTCGCGCGTGGCGGCAGGCTGCCACGCGGCGGGACCGGAGAGCGGCAGGGCTGCAACACCTGCATTGACTGCGGCAGCGGTGTAGAGCGCCCGCGCCCTGTCGCGGACCTGGGCGGCCTCGTACACCAGCTCGGCCACGCGGTCCTCATCGAAGTTGACGTTGGTGAGCGTGGCAAAAATCGACTCGATGACAAAAGCGTCGATCTCCGGATCGGACGCGCCTAACTGGCCGGCGCGATGCGCGTACTGGCTCACGCCCTTGAGCGCGTGGATGAGCAGGTCCTGCAGCGTTGCGGTGTTTTCGTCCTTGCCGCAGACGCCGATTACCTGGCATCCCTGGCCTTGCGAGGTTTGTTCGCACTGATAGCAAAACATGACGGTGTCCCCTCCGGGATGAATAGAACTGGAATGAGGAAAGAGTAAGCCGGGGTCCGGCACGAGCACTGCGACTTAAGTCACTGGGAAAGATTTTTTAGTGGACGGCTCGGCAGCGGGATGCGGCGCGGGAGCCTGGTGAGGTTATCCTCACTACGCTCTTGCGTGCGTGTTTATGCTTGTGCAACAATCTGCGCCATGAAGGGTAAACCGAAGGTCATCGAGCAATTGAATCGTGCGCTTCGCGAGGAGCTCACCGCCATCAACCAGTACTTTGTTCACGCTGAAATGTGCGAGAACTGGGGATACGATCGACTTGCCAAGTACATCAAAAAGCAATCCATTGGCGAGATGAAGCACGCCGAGCGGCTGATGGAGCGCATTTTGTTTCTTGACGGCACGCCCAGCATGGAGCCGCTCGCCCTTTCCATCGGTGGCAACGTCAAGAACATGATTGCGGCCGATCTGAAACTCGAGATCGAAGCCGTGGCCATGTACAACGAGAGCGTGAAGATCGCGACCGAGGAGAAAGACAACGGCTCGCGCGATCTGTTTGTCACCCTGCTCACGGACGAGGAAGAACACGTGGATTGGCTTGAAGCGCAGCTTCACCAGATCGCGGAGCTTGGCTACGAACGGTACCTGACCATGCAGACCAGCGAAGACGAGTAAAGCTGGAGCCGCCGCGCTCTCGAATTCCTGAGTCCTGGCCCAGACCTTTGACCGTTGATTTCTCGCGCGTCCTTCCCTCCAGAAGGACGCGCGTGGCTGCGTCTGCATTCGTGTGGACGCAGAACGTACCTGCATGGCCAACTGCATATCTCTGCCGTCCAATGGCAAGCGCATGGGGGTGCGGTACACTGGCTTGCAAAGGCTGCTCTGTACCTCTGGAGGTCAAGGAGCTATGAAGAAAATCGGCGTTCTGTTCGGCATGGAGAATAGTTTTCCCGGCGCGCTGGTAGAGAACATCAACGCCAGGAATCTTGACGGCATTCAGGCGGAGTTTGTTCAGACCGGCGCCGTGCATCTGGACAAGGCCCCAGGTTACTCGGTCATCGTGGACCGTATCTCCCACGACGTTCCCTTCTATCGCGCCTTTCTCAAGCATGCGGCCATCAACGGAGCCGTGATCATCAACAATCCGTTCTGGTGGTCGGCCGACGACAAGTTTTTCAACTACACGCTGGCCGCAAAACTGGGCGTGGCCGTGCCCGCAACCGTGATTCTGCCGCACAAGCAACTGCCCGCAGGAACCACCGACCGGTCGCTGCGCAATCTGGAGTTTCCGCTGGACTGGGACAACGTGTTTGCGTACGTGGGCGAGCATGGATTTCTGAAGCCTGTGGATGGCGGCGGCTGGCGCGACGTACATCACGTGCACAATCGCGAGGAGTTCTTCAGAGCCTACGATCAGTCGCGCGATCTTTGCATGATGTACCAGCGGGCGGTCGAATTCACTGAGTACTTCCGCTGCTACGTGGTTGCGCAGAAGCATGTGCGCATCATGGCTTACGACCCGCGGATGCCGCACGCCGAGCGCTACGTGCAGAACCCGCCGGCTTACAGCAAGAAACTGCTGCGTCGCGTGGAGCAGGACGCGCTGAAGCTGTGCCGCGCGCTGGGCTACGATCTGAACACCGTGGAGTTCGCCGTCGAAGACGGCATTCCCTACGCCATCGACTTCATGAATCCCGCGCCGGACGCGGACCTGCACTCCGTGGGCGCGGAAAACTTCGAGTGGATCGTGGAGCAGGTGGCCGACCTGGCCATCGCCAAAGCGAAGGCTGCGCCGCAGCATCCCGAATTGTTGTGGTCTGCTTTTCTTGGCGCCGAAGCGGCTGCTGCCAAGGCTGCGCCGAAGAAGCGTAAAGCAAAAAAGAAAAGCAAGGCGGCTGCGGCCAAACCGAGAAGGGCTGACCGGACCGTGGCGGTTGTAGAAAGTGCAGCGGCTGTTGCGCCTGCGGAAGCTGTAGAACCTGTTGTAGCGCTTGAAACAGCACCGGCAGTGGATGAGGCGCAACCGATCGATGCCGCCGAAGCTCTTGAAGAGGCGATCGAGTTGAAGCTCATGAAGACTCACAAGCAGCGGAGTTGAAACCGGACGCGTCATACAGGCAGAAGCAAGAACGGGCAAGTTCTTCACGCCATTGCATGAGGAACTTGCCCGTTTTCGTTTTTCATGCGAAACGCCTGGGACGTAATGCTCTAGCGCTTATTTTCCGCTTTGTGGCCGCGTCCATCGCGATCTTCATTGCCCTTGAACTGCTCCGGGGGCCTGCGCTGCGCAGCGGGCCTGTCGCCTACCCTGGGCATGGCGCCGTTGTAGCCGTGCTGCGGATCGTAGCTGTTATCGACCCTGCCGTGGAAGTTGTTGGAGCCATGAAACCACGGGCCAACGCCAATGAAAGCGCCGCCGTTGAACCACTCCGAGCCGTAGTAGCCGTCGGGAACGCAGTTATAAGGGGCGTAGTCGTAGTATCCGTAGGGACAATTGGGAGCGACTCCGATGTTGATGCTGATCTGGGCTGCTGCTTTGGGCATGGCTGCCGCAAAGAGCGCTCCGGAAACAGCAATCGATAACACAAGGAACTTGATTCCGCGCATGGATTCTCCTCACCATCGCCGGGGCCGCTATCAGCCTGCTCCGACGTTTCCAACTGTAGCGGCGCGGACGATCCGAGTCTGAGCAATAAGAAGCACAACGGCGGAGAGGACCAGATCTGGGCTGTCATGGCGGAAACTGCCATGAATATCCAGTGACCGGCAAGAGCAGGGTTCATGCCACAATTGCGGCGTGATATTAGGCCTTCCCAGTCTCTTTGCTTGCTGATTCGCCTGCTGTCTCGCGCACGAAGTTCAGAGCGGGTTCTATAACATTTTCGGAATGGGTGTAGATCGAAGCCATGCGCTTAAGTGTCTTTTCCTTAAGAAAAAGACACCTGTTATGGCTCTCAAAAAGTCTAGATGTATTCCGAAAATGTTCTAGCGAATCTGCCGATTCGCGCTCAATACGCCGCCATGCGCGGTGAGCGCTTGCATGAGCGCACGCGTATCGATTTGCTGTACCGGAGTTTTTGCTTGCAATGCCAGCAGCGCGGCTTGTCCCGCTGCTTCGCCGAGAATCATGTACACGGGCTCCATGCGAATGGTGCACATAGCCACATGGCTCGCGGAAAGACATACCGGTACCAGCAGGTTCTCTGCCTCCCCAGGCTTGGGAACAATGGCCCTGTAGGGAATTTCATATGGATGCTTCGACAAGTCGATTGACTCGTCGAGGTTCCCTTCCACTTTCGCGAATCCCTCCTGGTCTTCAAACCTGCGCACCCAATGTGAATCCAGCACAAACGATCCCAGTCCGATCGAGTCCGGCTTGGTTTTGTCCTCGAGAATGTCTTTCTGCGTCATCACATACGCGCCGATCATGCGGCGGCTTTCCCTTATATAAATCTGCGCCGGCCAATGCCCGCTGTCCTGCCACTCGTCTTTTGCCATTCCCCAACTGCCGGCCTCGTCGCGCAAGGGCTGCGGCACGCGCGGATCGTGCGCCAAGAACCACAAGAACCCCTGCTCATACTCCTTGTGCGACGCCAACGCCCGGTCGCGCTCCGCATAGGTCTCTGCAGGATACTTCTTGTTCCCCCCAATCAGGTCGATGGAAAATGGACCGCTTGCGTTCAAGTCCCACTTGCCGTTCGGCAAGGGCGCCAGATGCACAAGCCGCGTGAAGGTCATGGCGGGATGGGCCTGGATGTACTCGAGCAAAAGCTCGTAGTGCGAAGCATCGTAATGCAATGGCTTGGGCCACGCCATTTTCAGGTCCGCACGCTACGTGGCAATCAGCCTGTAGCAGTAAGCCTGCAACCGGTCGTCGCCGGAGCCCGGCGCTCCCAGCGGCCCCGCTTCGACTCCCCACAGCAGCCTGCCTTGCCGGTCGCGCGCCGGCAGGTTCGCGCTGAACTGTCCATGATGCATGTAATCCTGAGTTGGGCTGGCGAATTCCGCTTCAGTATAATCGCGCGCGAAATGCGGCGGACGCACGCCTGCCAGGCTCTCCCCGTATTGCTGGCCGCTCTCCCGTCCGAAGGTCGAAGACACATGCGCCTTCGCCATCAAGTCGCCTTCATAGCTGGCATCGATAAAGATCCGCCCCGAAACAACCAGACCGTTTGCCAGGAGAATGGAACGTATGTGCGGCCCCGTTTTCGAGACAGAGAGAATCTGTCTTTTCAAAATGACTTCGATCTTTTCCTTGCGCATCCATGCTTCAAATACCTGGCGCGCAATCTTCGGCTCCAGATCCCACACGCGCGGCTGCGTCCAGGCAAGGTTGCTGCCGTGAAACCGTATGCTGGCCGGCTCACGGTATTCCGAGCGCCGCTCCACCGATGCAACTTCGTCAAAGAACTCCCTGGCAATTCCGCCCACAAATTGCGGGGTTCCCGTGTCGGTGCATGCAATCCCGCCGGTAATCATCCCGCCAATGGACATGGTCGGCTCAATGACAACAACGGAACGGTGTCCGCGAGCAATCGCGGTTGCCGCCGCCAGTCCCGCGGGCGTTCCTCCGTAAACCACTACGTCTGCGTCGATACGCAGTGCAGGCTTGCTCGCCGCTGCCACAGGCTGGGCAGACAGGCAGATCGCTCCTGCCAGCGCGAGCAGCGCGGCTTGGATACGTTTCCTTATCATGTTCCGATTCACTCCTCGCGGCATCGCAGTCGGCTGCGCAATCCGGCTCAGCAAGATCTATGCCAGTTGCACCTTCAGCGTGATGCCGATGTCGGAGATTTTCTCCGCGGGCATCTTCACCCGCAATGCGCCGTCGTCCTGCTTCCAGTCGAGCGCGCCCTTGTAGCCCAACACTTCCACCTTGAGAATTTTGCCCGGAGCCTGCGCGCTGGCAAGGCCGAGAGCCTGAACAACGGCTTCCTTCTCGGGCTGGCCCATCACAAAGGCGTAGAGAGTGCCGCCCTTCACGGTGAAACGCACATCTTCGGCGGTGAGGTCGCTCTGCTTGTCTTCGTTGAAGTTGCCGGTTTCGATTTTGACCTTGGTGGAGGGGCCTTCGCCGTAAATCTTCCAGGGACGCGAAGCATAGATGCCTTCGCTGTTCACCTGCATCCACGCAGTGATGCCTTCCAGCACCTCCATCTCCTCAAAGTCCAGCTCGCCGGAGTTGGGCAGCGGGAAGTTGAGCAGCAGATTGCCGTTCTTGCTGACGATGTCGGTGAGCAGGTCGATGACTTTCTTGGCGCTCTTGTACTTCTGTCCGCGCTTGTAATGCCACTGGCCGATGCAGGTATCGGTCTGCCATGGATTCTTTGCAATCAGGTCGGAGACGCCGCGCTCATGATCGAGCAGGCAAGTGCCGATGGCGCAGTCCGTGCCCTCCTTGCTGGTGTAGACCGCTTCGGTCTGGCCGCCGTGCACCTTCGCGCTCACGTTGTACAAGTGCGCCACCATCTTGAGTCCGGTGTCCTCGAAGGGCAGATGACCGTCGGTGTAGAGTAGGTCGGGCTGGTACTTGTCGATGAGGTCGGTCATGCGGTCAAGATAATGCCGCTTCCACGATTCGGGAATGTCATTGTCGTTCCATTCGAATCGGTCCACGAGCCGTGCGCAATCGGCATCGTGGTACAGGTCTTCAAACTTGGGATCCGTGCCGTCATACGGAACGCCGGCCATGGGGCCGGTCTTGTCTGCGCCGTGGCTGACGGCAAACCACTTGTAACTGATCCACAGATGCTCGCTGACGCCGAAGCGCAAACCCTGCGCGCGCGCAGCCTTGGCCCAGGTGCCGACCACATCCCGTTTCGGCCCCATGTTAACCGCGTTCCAGCGCGTGTACTTTGAGTCCCACAGGTCGAAGTTGTCGTGGTGCACGCCCATCGAGAAGAAGTATTTTGCGCCGGCTTTTTTGTAGAGGCTCATCAGGTGATCGGGGTCCCACTTGGCGGCTTTCCAATCGTTGACCAGATCCTTGTAGCCGACCTTGGAGGGATGCCCGTAGTGCTCCACGTGGTAGCGGTATTGCTCCGAACCCTGGATGTACATGTTGCGCGCGTACCAGTCTCCGTCTTCGACGGCCGACTGCGGTCCCCAGTGCGACCAGATGCCGAACTTGGCGTCGCGGAACCAGTCGGGAATGCGATAGCCCTGCAGCGACGACCGCGTGCCGATGAAGTTGTTGCCCTGAGCCGCGGCCCGTGCCGTTGTGAATCGGGAGAGAGCAAGGGCGGAACATGCACCGCCCATCGACTTAAGCAATTCGCGCCTGTTCAATGCCATTGCCGAGTGTTTCCTTTCGCGTTGGGTAGCAGGGCTGCGTCCATCCCTGCCTGAAGTCCTGGGTTGCCAGATCTATCGGGAATCCGCCGCCAATATCGCTTGGCGCAGTCGCTGCTCCGCTTCGGCGTTCCAGTAGCCGCAGTCGAGCTCAAAAAAAACGGAGGTGTACGGAATGGTCATGTCCGTCTTGAGAATCAGAATGCGGAAGAGCTCGGCGGACTGGTCAAGCTTGTGAATGATCTCTTCGTGCGGCAGAGTTTCAATGGCATGGCCGGCAAGAACCTCGGCAAGCTCGCGGCGGTAGTCGGCGACGCCGGGTGCGTCGTTCTCGGCGACGAAAGCCAGCTCGCGGTCCGCGTAGATACGAGCGCGAACGTGCGGCGTGGCGGCGATGGCGTCAAGGACGGTCCGGACCACGGGAATCTGCTCGTCATTGGCGACAACGGTGTCGATGCCGGGCTTCGATTGCGCGGGATAGGCAGCGTCGGCCACGACGATCCAGTTGCGATGGCCGTAGAGCGGCAGAAGGTTGCGGAACTGGCGCTCCCATTCGGGTGGTGTATCGGTGGGGTTCATGCAAGTCTCCTTTGTTGTTCAGGCGGTCAGTTCTTCGTCCGCGCAGACGGCAACCTTGCCGCACTTGCCTGAGGCCATCAGCGCATAGGCATCGGCAGCGCGGTCCAGGGGGAATCTGTGGGTGATGATGTCGGCCGGATGCAGGTTCCAGCGCACCAGCCGCTCCACCAGTTCCTCCATCAGCCAGGTGGAAGTAACCCACGATCCGTACACGGTTTTCTGATCGTGAATCATGTCCGGCGAGGGATTGAGCTCGACCGAGCCGCCTTCGCCGAGGAAGACGAACTTGCCCCACTTGCGCGCGGCGCGAACGGCGGTAGCACGGGCTGCGGCGTTGGCCGAGCAGTCCACCGCGCGCTCCACGCCGAAGCCGCCAGTCAGCGCTTTCACCTGTGCCACATTGTCCGGTCCTGAAGCCAGAACCGCATCGCAGATGCCGAGATCGATGGCGATCTTCATGCGCTCTTGGACCACGTCGATGCCGATGATCTTGTTGGCGCCGAGTTTGCGGCAGAGCGCGCCGGTGGCCAGGCCGACAGGTCCCAGGCCGGTGATGAGCACGGCGTGATTGCCGTCGATGCCGATTTTTTCCAGGCCTTCGTACACAGTGCCAAAGCCGCAGGCAACCTGCGCGCCATCGGCAAAGGAGAGCGCGTCGGGAAGAGCGATGAGATCCTTTTCTTCCGCGATCATGTACTCGGCCATGCTGCCGTCGCGCTGCCATCCGTAGGCGCGGCGATATTTCTCGCTGGTGCAGGAGATCATGTAGCCGCGGCGGCAATCGTTGCACACCCCGCAGCCGGAGATGTGGTACACAATCACGCGGTCGCCGGTCTTGAAGCG
>JARLGF010000108.1 GCA_031296165.1 Occallatibacter sp. | reverse complement strand
GGCCATCTGCAGCAGCTTGCGGTTCAGCTCCTCGTCTGGCAATCCGTTCTTTGCGGTGATCTGAAGAACGCCGATGGCGGGCCGGGGCGCACCGGTCAGCCCGGCGCGCCCGTGCCCGTTGGACTGGGGAAAGTCGCGTACCGGCTCGCGGCCGATGAGGTAATTCTCCAGACACCCCGCGGTGACCAGCTTGACTGCCTGCGCGGGAACGCCTTCGTCGTCCACATCGTAAGCGCCGACCAGACCCTTGCCGGCAAAAGTCTTGAGGCCGGGGTCGTCCTGCACATCGAGAAAGTCCGGCAGCACGCGGGCATGATAGCTGGAGGCAAAGGGCCCGTTGGTGCGCGCCTGGGTGCCGAGGGCAGGCCGCGTTGCCGTTACGCTGCCGGCCAGCAGATAGCGCAGCGTGTCAGCGCCCGCGTCGGAACTGAGCAGCACCGGGCCGTGATACTCCTCTTCCACCAGCGGCGCCTTGCGCAGATCGGTGAGGGAGGCGATGAGGCCCAAGGCGTGTTGCGCGAAGACCTGCGGCGAATCGAGATCCCTGAGCGCATTCCCGGTGGAGGCATAAGAGCGGTCGAGCTTCATGCCGTCGGCCGCCTGCGTGCCTACTCCCACGCTCTGCTGGTATTCTGCTGCCGACTTGCGCACGATGGCGCCTTCGCTGGTTACCAGCCATACGGTGGTTACGCGCCCGTGAAACTCCGCAGTGGAGTACTCGACGTCGCGCTGGGTGGCGTTGACTGAGGCATCGGTGCGGTAGAGGCCGCTGGCGAGCGCCACGCGGTGGACCCAATCGGCCTCGTCGAGCTTAAGTTTGAGCGGGTCGGCGAGCGAAACGATGGGCGTTTCATGGCTGAAGTCGTCGGCCTGCGGCGGGGTCTGCACCTGCTTGAGCGCGGCCTGCTTTTGCGCATAGGCGGCGAGGGCGCTCTTGTACGCCTGATCGGTTCCCGTCCACAGCGCAGAGCGCAGGGCGATGGGATCGTCGTCCAGGGCGGCAAGTTCCAGAGCGCCGTCGCCGCGGCCACCGGAGCTGTCGGTTTTGTAGTCGCCCACGCGCACCGTGATGCGGGCCACGCGCTGATGCGCATGCGAGGAGCCTTCGCTGGCGCCGAACTCCGCCTTGGTGGTGAAGTCGTCCACGTCTTCAATGCGGTATTGGATAAAGAACGGCTTGGCAAAACCCGGCAACTGGAGTTGCGTCATGCTGCGGTCCAGCTCGGCGAGCATGGCTTTGAGGATGGGGTCTTTTTCGGCGTCGGCGCGGGTCTGCGGAGCAGCGGCCAGGGCAGGCGCGGACAGGCAGGCGGCAAGCAGCCCGGCTGCGGCAAACACGGCTAGCGAACGAATCGGGGTCATTGCGCCTCCTTCTGTACGGGCGGTTGCGCCTCCGCGCCGGGAATGGGCAGGATGGGCGGACGCGCCGTGCCCTGCGCCTGCTTCTGCGTCTCGATCTCGCTGAGCAGCATGGCCGGAGCCACGGCGCTGACCGGAACCGTGCCCGACTCCGCGCCGCATTCGCCGTTGAAGACTTCGCTTTTGTCGCCGGTGGCCAGGATGCGCTTCATGGCTGCCAGCGGCGTGCCAACAATGCTGACGCCGCGGACCAGCTCATCGGGGCGGCCGTCCACGTATACGCGCCAAACCACCAGGGGAATGACCTGAAAGGCCTGCGGCGAGCTGCGCGTGGTGACGGCGAAGCCTGAAGAAATGTCTTCAAAGAAAAGCCCGTACGGCTTGCCCTGCTTCTTTGCCTCGTCAATCAACTGCCGGCGCAACGCCGCCTCGGGTTCGCTTTTGGTCGAGGTCACAATCAGGTTGCCCTGACGCCCGGTGGGCATGCGCCCGGTCTGGGCGCGTCCGTGGCCGTTTGAAGCGCTGAAACTGGCAATCGGCAGCCGCGACATGAGGAAGGTTTTCAGCACGCCGTCGTCAATGAGATCCACGCGGCGGGCTTTCTGGCCCTCATCGTCGTACTCGTACGTGCCGCTCAGCCAGGATGAGCCGAACTTTGTGCGCGTGGGATCGTCGGACACGGAGAGAAACGGGGGCAAAATCTCCTTGCCGATTTCCTTGGTAAAGGTCTGCCCTTCCTCATTGCCGCGCTGCCTCTGGCCCTCAAGCCGGTGGCCCAGGACCTCGTGGAAGAAGACGGCCGCGGCGCGTCCGGAAAGAATCGCCGGCCCGTCGAAAGGCTCGGTGACGGGCGCTTTGCGCAGCTCCTCAAGACTTTTGCCCAGCTTGCGGATTGCCGCTTCCAGCTCCGGCTGAGCGGGGAGTCCTTCCACGGTTTCGGCCTCGAAGGTCTGCTCGCGGAACAAATCCATTCCATCGTCCGCACGGGTCACGGCCAGCACCACGATGCGCGCGCTCTGGTGCGGCGCGACCACGCGCGAACCTTCAGACGACGCATAGTAGTCGGTCTCGTTCTGCACGGTCAGCATCACCACGTTGCGGTAAACGTCGGGATACGTGCGGAAGACCTTTGACAGCGCCCGCACCCGCTGCTCCCACGCTGCTTTGTCCACCGCCACTGCGGGAGCCGGCTTTCCCAGGTGCGTCTGCGGCGCCTCCTGGCTGAAATCCGGCGAAGTGTCTTCTTCCTTCGCCCGCACCTCAGCCTCGGTCTTTACCCGGAGGTAGTTGTCCAGAGCCGTGCCGTAGCCCGCATTGGTGGCCAGCCAAAGCGAGCGCGCCAGAGCCTCGCGGTCGTCGCTCAGGGGGAGCTGCAAACTGTTTACGGCAGAGCCGCGATGATCGCCATGCGTGTTGTCCAGCTTTGGATCGCCCAGGCGCACCTGCACGTCGGCTATGCGCACGTGGTTGGCGGAGGTGTCCACCACCGCTCCAAACTGTGCACGGATGGATACGAAGCTGGCATCGCTTACCGCGTAACTCAGAAAGTAAGGCGGCAACTGCTTGTCAGACTCCGGTTTGCCAGGGGCGGGCTTGCCGAGCGAAGTAAACGCGCGATGCAGCTCCGTGGTCATAGCGTCCATGAGCACGGAAGTTCCCACTGCGCCCGCAGCCAGGCTCTCGTTCGCTGGGTGGAGCGCCGTTGCAGCCTGTTGTGCGCCTGCCGCCGGTACTGCCAGAGTGAGCGCCAAGATCGCAAAAACTGCACACAAACACGGCTTGAGGGCAAGCTGCGCAGAATCATCTGAAGAATTATGGTTCATAGAACCGCGATAATCGTGTAAAAGCATCTGTAAGCTCGATTGTCGCAGAGTCCGGTTCCGCAAGGAGAGAATCTCATGACTTTTGCACGCTGCCGGCGGCTCGCATTCTTCTTTGTCCTTCCGCTCGCATTCCTCGCCACGCATCTTTGCGCGGTCCAGCCGTCGCCAGCCCAGGCGCCATCTGCCCAGGCTCAACCGGCTCCGGCTCCTTCAGTTTCGTCGCCTTCAGCCGCCCCGGTGGCTACGGCTCCGGCCAATCCCCAGCAAGCCTACACGCTGCCGCCCGACAAGCTGGCCAAGGCCGTTGCACTCAGCCGCATCCGCAACATTCTGGACATCTCCGGCTCGCTTTGGGGCCTGGCTTTTCTGTGGCTGCTGCTGGCCACCCATGCTGCCGCAGGGCTGGCTAACTGGGCGGAGCGCCTGTTGCGCCGCCGCTGGCTGCAGGGGCTGCTCTTCTTTGCGGCGTTTCTCCTCATTACTTCCCTGGCCAGCCTCCCCTTCGACATCATTGGGCACCATTACAGCCAGAGCTACGGCATCAGCGTGCAGAGCTGGGGCAGTTGGGCCGGCGATCAGTCCAAGGCGCTGGGCCTTTCCCTGCTGATTGGCACGCCGGTGCTGCTGCTCTTCAACTGGATTGTGCGCCGCTGGCCCCGCCGCTACTGGCTGGGGCTCTGGTTGGCCACACTGCCGCTGCTGGTGCTCACCATCTTTGTGTCGCCGCTGCTGGAACCCATCTTCAACAAGTTTGAGCCGCTCACCAAGAGCAATCCCGCCCTGGTTACGGAACTGGAGCAGGTGGTGGCCCGCACCGGAACCAACATTCCGCCCGATCGCATGTTCCTGATGAAGGCCAGCCTCAAGACCAACGGCCTGAATGCCTACGTCAGCGGTATCGGAGCCACCAAGCGCATTGTGGTGTGGGATACCACCGCCGGCCGCATTCCCGACGACGAAATCCTCTTTATCTTCGGCCACGAGAGCGGCCATTACGTCCTTCACCACATTCCGCAAATCCTGGCCGGAACGGCCCTTGCCCTGTTCTTTGTATTCTGGGCCGCCGCCGGGTTTGCCGGCTGGCTGGCGCGCCGCTTTGGCTCGCGCTGGGAACTGGGCGAACTGGGAAACGGAACCCCGCTTGCCAGCCGCTCCGGCTTCGTGGTGCTGCTCTTTACCATTTCGGTTGTGAGCTTCCTGCTGACGCCGGCCAGCAACACCTTCAGCCGCCACTTTGAGCACCAGGCAGACGTTTACGGGCAGGAAGCCGTTCACGGCATTGTCGCCGACCCGCAGAAAACCGCCGTTGCCGCCTTCAATGCTCTGGGCAATGCCTGGCTGGAAGACCCCAACCCTAGCCCTTTCATTGAGTTCTGGGAGTACAACCACCCCTCCGTCAAGACCCGCGCCAACTTTGCCCTGCACTACGACCCCTGGGCCAACGGAGGGCACGGTCAGTTCTTTAGCAAGTAGGGAGGGTGTTGCTTCAGGCTGTGGAAAGGGCCTTGCTTTGGTCCAAGAGGCTTGAAAAGATTCCCTAAGTGGCTAAAGATCTAGTTTATTGTCAGCCGCTTACGAAGCCTTACGGCTACGATCAGGGTAGGCCTTGGAGTCCTGCCCTGATACGAAACTTTGCGCGTTCCGGGTCGTGGGCCAGTTTGATTCCACATGGTTAGATCAGTAGTTTCCGGATTGGCGGTGATACGACCAGAATGTAGATTTATACCCACTGTGACTTAGGTCCTGTCGCTCAGTCCTCTCTTCAGGTAGAAGTATGCGCCCTTAGACCAAGCGCCTAGAGCGGAGGTGACCTTATGGTCATTCCAGAGTGCTAAAGCAAGCGCGCGGTAAAGCCACGGCTCTTGTGGGCGCAGTTGGAGCGCCCATTGAAGCTGTCGGAGGGCATCCTCCACCCGTTTGCATTGGAGAAATGCTTCGCCGAGGTTGCCGTGAGCTTCCATGAAATTCGGACTAACCTCTGCTGCTCGCTTGAAGGCAGTCACGGCGCCATCCAGGTCGCCAGATTCCCTTCGCGCCATTCCGATGACGACATACGGTTGGTCGTAATCGGGGTCGATGGCCAACGCCCTTTCGGCGGCTAGAATCGCCTCACTCAAATGATGAAGGTGGAGATGATACAAGCCGATGTTAGACCAGCCAACGGCGAAATCTGGTTGAAGCTTCAATGCCTGAGAGTAAGCTTCGATGGCCTCTGAATACTTCTTCAGCCTCCCGCAGTTGAAGCCAATGCTAACGAACAGGGTCATATTGAGCGGGTTCAACTCCGTCGCGTTTCTGAACGCACGAATAGCCTTCGCATATTGTCGCGAGTTGACGTAGTCCACTCCAAGATTGCAATGGGCCTTCCAATCTCTTGGGTCTAGTTGGATGGCTCGCTTGTACGCCTTTATTGCTGCTTTCCACTCGCCGAGTTCGCCATACGCCACTCCCAGATTGTAGAAAGTCTCGGAGGAAGTGGGGTTCAACCGGGCGGCTTGAAGATATTCCCTCACAGCTTCGGCGAACCTGCGCTGCGCACCGAAATCGATCCCGGCTTGATGGTGCTCGGCGGCGGAGAGGCTCGGCGCTGTAGCTTTGCTCACGACAGTTGAGATTCTATCGCGTTCGCTGCAAGCCGCTGAAAACGAAAAAAAGCCCTCATTGTCAGATTTTGGTTGGATGGTCGCCTACTCGGAAGCTGACATGTTACTGCACACTGGCTCGATCTTCGAGTTCAAACTGATCCACTAACGATTTCTGCGCCGGATTGAGTTTTTCCGCGGCTTCTGTTGCTTCTGCCTTGCGGCGGCGGGAGGAGACCTTGCCCATCGGTTCCCTCCAATACACGCATACAGTAAAATAAAATCAGAATGCAGCTTCCCCCCGGAACCTCCATCTTTGTTTCTCTTGCCGGACTTGCGGGTGTCACCATGTGGCGTCTCCGCGAGATCCGCAGCGCCGTGTCCCTGAAAAAGATCGTCATTCCGCCTCTCGGCATGGCCACCGGCTTCTGCATGTTTTTTGTTGCAGCTTTCCGCATTCCATGGACATGGGCTGCCCTGGCTTTCCTCATCGGCGCCGTGGCGCTGGCTTACCCTCTGCTGCTCACCACGCGCCTGGTCCGCCAGGGAGAGACGGTCATGATGCAGCGCTCCAGCGCTTTCCTCGCAGTTCTCTTTATTCTGGCCGCTGTCCGCTTTCTGGCGCGCGGCTATTTCGATACCTTCCTCACCGTTCAGCAGACGGCAGCTCTCTTTTTCATCCTGGCGTTCGGCATGATTCTCCGCTGGCGCACCAAGCTACTGATTGACTACCGGAAGCTCACCGCTGGCTACACGGCCAGCGCCACGGAGTAGAGCGGAACCAGAGTAACTTTGTTCTGTTGAGTTTTATTGAGGGTCACCGCTCCCTGATGGTCGCGTTGACTTGAATGCTGTAGCTTCGGGATACATCGACTCTGGTTCCGCTATAAACTCCGCTCCACTACAATTTCCCCATGCAATTCTTTTCGCTCTCACGCCGCCGTATCGATGCATTTCCACCGGAAGCCTTCACCCCTGAACTGGGCGCACGGGAGGCCCAGCGCGTCAAAGAGCTGTACGCAGCCGGCATTCTTCGCCAGATCTGGAAGCGGGGCGACGTTCCCGGCGCAGCCATTCTGTGGGAGGCTCCCGGTGAAGCGGAGGTCCGCGCCGCCCTGGCCAGCCTGCCTATCTTCCAGGCCGGGATGCTGGAAGTTGTGGCGCTTGCACCCCTTGAGCCGTATCCCGGCTTTGGACCCGCGCAGTAGCCGGTTCCCGCAGGCCCGGTTTCAGCCTGTGCAAACCGCGTTTTTCCGCATCGTCCCCAGGTCGTACACTGGTACTTCGTTCTTTCCAAGAGAGGACCTTATGGCATACCCAGCAAACTACCGTTACACCCGCGAGCATGAATGGATCGCGCTCGATGGCTCCATTGGCACCATCGGCATTACCGACTACGCGCAAGCCTCCCTGGGCGACATTGTTTATGTAGACGTGCCCAAGGTCGGCGACGCGGTCACCGCCAACGCCACCTTCGGCTCCGTTGAGAGCGTGAAGGCGGTCAGCGATCTCTACTCGCCTGTCACCGGCACGGTAACCGCCACCAACGAAGAACTGAAGTCCGCGCCCGACAAGATCAACGAGAAGCCCCACGAAGCCTGGATCATCAAAGTCGAGCTTGCCGATCCCGCCGAGTTCAATACCCTGCTGGACGCCGCCACCTACGAGGCGTTTATCGCGGAAGAGAGCTGAAAAGCAGGGACTGAGGGACTAGGGACTTAGGGACCAGGGCACCGCGACGTAAGGAGTGAACATTGGGCGAATCGTTCAGGAATCTTGTCGTTTGGCAGCGATCCATTGAACTGACGCTGGCTGTCTACAAGCTCACTTCCTCCTTCCCTGATTCCGAGCGCTTCGGTCTCACGAATCAGTTGCGTAGAGCAGCTGTGTCCGTTGCCAGCAACATCGCAGAAGGATATGGCCGTTCCACCAGGGGAGAGTATCTTCAATTTCTTGGCCATGCGCGTGGCTCCAACTCCGAGGTGGAAACGCAAATTGTCATTTCAAAAGCTTTGGGTTTTGGCTCGAAGCAAATGCTTCAAACATCAGAAGAATTGTGCAGTGAGGTGGGCCGTATGCTCGGTGCGTTGATGAAGTCCTTGCGGCCTAAGTCCCTAGTCCCTAGTCCCTAGTCCCTGGTCCCGGAGGGACCTTCCATGCGCTATCTTCCCAAATCCCCCGCCGAACGCCAACAGATGCTTGCGG
The DNA here is from genome assembly GCA_031296165.1 of Occallatibacter sp. Lineage (GTDB taxonomy): Bacteria > Acidobacteriota > Terriglobia > Terriglobales > Acidobacteriaceae > Telmatobacter. The sequence continues at coordinate 4,096 of JARLGF010000108.1, read as the reverse complement.
AAATCGGCGCAGCGTCTATTGACTCGCTCTTTGAAGTCATTCCTGCCGAGTACCGGCTCGAACGCGACCTCAACATTCCCCGCCAGCAGGCCGAGAGCGAAATCATCGACTACTTCCGCGCCGCCGGGCAGAAGAACGCCACCGGGTACGCCAGCTTTCTGGGCGCCGGAGCGTATCGCCACTACCGGCCGGTGATCATCGACTCCCTGGTGCAGCGCGGCGAGTTCCTTACCAGCTACACGCCCTACCAGGCCGAGATCACGCAGGGCACGCTGCAAGCCATCTTCGAGTTCCAGACCATGATCGCCGAGCTGACGGGCATGGACGTGGCCAACGCCAGCATGTACGACGGGTCAACGGGCGCGGCAGAGGCGGTCAGGATGGCCATGCGCGTCACAAGACGGGACAAGTCCGTCGTGGCTGCCACCGTTCATCCCGAGTACCGCGAAGTAATGGCCACCTACTCCCAACACGAGGGCCTGGCGTCGGCTGTGATTGGTTATGACGCAGAGACCGGGCGCGTGGATCTTGCCGCGCTGGCAGCCGCCATTACGGAGGAAACCGCCGCCGTCCTGGTACAGAGCCCCAACTTCTTCGGCATCATTGAAGACATTCCCGCCATTGCGGAACTGGCTCACGCCAAGGGTGCGCTGCTCATCGTTTCGATTGCCGAAGCGGTTTCGCTTGGCGTCGTTCGTCCTCCCGTCGAGGCGGACATTGTCACCATGGAGGCGCAGTCGTTCGGCGTCGCGCTCAGCTACGGCGGGCCGTTTTGCGGCGTCATCGCCTGCAAGGAACAATACCTCCGCCAGATGCCCGGACGGTTGGTGGGACAGACTGTCGATGGGAGTGGGTATCGCGGCTTCGTTTTGACGCTTTCGACCCGCGAGCAGCACATCCGTCGCGAGAAGGCGACCTCGAACATCTGCACCAATCAGGCGCTTGTCGCGTTGATGGCGACCATCTTCCTTACCGTTTACGGCAAGGAGGGAATCCGCGAACTTGCCGAGCATAACCTGGCCAAAGCCGATTACGCGGCAAAGGCTCTCAGCGCGCAGTCCGGCGTAAAGCTCCGGTTTACCGGCGCGCCGCGTTTCCACGAATTCGTTCTCAGCACCGTGGAATCTCCGACACTCTGGAGCCAGAGGCTGCTGGACGAAAAGATTGTCGGCGGCGTGGATTTGGGCCGGTGGTATCCGGAACTGGGCAATGCAACGCTTTGGTGCGCCACCGAACTCATCACGCGCGAACAGATCGATACGGCGGCCAAAGTGCTGGCGGAAGGGCTGGTGGAGGCATAATGACAACCGACGCAACTACCCCGCAGATTCCCGCAGGCCCTCGCACACTTGGCAAAGTTCGTCCCCATCAGACGCAAAATGAGGCCCTGGTCTTCGAGATGTCCTCGCCCGGCAAGCGCGCGTACAAGCTGCCGCCGCTGGACGTGCCTGCTGTGGATGCCGCTGCGCTGCTGGGCTCAGCTCATCGCACCACACCGGGTTTGCTGCCAGAGCTGAGCGAGGTTGAGATTATTCGCCACTTCACGCGGCTCTCAACGTGGAACTACGCCATTGATCTGGGCATGTATCCGCTAGGTTCCTGCACCATGAAGTACAACCCGCGCGTGAATGAATACGTCGCCCGCATTGAGGGACTGGCCGAGGCCCATCCCTACCGCCCCGACTCGCTGGCCCAGGGGATTCTTGAAGTCATTGATCTGTTGCAGCGCTGCCTGCTTGAAATCACCGGCATGGACGCCATTACGCTGCAACCGGCCGCGGGGGCGCATGGAGAATTCACAGGAATCCTGCTGGTCCGCGCCTGGCACGAGTCGCAGGGCAATGCGCGCAAGAAGATCCTGATTCCGGACTCGGCGCACGGCACCAATCCCGCCTCGGCCGCCATCTGCGGCTACACGGTTGAGAATCTCAAGTCCAATGCCGAAGGCGGCATCGACCTGGAAGCGCTGACGCGGCAGGTGGATGAAGAGACCGCCGCGCTGATGCTGACCAACCCCTCGACCATCGGCGTGTTCGAGAGCCAGATAGCTAAGATCGCCGACATTCTCCACGCCAAAGGCGCGCTGCTCTACATGGATGGCGCCAACATGAATGCGCTGGTGGGCAAGGCGCGGCCCGGCGATTTCGGCGTGGACGTGATGCACCTGAACCTGCACAAGACCTTTTCCACGCCTCACGGCGGCGGCGGTCCCGGTTCGGGGCCGGTGGCCTGCAAGGCGTTTCTTGAGCCGTTTCTTCCCACGCCGGTGCTGGTCCAAAGCAAGGACGGCACGAAGCACTGGAACTACGACCGCCCGCACTCGGTCGGGCGCGTGCGCGCTTTTTACGGCAACGTAGGCATGTTTATCCGCGCGCTGGCTTACATTCTGGCCAACGGGCCGGACGGCTTGCGCCAGACCACGGAAGACGCGGTGCTGAACGCCAACTACATCCGCAAGAAGCTGGAAGACGATTACGAGCTGCCTTACAAGACGGCCTCCATGCATGAGGTGGTTTTCAGCGACAAGCGCCAGGCCGCGCTCGGCGTCAAAACCGGCGACATTGCCAAGCGTCTCATCGACTACGGCTTCCATCCCTACACGGTCAGCTTTCCCATGATCGTCCACGGCGCGCTGATGATTGAGCCCACGGAGAGCGAGTCGCTGGAAGAGCTGGACCTGTTCATTGCCGCCATGCGCGCCATTGCCCGCGAGGTGGAGGTGACGCCGGAACTGGTCAAAACCGCCCCCCACTCCACGCGCGTTTCGCGCCTGGATGAAGTGCAGGCGGCAAGGAAGCCAATTCTCCGCTGGCGGCCGGCGGAATAAACTTGATATAGCACGAGACACAGTCAAGCCGGTGGTTGCGGCAGGGGCGGCCTCGCGCGTTCAAAGGATAACGACATGATGGATGTGGACTCTGCAGAGCTTGTACAACAGTTTGCCAGCGACAACTACGCGGGAATCTGCCCGGAAGCATGGCAAGCTATGGAAAGCGCAAACCACGGGCATGTGACGTCCTACGGCGACGATCCCTGGACTACGCTTGCCTCGAACGCCTTTCGCAAGCTGTTTGAGACGGAGTGCGAGGTCTTTCTGGTTTTCAATGGCACCGCGGCCAATTCCCTGGCCCTGGCGTCGCTTTGCCAGTCGTACCATGGCGTGATCTGCTGCGACCAGGCGCATGTGGAAACGGACGAGTGCGGCGCGCCGGAGTTTTTCTCCAACGGCTCCAAGCTACTGGTGGCGCAAAGCGTCCATGGCAAGCTCACGCCGGCCTCCATTCATGAGCTCGCCACCAAGCGGTCGGACATTCACTATCCCAAGCCCCGGGTTGCCACCATCACGCAATCGACAGAAACGGGACAGGTTTATACGGTGAAGGAGTTGCAGGCCATCTCTGCCGCCTGCAAGGCTCACGGGCTGCTGCTGCACATGGACGGCGCCCGCTTTGCCAACGCCTGCGCAAGCCTTGGGCTCACGCCTGCTGAGCTTTCCTGGAAGTGCGGCGTGGACGTGCTCGGCTTTGGCGGCACCAAGAATGGAATGGCTGTGGGCGAGGCGGTGCTGTTCTTCGACCGCGTCCTGGCTGTCGATTTCGATTACCGCTGCAAGCAGGCCGGACAGCTTGCCTCCAAGATGCGCTTCCTGGCCGCGCCCTGGGTGGTGATGCTGGAGAGCGGCGCCTGGCTGAGAAATGCCACTCATGCCAACAAGTGCGCGCAGTACTTTGCCAAGGGAGTTGCCGGCATTCCCAACGTCTCTATTGCCTCGCCTGTCGAAGCCAACGTGGTATTTCTGACGGCCACCGGCGATATTCTCGACCGGGTGAATAAGCGCGGCTGGAAGTTCTATACCTTTATTGGTGGCGCGGCGCGCTTCATGTTTGCCTGGGACACGGACCTGGCCCGCGTGGACGCCCTGCTGCGCGACATTGCAGAGTGCGCCCGCTAGAGCGGTTCTCCAATTGCTGTACACCGAAACCCATGCTGCCGAGTGGCTTTTTCCTCAAGGAAAAGCCGCCTGCCATGGTCTTGTCAGGAGTATATCTATTGGAGAACCGCTCTAAATTTGGCGTGAAATCCGCTTGGAAGCAGG
>JARLGF010000107.1 GCA_031296165.1 Occallatibacter sp. | reverse complement strand
CGACGATGTGGTTCTGACCGCGGTGAAGAAGGCCGAGGATACCGACGCGTTGATCCTGCGTTTCTACGAATGGGCAGGCAAGAGCGGCGACGTTCAACTGACCGTTCCCAAGGGCGCAACTGCGGCGACGTTCACCAACCTAATGGAGAAGCCGGAAGGCGCGGCTCTGACACTGGTCGATTCCAGCCAGGTGACAGTGCCCGTTACTCCCTACTCCATCGAGACCGTGCAGTTTGCCTATCCGCACGAGCAGAAATAGAAGTGGATGTAAAACAAGCATGACAGCGTCGCCAACATCGGGCGTCATAGAAGCAAGATTTACAAATCTGTAGCGGTAATAGGGGGCGGGCTTCAGCTCGTCCCCTATTACCGTTTATGGCTTCTGTTCCCGGTTTGCGCTTGCCCACTTTCCTCGGCAATGTGATTCCTTTTGTACAGTTTTCCAGCAGCCCAATGGGAAAAATTGATAACAGGAGTCGTGCGCCGTTTTGAGCGTAGCCGCACCGGACTACGATGCGCTGAAAACCGTGGACCTGCGCATTCGTGCTGGTCTGCCGCCTTTCTCCCCAGCGGAGGTTATCCATGAATGCTCTCTTGATCTACCCGGAATTCCCCGAGACATACTGGAGCTTTAAACATGCGCTCAAGTTTCTGGGCAAGCGGGCTGCGCAGCCTCCATTGGGACTGATGACGGTGGCTACCCTCCTGCCGGACACATGGAAAAAGCGTCTGGTTGACACCAACGTGGAACAGTTGCGCGACCGCGATCTGGCCTGGGCCGATGTGGTTCTGCTAAGCGGCATGCACATCCAGCGTGACTCGCTGTTAGCCATCGTGGAGCGTTGCCGCGCGCGCGGCCTGCGCACCGTGGTGGGTGGTCCCATCGCCAGCAGTCTGCCGGCAGCCGAACTCAAGGTGGACCACGTGGTGATCGGCGAGGCCGAAGCTTTGATTCGCGAGCTGGCAAGGGACCTGGAACAAGGGACAGCCAAGCCCATCTATCAAGCTGCGGAGCGCCCGGAGATGTCCACTAGCCCGCTGCCCGACCTGAGTCTGATCAAAATGAATCGCTACTCCACCATGGCCGTGCAATACTCCCGCGGTTGCCCCTTCAACTGCGAATTCTGCGACATCATCGAAATCTACGGCCGGCGTCCGCGCACCAAGGCTGTGGCGCAGGTGCTGGCTGAACTGGACCAGTTGCGTGCCGCCGGATGGCGCGAGGCGGTGTTTATCGTCGACGACAACTTCATCGGCAACAAGGCGCGCGCCAAGGAGTTGTGCGTGGCTCTGGCCGAGTGGCGCAGCCAATACAAAACCAGCTTCGACTTCAATACCGAGGCTTCGCTCAACCTGGCCGACGATCCGGAGTTGATGCAGTTGATGAAAGACGCCGGCTTCGTTTCCGTCTTCCTGGGCATTGAAACTCCCGATGAATCGGGCCTTATCGCCAGCAACAAGCTGCAAAACACCCGGCGCAGCCTGCTTGAAAGCGTGGCCACCATCCAGAGTTACGGAATGCAGGTGATGGGCGGTTTCATCCTTGGCTTCGACACCGACCGCGACGACATCTTCGACCGCATGGTCGAATTCATCCAGAAGAGCGGCATTCCCATCGCCATGGTCGGCCTGCTGCAAGCCATGCCTGGAACCCAGCTCTTCCGGCGATTATGGCGCGAGGGCCGAATCCTGGATGAAGGTCATGGCGACAATACAGACGACAAGCTCAACTTTCTTCCAAACATGGATGCAACGAAGTTGATCGAGGGCTACCGCTCGGTGTTGAAGCAGATTTACTCCAGCGCGGCTTACTATGAGCGCGTCAAGCTTTACCTGAGCCGCACCCATCCCAGGTCCGCGGAGCAAACCTCCCGCCAGCAGTGGCTCACCCGCGGCAATGTGCGCGCCTTCGTTACCTCGATCGTTCGCCAGGGAATCTTCAGCCGGCAGCGCTGGAGTTACTGGAAGTTTCTAGCGACCGTCGCCACGCGCTATCGTCACTGTGTGGGCGCAGCCATGACCCTGGCCGTGATGGGGTATCACTTCCAGGTCATGACCGACAAGCTCGCCAAGGCTGCGAAGTCGCCAGTCATTGCGAACGCGGTGGAAAAGCTCCTGCCCGCCGAAACCGGCGGACAGGCACAATAGCTTACCGATACAAGGGCTTTATGCCCCGGTTTTGAGAACCACGCGGAAGCGCGCCTTGCCGCTCATCATGCGGTCAAAGGCCTCGGCGGCGCGTTCCAGCGGATAGGTTTCAATCAGTGGCCGTACACCGGTCTGCGCACTGAAGTTGAGCGTGTCTTCCGAGTCCATGCCGGTGCCCGAAGGCCAGCCGGCAATGGACCGGCTTCCCATAATCAGCGTACCGGCGTTCACTTCAAAAGGCTTGTCGGGCACGCCGACAATGACGAGCTTTCCGTTGGGCCCAAGGCCATTCACGGCGGCGGCAAGTGCCTCGGCGTTGGTCAGGGTGGAGAGAATGACTTTGGCGCCGCCCAGCTTCTGGAGTTCCGCAGCCGGGTCCTGGGTCGTGCTGTCAATGTAGATATGCGCGCCGAGCTGCCGCGCGAGCGGAGCTTTGTCCTGCCCCCGGGCAATGGCCACGGTACGATAGCCGCTCTTGGCTGCGAACTGCACCGCCAGGTGTCCTAGTCCGCCAATGCCGAGGATGGCTACCGTGTCGCCGGGGCGGGCTCCGCTGTTGCGCAGGCTGTTGAAAGTGGTTACGCCGGCGCACATCAGTGGCGCGGCATCCACTTCGGCCAGATCGTCCGGAATCAACGCCAACGCGTTGGCTGGGGCAATTACATAGTCGGCGTAGCCGCCGTCAAAACTGACGCCGGAGATTTGTCCGTTCTCGCAGAGGATAAAGTCCCCGCGGCGGCAAGGTGCGCAGTAGTTGCAGTGGCCTCCGTGCCAGCCCAGGCCCACGCGCTGGCCGGGCTTGAACAGCGGCACATCCGCCGCCACCGCATCCAGCACCCCTGCCACCTCATGGCCGGGAACGCGCGGATACGCAATGCCGGGAAAAACACCAAATTTGGTAATGGCGTCGCTATGACAAACGCCGCAAGCTTCCACGCGGATGCGCACGTGCCCTGGACCCGGTTCGGGAAACTCTCGCTGAACAATCTCAAAGGCTCCGCCCGCGGCGGGAACCTGCACTGCACGACCAGTTACGGATGACATGGGGACATTTTCTCCTGGGGGTTGGATGATGAGCGGGATCGGGAAGATGCACACTGCACATTGAATCCGTCTCAATTCGTACGTTTCGGCAGGACTGCTGCCCCGTGAACTTTATACTTGTTCTGACATGCAAGAATTTCTACCCGTAGACCAGCAGATGGACCTGCTTCAGAAGGGCGCGGCGGAAATCATCCGCGTCAGCGACCTGCGCGAGCGCCTTGAAGACAGCCGCAAAACCGGGCGCCCCTTGCGCGTAAAGGCCGGTTTCGACCCCACCTCTCCCGACCTGCACCTGGGTCATACGGTGCTCATGCGCAAGCTGCGCCACTTTCAGCAGTTGGGCCATCAGGTCATTTTCCTCGTGGGCGACTTCACCGCGCTCATCGGCGACCCCACCGGCCGCAACGTGACCCGCAAGCCGCTCACGCGGGAGCAGATTGGCCTCAATGCCGAGACCTATCTGAATCAGGTCTTCAAGATTCTCGACGAAAAGGCCACCGAAGTCCGTTACAACTCCGAGTGGCTGGGCAAGCTGGGATACGAGGAAATCATCCGGCTCACGGCGCACTTTACCGTCTCCCAGATGCTGGAGCGGGACGACTTCCACAAGCGCTACCAGGCCGAGCAGCCCATCAGCCTGCATGAATTTCTCTACCCCGTCATGCAGGGCTACGACTCCGTCGCTCTGGAGTGCGATGTGGAACTGGGTGGCACCGACCAGAAGTTCAACCTGCTCTGTGGCCGCGAGTTGCAGCGCCACTACGGCCAGAAGCCGCAAATCGTCCTGATGACGCCCATTCTCGAAGGCCTCGGCGGCGTGCAGAAAATGTCGAAATCGCTGGGCAATGCCATCGGCATCAACGAGCCGCCGGCTGAAATGTACGGCAAGCTGATGAGCATCAACGACGAGCTGATGTGGAAGTACTGGGTCTTCCTGACTGACTTGAAACAGTCTGAAGTGGATGCGCTCCAGGCCGAAGTTGCTGCCGGAAAGCTGCACCCCATGGAAGCCAAGAAGCGCCTGGCGCGAACCATCACCGCCGGATTCCACGGCGAGGCCGCGGCCCTCAGCGCCGATGAAAACTGGGCGCTCATGTTCCAGCAGAAGTGCGAAAGCGAGGACCTGGAAGAGGTGTCCGTTGCTTTTGCCGATATTTCCGGTCCTGAGCCAAACCAGATTCGCCTGCCGAAACTGCTGGTCCACATGGGCCTTGCAGCTTCCGGCTCCGAGGCCAACCGCAAGATCGCTGAAAAGGCTGTGAAGCTGGAGGGAGAAGTCACCAGTGGAGCGCTGATTTCGGTGGCTGGTCTTCCGGCGCGGCTGGTGGTGCGCCTGGGCAAGCGGGCCAAAGTGGCCGTGATCGCGTAAATTGGCTATTTCTAATTAGCCAATTGGCGTATATTGGGAGCAGAGGCTGACCATGGCCACTCATTCCGTACCCGATGTGCTGGGCGGGGAACTCGTTCTCGGCAGGCCGATGGGCAAAGGCGGAGCCTTGGCCGAGCTGGTGCGCGAAGGGCTCCCGGTAAAGGCTCTCCTGCTGTTGGCTGACCGGCTCGACATCCGTCAGGCGGAGATCTCTGAAAAAATTGGCATTCCTCAGCGCACGCTCACCCGGCGGCTGGCGCAGCATTCCCGGCTTACGGCAGCCGAGTCGGACCGGGCCGTTCGGCTGGCCCAGGTTTATTCAACAGCGGCGGAAACGCTGGGCGACGGCGACAAGGCGGCGGCGTGGCTCAAGACGCCGAATCGCGCCTTGCGCGGTGGCCGGCCTCTGGACCAGTTGGACACCGATCCCGGCGTCCGCGAGGTTGAGAACATTCTGGGCCGCATCGCCTACGGCGTTTATAGCTGATGCAAATCTGGCGCATCTGCCGCGCGCGGTTTGCCGGGGAAGCGTTCTCCGGACTGGGGGCGCGGCGCTTCGGTGGCCGTTGGAACACGCCCGGTATGCCCATGATCTATGCATCCTCTTCCCTGGCGCTGGCGGCCATCGAGTTGTTTGTCCACCTCGAGCCTAACCTCCAACCCGACGATCTGGTCTCGATTGCAGCCCAGCTTCCCAGGGGAGAACCGGCGCAGCGGCTTGAGCCGGATCAACTGCCGGTGGGCTGGTGGATGGACGACTTCGAGCCCCTGCGGGCCATTGGGGACAAGTGGATTCTTGAGAAGAGTTCGCTGGCCATCGCGGTTCCGTCGGCGGCGCTGCGCTCGGAGTGGAATGTGCTGCTGAATCCGCAGTACCCCGCGATTGCGGAGATCCAGGTCGAGACGCCCCAGCCGTTTCATTTCGATGCGCGGATGTTCCGGTAAGCCTGGGAACGGGGATTGCTGTTCTGTTTCTCATAAGTTTACGCGCACTCCGAAAACGCCCTAAATTGCCAAATTTCGCCTCCAGGCCGCATCCTTCGCCTGAAAAACTGCGATTTTCAGCCCGCAAGGGCTCGTCGGGAACACTCACGGCGGCGCGAATCCGGAGTTTATGCAATTGTCCGTGCTTTATCCGAAACGAATTGCAGTTCCGTGCTATACTCAACCCAATCGTAGAATTCGATCTGAAGTTCTTGCCTGTTTCGGTTACCGCCTACACGCAACACTTCCACAT
>JARLGF010000106.1 GCA_031296165.1 Occallatibacter sp. | reverse complement strand
CTGCTGATGAGCGGTGAGGCTGTAATCGAGTTTCAAGATGCTGGTGTTCTGCGTTTTGGGCGCGGGCGAGACAAAAACGTAGCCTGCGCTGTTGATGCCATCCCCCGCAATACCGCTGACGCCGACGATTCCGGCGGTCTTAAGAGAGCCGAAGTATGTTTGGACGTTCGGGTTCACGCCGCAAGTGACATTGGTTGAGCAGCCAGCATCGAGCGTGCCGACCTGCGTGGAGGTCAGATACGTTGCAACTCCAGCATTGTTGATATAGCCGAGCTGGCCCTGGTAAAACTGGGCGGTGGGCACAGTCGCTGTAACGACGTCGCTGATGGCCTGACGCAAGCCCTCGTAATTGAAAAAGAAGAAAAGCTTGTCCTTCTTGATGGGGCCGCCCAGGGAGCCGCCGAAGGTATTCAGCACATATTTCTGCGGCCTGTTGGGCAGGCCTTGAGAAATTTGCTGACTCTTGTTGAACCAGTTGTTGGCAACTGTGTTGGTTGGGCGGTAATACTCATAAAGCGCGCCGTGGTAGCCATTGGAACCGCTCTTGGTGACCAGCGCCACCTGCGCGCCGGAACTGCGGCCCGCGTCGGCAGTACCGTTCGAGGTGGTAACGCGGAACTCCTCAGTTGAATCCATGGTGGAGCGCAGTACGCCGCTAAAGGCAGTCCCTTTGAGCTGATCGTTGTCGTCCATGCCGTCGAGGGTAATGTTGCCCTGATCGGAGCGTCCGCCGTTGACCGAGCCGCTGCGGCTGTCGTTGGTGCTGTTCTCTTCAGGATTGCCGAGATAGAGGACACCGGGCTGCAGAGTGAGCAGCGAGATGGGATCGCGGCCCTCCATGGGCAGCGCTGCAATGGTCGAGTTGCCAACCGAGTCACCCATCGTAGCGTCCGAAGTATTGAGGGTTTGCGCCGTCGCGCTGACGTCCACGGTGACGGTACTGGCTTCAACCGTGAGAGCGAAATTGATGGTGGCCGGCTGATTGACCAGCAGTTCGGCAGTCTTGGTCTGGATGCCGAAGCCGGCAGCCGATACCGTAATCGTGTACCTGGCAGGCGGGATCTGCGGGAAGATATAATTTCCGGCGCTATCCGCAGTGGCGTTCACCGTCTTGCCTTTGGTTTTGTCAGCGAGCGTGACTTTCGCTTCCGGAACGAGTGCACCGCTCGGGTCCTTCACTGTGCCGCGAAGGGACGTGGTTGCGCTCTGGCCAAATGCGAGGGTAGCGGACAAAAGCGTACAACAAAGCATCCATCCCCAAACGGATCGTTTCACGGCAGTTCCTCCAAAAGTGTTGCTGTTCATCGTGTGATACAGGTGTAGCTCTTGAACTTGTTTTTGATTTGCAGGCCTCGTGGAGGCCCACAGTGGACAATGCTATCTGTGAAAGAATTCGACTCCGCTGGAAGAGCCGCCAGCAATGTAATCCTGAGACCATGCAGCAGCGAGTCATAAAAAAACAGGCGTCATCGGAGAGAAGCGCCATGTTGGTTAAAGAATGATCTGATTTTCACGGATATTAACTTTAAATTCAACAAAAATCCGCAAATCGGCTCAAAAAACAGACTGGTTATTCAGACAGCAAATGCGCGAATCTACTGCTGTTGCTGCTGCTGCATTTGCTGCAAATCGATAAATGGGACGCGGGGCTCAGGCGGCTGCTGGGCGCGCTCGACCAGGACACTCCAATCGTCGGGAATGGGCATTTTGCGGTCCAGAGCGGGCGGCTGCTCGCTGGCTTCGACCTGCACGGCGACATAGAGTTCGCTGCCGGTGCTGCCGCGAAAAACGCCGTGGGTGGGCGGGACGTCGGCGTAGTCGCGGCCCACGGCGGTGCGGATGTGGCGGTGATGAGCGACGAGGTTGTTGGTGGGGTCGAAACCCACCCAGCCAAGAAAAGGGATGAGCGCCTCGACCCAGGCGTGGGTTGCGTCGGGGGTGGAGCGATCGTGATCTTCGCGACTGCGATAGAGGTAGCCGGAGACGTAGCGGGCGGGAATGCGGACGTGGCGGAGCAAGGCGATCATGGTGTGGGCAAAGTCCTGGCAGACGCCTTTGCCGCTGACGATGGCCTCGTCGATGGGCGAGTCGACGCGCGTGGAGCGGGGCTCGTATTCAAAGTAGTCGAAGAGGCGCTGGTTGAGCTCCTGCACCAACTGCAAGGGATCGTCGCGGCGGGTGACGCCCATCTGCTTGGCCAGCAGGGTGAGCGCGGGCGTCTCGACGGCGAAGGTGGAGGGGAGCAGCATCTCCCAGTAGTCGCCGGCAGCGATCAGGTCGTCGAGCGCACTCCAGGCATCGGGGGAAAGAAAGGCCGGCACGTCAGGCAGCACCTGCTGCTCGACGACGGACTCGGCAACGATGACGAGCTGGTTGTGCTCTCCGGGGATGTCAAAGTGCTGGACGGTGTTGCCCAGGTGATCGCGATAGCTGAAGACGCGGCAGCGCGGGCTGACGGAAAGCGAGAAGGTGAGGCAGTGCTGGCTGGAGTCGGAGCGCGGGTGCATGCGCGTCTCCATGATGCTCTCGCTGATGGGATGCGAGTAGCGGAAGCGGGTCAGGTGCCTGATGGAATAAAAATTCATGGTCGCTCCCGGTTAAACAGCCAATGCGGACTGGATGGAGTAGTGCACGTAGTAGCGGTAGATGAGCTCGTGGATGCGCATGCACAGCTCGCGTACGGTGTGCAGGAAGAGGGCGGTATCGCCGGCCACGATCTCGCCGATGGTGGAGTAGCCAAGCATGGCGTGCAGCCTGCCGATGGCTGCGGTCAACTCTTCCGGGGGACGGCGGCCGCCGGTGCGCTGGATGGATTCGATGGCGTTGCGTACACAGTCCGCGCAGTAGCGAATGGCGTGGGGAAAGTCGTGGTTGAGGAGCAGAAACTCCAGGATGCGGTCGGGGGCGAGGTCGGCTGTATAGACCTGGCAATAGGCCTCGAACGATGTGCAGCAACGCAGCAGACCGACCAATTCAAGGTACTGGTGGCCGGAGTGGTCGTTTTCCAGCGGGCTGAACAGGCTGGGCTGGTAGACCTCAAGCAGCGTGGCCGTGGCGTAAGCGCGCTCGAGATAGCGGCCGAGGCGGATGAATTGCCAGCCCTGGCCGTGAATCATGGTGGTGTCGCTGACGCCCTTGAACAGGTGAATGCCGTCGAGGATGGAGGTGAGCGCATCGTTGATGTTGGAGGTGAACTGGGTTTGCGCATGGGGAGAGTGCATCTGGTGGAAGAGGCGGTTTAGCCGCTGCCACTGCTCGGTGGAAATCTCCTCGCGCACCTGGCGAGCGTTCTCGCGCGCTCCGTTGACGCAAAAGGTGACCGAGGCGGGGTTGAGGCTGTCGAAGACCAGGGCGTGGGCCATGGATTCCAGGTTGCCGCTCCACTCCATGCCGGTTTTCTTGCCCAGCGAATCCATCAGGCGCTTCCAGCGGGCTTCGTCGCTGTCACCGCCGGTGTCGAGCATGAGGCTCATGGTCACGTCGAGCTGGCGAACAGTATTCTCCGCCCGCTCGAGGTAGCGGCTCATCCAGTAGAGACTGTCGGCAACGCGCGATAGCATTGTTTCTCCCGAACTCCGTGAAGGTCTATTGCTCCAGAATCCATGTGTCTTTGCTGCCGCCGCCCTGCGAGGAGTTGACCACCAGGGAGCCTTTTTCGAGGGCTACGCGGGTAAGGCCTCCGGGAACGATGTTTACCTTGTCGCCGAACAGAACGTAAGGCCGCAGGTCCACGTGGCGCGGCTCCAGGCGATTGCCGATGAGGCACGGGGCGCGGGAAAAATCGAGCGTGGGCTGGGCAATGTAATTGCGCGGATTGGCTTGAATCTGGCGGGCGAACTCTTCGCGCTGGCGGGCCGTGGATTGCGTGCCGATCAACATGCCGTAGCCTCCGCTTTCTCCCACGGCCTTGACCACGAGCTTGTCCAGGTTGGCCAGCACATGCTGGCGCTCCTTGTCCTCGCTGAGCAGGTAGGTTTCGACGTTGGGCAGAATCGGGTCTTCGTTGAGGTAGTAGCGGATCATGCGCGGCACATAGGCGTAGACCGCCTTGTCGTCTGCCAGACCGGTGCCGAAGGCGTTGGTGACCGTGACGTTGCCGGCGCGGTAGGCGTTGAAGAGGCCGGCGCAACCCAGGGACGAGTCGCTGCGAAAGACGAGCGGATCGCTGAAATCGTCATCGACGCGGCGGTAAATGACATCGACGCGCTTGAGGCCGTCGGTGGTGCGCATGTAGACAATGTTGTCGTGGGTAACGAGGTCGCGGCCCTCGACCAGGTCGATGCCCATCTGACGAGCCAGATAGGTGTGCTCGAAGTAGGCGGAGTTGAAGACGCCGGGGGTGAGCAGCACGATGTTGGGTTCGGGACGGCCTTCAGGGGCCAGCGAACGGAGCGTGGCCAGCAGAAGCTGCGGGTAATGCTCGATGGGGCGGACGCCGTAGCTGTGGAAGAGTTCAGGGAAGGTGCGCTTCATGACCCGGCGGTTGGTGAGCATGTAACTGACGCCGGAGGGCACGCGCAGGTTGTCTTCAAGAACGACAAATTCGCCGGTGTTCAAGCGGAGCAGGTCGGAACCGACGACGGCAATGTAGACGTTGCGCGGGACCTGGAGGCCGCGCATCTGGCGGCGGTAGTGCTTGCAACTGTAAACCAGCTCGCGGGGAATAATGCGGTCGTTCAGGATTTTGGCGTCGGAGTAAACGTCGCGGAGGAAGAGGTTGAGCGCGGTGATGCGCTGGGTGAGGCCGCGTTCGATGCGGTCCCACTCGGAGGCGGTGATCAGCCGTGGCAGCAGATCGTAGGGAAAGATGCGCTCGGTGCCTTCATCGCGGCCGTATACGGTGAAGGTGATGCCCTGAGTCAGGAACGAGAGGTCGGCGGATTGCTTGCGGCGCTGCAGTTCATCGTGGGGCAGCCGCGCCAGGGTTTCGGCCAGAGCACGGTATTGAGGGCGCAGGTCGCCGCCGGCCTGGCGCATCTCGTCGAAGGCCTGGTCGAGCGGATAGTCTCCGAAAAGCATCTCCAATTCAGCTGGTTGGCCGGCGCTCATAGGTCGTAAGAGGGCTTTCCTTACCGCAAATTCAGGGGGGCCGGCGGCGGCGGCGAAGGAACGGCAACCCTCCCGGCAGATGCACCGCACCCGCCCCGTTCCGGCCTGAAAATCTGTGCCGGCTGACCCTGTTCATTCGTTTCTACCACGCAGG
>JARLGF010000105.1 GCA_031296165.1 Occallatibacter sp. | reverse complement strand
TATCCGCAATAGAAACCGGCCTGCAAAGCAGGTGGGCGATCAACGCTGGTTGAACCAACATTCATTGAACAGGGGCTCAACTCGACAATCGGTTCTGTGTGCCGTGTCCGCCAGTCCGGAATGCCTAATGAACCGCGGAGAGCTCCACCTTCTTAGGAAGGGTTCACCAGCGCATCAACCACGGCCCCGTGGGTCGGATTCTACTTCCCTTGCATAGTCCTGCAACGGCTTAAGTCCAAATGCCGTATGCTGACTCAGGTGCATCCAGTCCTTTTCCATATCGGTTCCATCCTCATCCCGGCCTATGGCGCCTCGGCTGCCGTGGGCGTGTTGCTGGCGCTACTGCTGGCTCAGCGCACGGCGCGCATGGCGGGCCTGAACCCCGCGCAGGTGTGGAATCTCTGCATCGTGAGCCTGTTTGCGGCGCTCCTGGGGCAGCGCCTGTTGCTCATTGTCCTCAACTGGAGCGACCTGCGCAGTCATCCTTCATGGATGCTGGGTTTGGCCATGATTCATCACCCGCTGCTGGCTGTGGCAGGAGCGTTCATGGGCTTGGGGGCTGCTGCGCTGGTGATTCGCCGGCAGAAGATGCCCTTCTGGACCACGGTCGACGTGCTGGCCGCACCCCTCACGCTGGGGCTGGCCTTTGAGCAGTTGGGCGCCTTGCTGGCTGGGTCGGGCTACGGGACTGAAACTACCGTGCGCTGGGCCGTGATTTATACCAGTCCGCTGGCCGCGCGCTGGAGCGGCACGCCGCTGGGTATTGCGCTGCATCCTGTGCAGGCTTATGCGGCGCTGGCTTTTTTAACGCTCTCCATCTTCTTGCTGGTCTGGTTGCCGGAGCGGCGCCGTCAGGGCGATCTGGCCGGATTATGGCTGATGGGGACCGGCGTGGCTGTCTACATCACCGAGTTGGTTCGCGACCCAATCGGTCGCGGCTCACTGCTGCGCGGCGCTCTGGATGGGCCGCAGGCCGCTGCGGTGTTGCTGGTGCTGGCCGGTGCGCTGGTGCTGCTGGAGCGCAAAGCAACGGGCAAACCAGACAAGGAATCTGCTGTCACAAATCCGGGAACTGCCCATCAAGGTACGAAAAATGAGGCCGAACATGGTTGAAGCCGGAGAAAATGCACTGCGCGCCATCGACGTGCCGCCAGAGGCTTCCGGGCAGCGGCTCGATCAATTTCTTGCCTCGCAACTGGAGGGCGTGAGCCGCTCGCGCGTGCAGATGCTCATGGAACAGGGCGATGTCCTGGTCAATGGCGAGCGCGAGAAGCCGTCTCTCAAGCTGCGCGGCGGCGAGCGAATCGCCATTACAGGCGAGCCGCGTCCCGCGCCGCTCAAGGCCACAGCGGAAGACATTCCCCTGGACGTAGTGTTTGAAGATGCCGACCTGGCGGTGGTGAACAAGCCGGCCGGGATGATGGTGCACGCCGGGTCGGGGCAAAACGAGGACGTGCGCAGCCGCGGCACGCTGGTCAACGCGCTGCTCTTCCGCTTCAAGGCGCTTTCCTCCACTGGAGGCGACCTGCGCCCCGGCATCGTGCACCGCCTGGACAAGGACACCAGCGGCTTGATTGTTGTAGCCAAAAACGACCGTGCTCACGCGGCCCTGGGCGAAATGTTTGCCAGCCGCCGGATGAAGAAGACTTATATCGCGCTGGTCCAGGGAACGGTGGAGCGGCAAAAGGGAACCATCAACGCCGGCGTAGGCCGCGATCCGGTGCGGCGCACGCGCATGACGGCAAAGCCTCAGGAAAATGCACGCACCGCCATATCTCACTACGAGGTGGTTCGGCGGCTTTCCAATCGCTTTGGAAAATTCACCCTGGTCAAGGTGCGCATTGAGACCGGACGCACGCATCAGATTCGCGTGCACATGGCGTCGATCGGACACCCGGTTGTGGGCGACACGCTCTATGGCGGCGCGGGACAACTCACTGACCAGGTAGCCGCGCAAGCCGCGCAGTCCAAGGCCGCCCGGCGCAAGTCCGATCCGGAAAAACTCCGGCTCGGACGGAACTTTCTGCACGCGGCGCAGCTCGAGTTCACTCACCCCCTCACGGGGAAACTGCTGCAGTTGGAGGCGCCGCTTCCCAGGGAGTTGGAGGAGTTCCTGACCCGGTTGGAAGGCTGCGCTCCCGCCCCCGGCACTGTGAAGCCGGTAGTACGGGTGCGCAGTAAGGGCGCGATTGCTAAAATGGGTAAGTCATGACCAGACATTTCATAGGCCTTGTGCTCGCAGCCGCGCTTCCTGTCGTTTCATTGCCAGCTCAGCAAACAGCCCCCCAGCCCGTCCCGCCTCCGGCAGCACAGCAGACGGCAGTCCCGCAGGCGCCACCCGCGCCCGCCGACTCGCAGAACGATGTGAACGCGCCCACCATCAAACTGGGCGTCAATGAGGTCAACCTCATCTTCACCGTCACTGACAGGCACGGAAACTATAACCCCAACCTGAAACAGAGCGACTTTGCCCTGCTTGACGACCAGAAGGCCCCGGCCCGGGTAAACTCCTTCCACCAGCAGATCAACCTGCCGCTCCGCGTGGGCATCGTGATCGATGCCAGCACCTCGATTCGCTCCCGCTTTCAGTTTGAGCAGCAGGCCGCAACCGAGTTTCTGCTGCAGATTCTCAAGGCCCGCAGCGATCGCGCCTTCGTCATGGGATTCGATGTGACGCCCAACGTGACCCAGGACTGGACCAACAACATTGACGGCCTGGAAACAGGCATCAACCGGCTTCGTCCCGGCGGCGGCACCGCGCTCTACGATGCCGTTTACACGGCCTGCCGCGACAAGCTGCTCGACATTTCACGCGGCCAGGAACCGGTGCGCAAGGCCATGGTTCTGCTCTCCGACGGCGATGACAACCAGAGCCGCGTTCATGCCGACGAGGCCATCAAGGAGTGCCAGCGCGCGGAGACCATCATTTACGCCATCAGCACCAACTGGACGCCAAGCCGCGGCAGGGGTGATAAGGCGATGGCACAGATGGCCGAGGACACCGGCGGTCAGGTCTTCTTCCCTCCCTCGGTCGAAGAGGTTTCCAACAGCTTTCAGCAGATTGAAGAAGAACTGCGCAGCCAGTACGCGCTGACGTATACGCCGGCCGACTTCAAGTATGACGGCTCATTTCGCCCCATTTATCTTTATTGCAACGACCGGCGCTACCAGGCGCGCGCCAAAAAGGGGTACTTCGCGCCGCGGCAGTAACTCCACGGCGTTCAGTCGGTTTTCTGGATAGGATCAAAAGTTGACAGGCTGCAAAAAAGCTCACCGCATCGGCGAGCTTTTTTGCAGCCTGTCAACTTTTTGGATCGGCCTGTTTTCCGCCGTTCATCACCCATCGCCACAGCATTTTCAATGCTCTGTCTACGCGGAAAGTCTCCCGTTACAGCATTTTCGATTCTGCTCTTTACAGAATCCTGGAAGCTGAGTGGCTTTTTCCTTAAGAAAAAGCCACCTTCCACGATCTCCAAACGTCAACATGTGAATCGAAAATGCTCTAGGGAGGACACGAAAATAGCCCATGGGTGGAGTCCGCCGCGCGGACGAAACCCTGGGTCATCGTCCCCCACAGCCCACCCCGTCCCGTAGGGCCGGGACGAAACTCGCATCCATAGAACGAGCGCATTCAGACCAGCAGCCCGGTGCCCCATTTCACAGCTCCATCGTGAAATGGATGCGTTTCCACAGAAATCCAGCCTGTTTTTGCGCGGAAAACACGCCAAAAACTGCCAATCCATCCGAAATGACGCGCTGGCGAGCAGGTTTCACTGCCTCTGCAGCGCCGCATTTCGCCGATTATCGCCGCCAGACTGAAACGCCACGAACCAAAAACGCGCAGCGTGTCTGCCGCACCGCAGCTATTTGCAGATAATTACCCCACCCAGGCGCACAATCGATCCATAGTGTCTTTTT
>JARLGF010000012.1 GCA_031296165.1 Occallatibacter sp. | reverse complement strand
GCGCCGACAAGACCGGCATGCCAGCCCGGATAAGCGCGCGGCAAGTGCAGGGTCGCCTTGAGAAAAATCAACATAGGCAAATGCACCAGGTACAACGTGTAGGAAGAGTGCGCTGCGCGGCGGGCCAGATGTACATAAAATGCAGGCAGGGGCGCCGTAGCGCATTGAAGTATAACCCATATCATTGCGGTCACCGCCAGACCCAATACGAGATCGGATGGGAGTGAGCCCAGCAACTTACTCTCGACTAGCCCAGCTGCAAAAAGCACCATGGCCAGGACAACGGCAAGTACACGCACCCAAGGCCGGCGCGCCGGAAAGGCAGGCAGGAAATTTATCAACGCCCCCATGAGCCAGGTAAGGCCCAGGAGAAAGACACTCAATCCTACAAACCATCCCCAGGCCAGGAGACCGAGGCAGGAGAGGACGCGTATCTTCCAGGACTGGCTCCTGGCCAGCAGGAAAACCAGAAGCGGAAAGGCAAGGTAGTACCAGAATTCGTAACTCAAGCTCCACAGCGCCCCATTGGAACCGAAGGGTAGTATCGGACTGGAGCGCATTCCGGGCAGCTCGAGGGACTGCAAAAACAGGACATTCGCTGCCAGGACCGGCCACGTAAGCAGGCCGTGAACATTGACGGCCAGCGCATGCATCCCCGAATGGCCGCTGTAGACGGCTTCGGTCCCCGGCATGTGCATTCCCAGCCAGTCCAGTGCCCCTCCGAGCAGCAATGCAGGCAGAAGTACAACGTAGAGCCGGCTGAGCCGCGCCAAAAGGTAAGGTCTCCAGGACCAGGTCCCTGAGCGCACAGAACGCAAAACGCTGCCGCCAACCAGGTAACCGCTGAGCACAAAAAAAACGATGACCGATTGGCGGCCCATGCCGGAAACCAGATACGCCGCCGCCTTCAATGGATTGTGCTGCGCAATCGCCTCATAGTCCACGAAGAGAGCATCCCGCAAGTGGTTCAGTACGACGCAGAAAGCCGCGAATCCACGCAGCGCGTCGAGGTGAACCGACGGGCTTTCTCCGAGTGGTACAGGCCCACGAGTGACTGCGGCTTTGCTGACGCGAGGCATACGCTACCGCGGCCCGACGCTTCCCCAACCGGGACGCACCTGGATAGGTCTTCCGGGTCGCGGCGGAACTGCCGCACGCGCGGTCTTTCCCTCAACGCCCACGCCGGAGCACCTGATGGCCGCGATGATGAATGCCACGCAGATCACCATAAACCCCTGATCCGTCGGCTGCTCCAGCGTACCGAAACACAATGTGGCAAAGAGCGGCGTCACAAGCAGCAGAGCAAGCGGCTCCCGGCGTTGCGCGCATTTGATCGCGGAAAACGTCAGGCTCATCGCCAGCAGAAATCGAAAGAGCGAGAAGGCAATACCCGGAATGGGGCCCAGTTCGACTAATTCCCGGACGAATTCGTATTCGCCTGCCACGAATTGCACCCTGCCGGTGGATAGCGCCGAAACCGCCGCAGCGCCCCGCCCCATGCCAATCCCAAGGGGATGGCTCGAATAGTCCGTTTTGATCAGCGCATCGATTATGGTTCCAGAGGTACGCTGCACCATCGCGCGCTGCATGCCTCCTTCAGTGGAATATGCGTTGGTTGATCGCGCGTTGAGACTTTCAGTGGCGGAAGAAAATACCGGCAGCAGCGACACCAGGAAATAGACCGCAACCAGCGGAATGACAACCTTGACCACCTTGACGAATTGCGATACTCCGAACATCGCGGCAATTCCCGCACTGACAGCAACACCCGCCAGTTCGGCGACCAGGGTGCGTGACCCGACCACCGGGACAGAGAGAACCAGCGCAAACAGCGCGGCCCACAGAAGAAACTTTTTGGCGAATTTCTTATTCATCAACCCATAAAAAAGCAGCGCCGCCACAATTGCGTTATAAAAAGTCGGTCCGGCAACAAAGCTGAATGTGCCCGAAGCTCTGACGTGTTCTTCAACGAAGTAAATTTGCTCGGCGCCTTTATAAGCGCCTGCGTTCAGAAGCGAACCTTGCGGCGCAAGGTACTGCGCCGCCTCCAGGGCCGCCAGCGGCAGCATCAGCCACAATGTGGCCGCGCAAAACTTGCGCAGGTCCTCTCGATCCAGGTTTTCGCCCATGATGAAGGCCACGGGAAAGGGGAGCAGATAGGAACGCAACCCATAAACTGCGGCAATCCACGAGTTATCTCCCAGGATCATCTGCCATACGCACAGACCGAGGAGCGCGCATGCCAGAATTCCCATAACCAGCGACCAACGTTCCGGCCATTTGTTGGTGCGATGTGCTTCAAGGATGATGAGTACCGCAACCGGATCGCGAACCAGCAACAAAGGCGCGGAAAATCCCGGGAGCACCCATTTGCGCAGCGCGCCCTCGAAGATCAGCAGCAGAAAATACAGCCAGAAGAGCTTCTTCAGCGCCGGCATTTTATTGCTGCGCGGTCTTGCCGAAATTTGCCTTCTCACTGGCACGCGGCGATGGCCTCCACAGTCTTGGCAAAATTGCTGCGATAACTCTCCCAGGACGCTTCTGCCGCGGCTGCCAGTGCCTTGCGCGACATCGCAGCCAGCAGTTCCCGGTCGCCGTGGAGCGTATGCAACCGCTCGGCAATCAGGTCTGCGGAACCGACAGGCACCACAAAACCCTCTTGGCCGTCGTGAACCAGATCGCTGGCGCCCACGTTCGGCGTGACGATGACCGGGAGTCCGCAGGCCAGTGCTTCGGTGACCACAAGGCCAAATCCCTCGCCGAGCGACGGCAACACCAGCACGTCCGATTCCATCATGACATCCATCACCCGCTGGTGCGGCAGCGTCTCGAACCAGCGCCATCGGCGAACCGCTTCATCTACGCGAGGATTGGCCCGGAACCGTCTTCCCACAAGCGTGAGCTCGACCTCGGGACCAAGACGATCGACAGCATCCAGAAGGTAGCCGATTCCCTTGTGCTGCACCAACCCGCCGACAAACAAGACCTGTAGCGGCCGCGCAGAATCGGTTGTGATCCGCTCCCGCCGCCGGATGGCCGGAGCTCCGTAGTGCACCATGCGGATTTTTTCCTGAGGGACTGCGCCCGCCAGAGTCCGCCGCACGTGTTCGCTGGGCACAAAAATGTAGTCTGCCAGGGCAAGCTCTTCGTCCTTCCACTCCAAATGCCTTGTGGAATCGACGAGATTGGGAAGAAGCCCGGCGAACTCAGGGCTGCGCCCGGCTTCCTCGGTGAGCAAGTTGCGCACCCAGTACCAATAGCT
>JARLGF010000104.1 GCA_031296165.1 Occallatibacter sp. | reverse complement strand
AGTTCGGCGTACCCGTGGAAAGACCAATACACAGCGGCCTTCCACGCCCTGCGCTGTTGACCGTCACCGAAACATCCGCAAACTCAGCTCTCGCCTTGCCCTGACAACAGGCTCGCGGAGCCATGAGCAAAACCGCGATGCGAACCTCAAAAGGATGCCTGTCGCTTGAAATCGCGATGAGCTGCCAACGCATACACCAAAAAACACCGCCAATGGCTCATCTACAGCACCAATGCGTCTCGAAATCACTGCCTGTGAGAAATGCGGGTTAGCACAAGAATCTGCTCATCTATCACAGCGAATTGATTTACCTAGGCTTACGAACCACCCATTTTGAAAGGGCACGACTTTAGTCGTGCCGCAAGTAGCCCAAAACTACGTGGGCTTCAGCCCCTGAGGGAATGCTTATCCCTCTATACCATTCCTGAAAATGCTCTATTGCCTACAAAGCAGCGCAGGTACCTGACTCAATTCTTCTTCGCCCAATCGGCAACCGTCACCTTGCACGCACTGAAGCCAAACTCAATTGTCCCTGTATTTTTGATATCGACGACGACATGCGACGGAATTTGATATGAGTCAACATTTGCATATTCGATGCGGAATGTTGCCTCGGTCTCCGGTGCGGTTGGTGGCTGGTGAATCTGTGATGTTACTGATGCAAGTAGGAGCCCGTCCTCGGTACTTGTGTATGTAGGTTTTGCTAGAACCGTGAGCGTTGGGCTGGAAACCAGCACCTTCGTCAGTAGCATGTTCTTGTCGTAGTCTTCGTCTAAAGTCATACCTGTCGACGTTCCACTCAAATGCACGCCATCCCCAGATTTTGTGACTGTCACTGTGCGGTCAGGAACCGGCACCATGGCGCCGTTCATGTACGCATTCAAGGTTTGGAAGAAGCCGGATACTGTGGTCTGCAAGCCTTCCTGCATCTGCTGCATCCCTGGCTTCCTGTCGGCCGGCGGTTCGGCCATGTTGGTCCATTCGAGTTCGCCCTTGCCATGCAGATCATCGTTGATGGCGAGATGGACCGTCTGAAGAAACTTGAGAGCTGGGTTGTCATCAGCAATATCGGTACCACTGAATCGAGAGAGCATAGCTTTCCAATCGATCGAAGCATCGCAATGAAAGGATTTCAGCCCTCTGACTGTTGGAGTGTAGTACTGCGCGTGTGCAGTGGTTAGACGACTGCGAGCTTCCTTGTCTTGTGCGAACAGTGACATGCAACTCAGCCAGACTAGTACGAGAAGACACAGGCTCTTGTAGGACATATGTTGAAAATATAACGCTTGATTGAGAACAGAAAGATAACTATAGTGGGACACTTTGGCAAAACTAAGCAGTTAGCAATCCGTTGTATCCTGCAATCAATAGCCCCACGCGGCGGGCCACATCGGCATCCGATGCAACTCGCTGCGTCTTTTGAATTCTGTTCCGCCGCAATGCCCCTGCCACGAATGATCTCCTTAGTCCCTTAGTCCCTTAGTCCCTAGTCCCTAGTCCCTTAGTCCCTTAGTCCCTAGTCCCTTAGTCCTTAGTCCCTAGTCCCCATCCCCCATTCCCTAGTATTCTTGCCCCATGAAGACCGTTCTCCGCTCCCTTCTCTCTCTCGCGCTCATCGTCTGGCTCGGCGCGGAGATTTTCTTCCCCATCGTCGCCGCCATCACCTTCGGCACACTGCAGCCTGACACCCACACCGCCGGCAGCATCGTCGGCCATCTGCTCCGCATTCTTCACAACATGGGCCTGGTTTCCGGCATCGTAGCCCTGGCTCTGCTGGCGCTAGCCCCGGCCTGGGGCCTCTTCAAGCCGCGCGCGGTGCTGGCGCCCATGGCGCTGGTCGTGCTGATGCTCGCCTGCACCGTTTACTCGCAATTCGTCATCATTCCCGCCATGGAGCGCGACCGCATCGCCGCCGGCGGAGCCATCGACGCCGTAGACGCCGCCGACCCCAGCCGCATCCACTTCAACAAGCTCCACAACCGCAGCGAGCGCGTGGAAGGCATCGTCATCCTGCTGGGACTCGCGACGGTAGTGCTCGTAGCCGGCGCCGAAACCACCCGCATTTAAGCAATCAATCCCCCTCACCCCATCCGCCCGGATCGCGAGCCTCTGGCCCGGTCGACAACCACCGGCAAGCCTCGCTTCTATTCCCCGCCTTTTCGTCGTTTGCAGATAATTACCCCCTCAAGGCGCACAATCGTTTCATGGCATCTTTTACAGCCCAACGGACCGAATTCCAGAGCGAGCCGGGAGCTTCATCCCCGAACCTTCGCCCCCATTCCAGGTCCCGAAAAAGCACCGCCAGAATGATTTTCTTGCCCGGCCCGAACGCTCTAAAATCCCGTATTACGGTACAAAGTCCGTCAATATCTCCCAAAAACGTCATTAACTCATTTGTTATCTAATTTTTGCAAATAACTCCTTTAGAATCTAATTTTTGCGGCGGTACCCTCAGCGTATCTCGTTGAAACTGGAGAACATGACTAAAAACATAGGGGGGGGGAGGGGGGAGGGGTAATCAAATAATCAACAGATTCCATCCGCCGCAGCGAAAAGAACCTGGGTAAAGATAAGCCAGGACCGGACAGCCCACTGACAACTGTCCACAGCCCACTGTCCACTGTCCACTGTCCACTGTCCACTGATCTTCGTTCCTGTATCATCGTAGAGGCTCATGCGCGCATAACTTATCCTCCCCGTGAGCCCTATGGGACATACATGAAGACTGGCATCATCGGCCTGCCGCAGGTGGGCAAAACATCGCTGTTCAAGATTTTGACCAAAGCCAAGCTCGAGGAGCGCGGCCACTCCCGCACCGAGCACATCGGCGTGGCCCGCGTGCCCGACGAGCGGCTCGACAAGCTCTCCGCCCTCTACTCCCCCAAGAAGACGACCTATGCCTCCGTTGAGTTTGTGGACGTAGCCGCCATCGGCCAGGAGGCGCTGAAGGAGACCGCGTTCCTCGCCAGCCTCCGCCAGGTCGACGCACTCATTCACGTCCTCCGCGCCTTCGAGGACGACGCCATTGCCCACGTTGGACCCATAGACCCCCTCCGCGACATCAAAAATGTCGAATTCGACCTGATGATTAGCGATTTGACCCAGGTTGAGAAGCGTCTGGAGCGGCTGGAGAAGGACCTGAAAAAGGGCCGCACCAGCGATCTGGAGCACGAGCAGGCTCTGCTCCTCCGCTCCAAAGAAGCCCTGGAAAAGGAACAGCCGCTCCGTGAGCTGGAAATGACGCCGGAAGAGAAAAAGCTCATCCGCGGCTTCATGTTCCTCTCGCAAAAGCCCATCCTGTATGTGCTGAATATCGGCGAAAGCACCACGCTAGGCGACGATCTCAATGCCGCTGTCGCCCGCTTCAAGCTGGACGAAGTGGCCAACCGGCCCAACGCCGGCGCCACCGCCATCTGCGGCAAGGTCGAGGCCGAGCTGGCCGAGATGGACGACGAAGAGGCAGCGGAGTTCCTGGGCAGCTACGGACTCCATGAGAGCGGCCTCGTCCGCCTCATCCGCAAGAGCTACGAGTTGCAGGGACTCATCAGCTTCTTCACCGCCGGCGAGGACGAGTGCCGCGCCTGGACGGTTCCCGTGGGCTCCAAGGCCCCGCAAGCCGCCGGCGCCATCCATTCCGACCTGGAACACCACTTCATCCGCGCCGAGACCATCCGCTGGGACACGCTGCTTGAAGCCGGCTCCGAAGCCGCCGCCAAGTCCAAAGGCACCCTCCGCCTTGAGGGCAAGGAATACATCGTGCAGGATGGCGACGTCATGCACATCCGGCACAGCGGATAAGCCGCATGCTCAAGCTCTCCCTCATTCTCGGCGCAATAGCCGCCCTGGCCGATGTGGCCGGCGGCCTGGTGCTGGTGCGTGCCCGCGGCATTGAGCGCTACCTGCGCTACTTTGTCGCGCTCGGCGCCGGCTTCCTCATGGCCACCGCCCTCATTGAGATGGCGCCGGAAAGCCTCCGCCTCAGCCCGCGCCTCGGCCCCGTCCTCATCATGGCCGGCTATTGCATCGTGCACCTGCTGGAACACACCATCAACTCCCACTTCCACTTTGGCGAGGAGACGCACCACGGCGAATTCGTCTCCCGGCATACCGGCAACTCGGTCATGGCCGGCCTCAGCCTGCACGCACTCTTTGACGGCGTCGCCATCGGCTCGGGATTCCTGCTCTCCAACTGGCTCGGCTGGCTGATCTTCCTGGCCATCTTTCTGCACAAGGCGCCGGAGGGCTTTACCATGGCTTCGGTCATGCTGGCCAGCGGACGTACCCGCTCGGCAGCCTTCTACTCTGCCGTTGCCCTTGCTGCCGCCACCCTGGCCGGCGTGCTGGTCATTGAGCTGATCCCCACCTGGCTACCCTATGGCCTACCCATTTCTGCCGGCGTAGCCCTCTACGTCGCCGCCACTGACCTGGTACCCGAGGTCAATCGCGAGCCCGGCATCCGCATGGCCCTGGTGTTCTTTGCCGGGGTGGCCTCGTTTCTGCTTTTACGCACGCTGTTGCCCTCGATTTAACCGGGCTGCCCGCGGCGATCAATTGGCGTCGGATGTCATGGAAGCAGTTGGGGCGAACTCCGGTTCGAGTGCACGTTCCGCGCCCACCCAGTGAAAGTACCGGCTGGAACCAAAGCGCTTGAACGGCAGCGCTCCTGAAACCGCCAGCACCACGATCGCCGGCCCGATGGGCTGTTGATAATCCATCAGCGGATGCGTAACGTAATACGTCACCGGAAACACGCAGATCAGCACCAGGTATGGCAGGGCTGCGGATCGGTTGTTGCGCCACATCCGGCCTGCGCCGCGCAGCATCAGCAGGGTGACAATGCCCACGTAAAACATATTGGCCGGCTCATAAGGCTGTTCCCGTATCTCTTCGGCAGACAAGCTCCAGTACCCGGTCCAGTAATAGAACATGCGGCGCACGGTTTTATGTATAACGAAATCCGGGTGCTGCTTGATATAAGCAATGGCCAGGGTGCGCTTCTCCGCCAGAAAAGCCGTCTCCCCCATGGTGAGGAATTTGTGCATCTCCACCGGATTGCTGGAAGGATGCGCGGAGCTCGGGTCCAGAGAAGCGTCGCCCGTGTTGTCGTCGTAAACCTCCAGCCAGAAGTTGTCGCGCATGGGGCACAGAATGCCCAGGGCCCGGTAGTTGCGCACCGTCCACGGAGTGAGAACAGCAAGTAAAGCAAGGCTGGTAAGTGCACCGTTCAGCAACCAGCGCCCGCCCCGCTGGCGCACCTTGTAAAGCGCCAGAATAAGCAGAAACGGCAGCGTGGAAAGCACGGCGGGGTTTGAATAGGCAGTCAGGCCGAACAGTGCGCCCCAGCCCAGCCACGCCAGCGGGTTGGCTGAGCGGTGTATGCGCTGCGCAATGCAGAAACAGGTGGTAAAAAGCAAACCGGTCAGCGAATACTCCCAGACGCGGGCGGCGGAAAAGTAGATGGCAAAAGGGAAAAAAGCCCACACCCAGGCGGCTATCTTTGCGCCGCGCGTGCCCAGGGAATACTTGGCGCTGAAGTAGATCGGAATGCAGGTCAGCGAGCTGAGCAGGCTATTGATGGAAAGAATGACGAATCCCGAGGTCAGCGTGTAGATGCCGAAGAGGCGAAAAACCAGCGAGAGCAGCGTGGGATAGAGTGGCGGCTGCATCGCCGTCGGTCCTGTCCAGGGGTAGTACGGCGAACTGAATCCATGGCCGCTGGCCAGGGCGCGCGCTATCCAGCCCATCTCCCAGCCAAACTGCTCATAAAATTTATTTGCGTCGGGCAGATCGCGATAAGTGAAGCAGACTACCACCAGGCGTATGGCAAACGCCGCCAGAATGGTGACGGGAAGCAGCGACCGGAAAGTGCTTTTCTGCTCCTCTTGAGCATTTGGAGCCGTAAGAGTAGCCATGTTCTCCAATTCGATAGATAGTCTTAAGAAGCAATCACGTTGCTTGCTCTTTAAGTTTAGACGCTGGCAATGCCGCACAATCGTACATTGCTGAATGCATTCTTCAGGCAAAATGCCGGGATAATACAATTTTGAGGCATAACGTATAAAAATCCCATATGGATACTGCCATCCTATTACTACAGTTGCAGATAGCGATTCTGGAGGGAGCAGGGGGTTTTAACCCCCTGAAAATAGGCCAAACAACTGGGCCTTTGGGCCCGGATCGGGTTGGACTGAAACAAATACAACTGGAGTACCAGCGCCGATACACGCGTCAAGCGTTATGCCCTAAGAATTGACCGCGCGCCTGCGAAAGCTGAATCTGTCCGCATAGAGTCTCAGCAGCAGCAGGCCATAATCCCAGGCCACTCTGAAGTTGGCTTTGCTTGCCCCCCGGTAGCGGCTCCCGAAGGCGAACGGCACCTCTTCGACCGAGCGGATGCGGCCGCGCACCAGAATCTCCAGCAGCAGCTTGAAGCCGGAGGGCTGGAAGCGAATCCGATCCAGGCACTCGCGGCGAACCAGAAAGAAGCCCGACATCGGGTCTTTGGCGCGAATCCCCGTTCTTTGAATGGGCCAGGTTGCCCACACCGCCGCCGCGGAAAACAGCTTCCTCGCCGGATTCCAGTCGCCCAGCCGGCCGCCAGCCGTGTAGCGGCTGCCGATTGCCATATCGTTGCCGGCAAGAATGGCGGCAATCAATGCGGGCAGAAGCTCCGGAGGGTGCTGCAGGTCGGCATCCATCACACCCAGAATCGCCGCGTCCGTGTGCCGCCAGCCGTGCAGAATGGCCCCGGAAAGCCCTCTCTCTCCCTGGCGCACCAGCAGGCGCACGCGCGGATCCTCCAGGCTGATGGCGGAGACAATCTCCTCGGTTCCATCCCTGCTGTCGTCATCGACAACCAGAATCTCGTAGCAAATTCCCAGGGGTTTGAGTACGGTGCAAATGTGATCCAGCAGTGCGCGAATATTTTCCGCCTCGCGTAGGGTAGGGATCACCAAAGCCAGCTTCTCCTGGCCACGCGCTTCGGTTTCTGTCAGCGGCAAAGAGCGCTCAGCCGCTCCGTCCGCCGGCGTGTAGGATGGTTCTATCACTGCTGGCGACATGCTGAGCTTGAGTATACGGGGTTCATACGGTTGAGGCGCAACTTCCCGGTCAACTTTCTGCTGATCGTATTCTTCGCGTTGCTCGGCTTTTCCGTGATGGGCTACCATCCCGGCGCCGAGGATGATGGCATTTATCTGGCCGCCGTCAAGGCCAACCTGAATCCGGCCCTCTACCCTCACGACGCGGCCTTCTTTCAATTGCAGATGCGCACCAGCGTCTTTGACACCTGGATGGCGCACTTCGTTCACGCAACCGGCATCTCCGTGGCCTCGTCTGAACTGCTCTGGCAGTCGCTCTCCATCTTCCTCATCGTCTGGGCCTGCTGGAGTATTGTGCGCCATCTCTTTCAGGAAGCCGCAGCCCAGTGGGCGGGTGTCGCCCTGCTGGCAGCCATGTTGACCATTCCCGTGGCCGGCACGGCGCTCTACATCGCAGACCAGTACCTGCACCCGCGCAATCCCGCAACCGCCCTGATCCTGTTTGCCGTCGCGCGCATCCTGTCGGGAAAGCGCTGGCAGGCTGTGCCGCTGCTGGTGCTGGCGTTTGTCCTGCACCCGCTGATGACGATATTTGGCATTTCTTTCTGCTGCGTGCTCGTCCTCTCCCTCTCCGAGCCCTTCCAGGCGCGCCTTCGCACTCTGCGCGCGGGCATGTTCCGTACTGCCGGCGCACCGGTTGCCGTCTTGATTCCCTTCACATGGATCTTCGCCCCGCCCTCGCGGACCTGGCTGATGGCCTTGCGCAGCCGCCACTGGTTCAGCATCTACCAGTGGGAGTGGTACGAGTGGCTGGGCGCCCTCGCGCCTCTGCTCTTGTTCTGGCTGGTGGCCCGCATCGCCGCCAAACGCGGCGAAACCAATCTCGCCCGTTTCGCCACCGCCGTTCTCGTCTACGGCCTCTTCCAGCAGGCCGCGGCCATGGTCATGCTCGGTCCCCCGAGGCTAATCTGCCTCAGCACCCTCGAACCCATGCGTTACCTGCAACTTGTCTACGTTTTCCTGATGTTGATTGGCGGCGCCTATCTCGGCCGCTACGTCCTCAAGACGCGCGTCTGGCGCTGGGCCTTGTTCCTGTTGCTCACCAATGGCGGCATGTTCCTGGCGCAGCGGCAACTCTTCGCCGCGACTCCGCACATGGAGCTTCCCGGAATGGTTTCAGCAAACCCGTGGCAGCAAGCCTTTGCGTGGATCAGGCAAAACACCCCACAGAACGCCTACTTCGCCCTCGATCCGCATTACCTGGCCTTGCCCGGCAACGACTACCACAGCTTCCGAGCCCTGGCCGAACGCAGCCAGTTGGCCGATGCCATCAAAGACACTTCGATGGTGACCAAGGTTCCCGAGCTGGGCCCGGCGTGGGAGCGCCAGGTTGAAGCCCAGAAAGGCTGGACCAACTTCCAGTTCCAGGACTTCAAGCGGCTGAATACGCAGTTTGGCGTAGACTGGGTTTTGGTTTCCTACCCGCAACCAGCCGGCCTCTACTGCCGATGGCATAATGATTCCCTGGCTGTGTGTCGGATTCCGTAGCTCCCGGACCAGCGCGCGCCCCCAAATTGCGACACCATTTTGCGCAATCGAGCTGTATCCGCGAAAATAGAGAAGTAACCCCCTGGCCACCACGGAGACCTGCTTTTGCTCAACCTTTCCCAGCGACTGATTCTCGGCTGTGCGTTGCTTGCTTGCCTTACGGTGGGACTGGTGGCAGTCACCCACACTGCCCTCGTTGCTGCGGGCCAAACCGGCGTGGCGTATTTCTTCATGCTGGCTGCGTTTCTCGTTGAGCTGGCCACCGTCTATTTTGTGCTGCGGCCCATCCGCAGAGTGGCCCGCGATGCCCATCGCATCGCCCAGGGCAATCTTGAACACCGCGTGGAGTGG
Organism: Occallatibacter sp.; assembly: GCA_031296165.1. GTDB lineage: Bacteria > Acidobacteriota > Terriglobia > Terriglobales > Acidobacteriaceae > Telmatobacter. Next base: position 5,635 of record JARLGF010000104.1, on the reverse strand, counting down.
AGCAGCCACGACGACTTCGGCGTGATCGCCACCGAACTCAACCGCCTCGCCAGCCGTCTGCGCGAACTGCGCGATTCTGAGGCAGGCCGCCGTCAGATGGAGTTTCAGCTCTCCGACGCCGTGCTCCAGTCCATCTTCGAGCCCATCATCGTCACCGACGGCAAGGGGCACATACTCAAGGTCAACCAGGCCGCGGCAGAATTGCTGGGCGACGCCGCCACAGACCGCATGGCTCTGACAAATACTCCGGGCGGAGGCAAGATCCTGAACGCCATCCGCGATGCCGTCTCCATGCAGAAAGCGGTCGCCACCGAGGACGAGGCTTCCATGCTGCCCATGCGCATCGGCAAGCTCGAACGCAGCTACCGCCTGCGCACCACGCCCATGCGCGACTCCGAAGGCCGCCTGCTCGGCACCGTAACCACGCTTGAAGATGTAACCAGCCTGCAGGACACCGACCGATTCAAAACCCAGTTCATCACCGTGGCCAGCCGCAAGCTCCGCGATCCACTGCTCCAGTTGCGCCGCGGGCTCTATGCGCTCAGCCAGGGCTTTGGCGGCGAGTTGCGCCCCTTGCAGATTGAACTGGTAGCCGCGGCCAGCAGCGAATCTGAAAAGCTGGACGACCTGATGAGCGACCTGATTGAAGTCGCCGAACTGGACACCGGCAAGCGCGAGCTCAAGCTTGAGCGGCTGCGCCCCCTGCAGGCTTTGGGCGAGGCCCGTGACCGCTTCTGCGACGAGGCCACTCAGAAGCACATCCGCATTGAAGTCAAGGCCTACGCCGACCTCTCCTTCGTACACGCCGACCGGCGCGCCCTGCGCTCCATCCTGGACAACCTGCTCTCCAATGCGCTGCGCTATACGCCCGACGACGGTGAAATTCTGATCGCCGCCGAGGAGATCAAGGACTTCGTGCAGTTCTCCGTGCGCGACTCGGGCCGCGGCATCGAGGCCGAGCGGCTCAGCACCATCTTCGACCGCTTCAACGCATTCTCTGAGAGCGGCACCGGCATGGGCCTGGCGCTGGTCCGGCGTCTGGTCGAGTCGCTCGGCGGGCAGATCGCCGTCGAGAGCCGTCTCGGCCACGGAACCACCTTCCGCTTCACTCTTCCCGTGGCCGTGGTGGATACGGTCTATCACGCCGTGGAGGCTGGCTGAGTTATGGCAGAAATCGTCCTGGAAAAGAAGCCTGAGCTAGCCAAGCTGCGCATTTATATCGGCGCGGCCCCCGGCGTCGGCAAAACCTACCACATGCTCAACGACGCTTACCTGATGAAACACCAGCAGGGCGTGGACGTTGTCATCGGCCTCGTGGAGTCGCACGGGCGCAAAGATACTGAGGCCCGCATTCGCGACCTCGAAATCGTCCCCCAGCGCGTCATTCCCTACCGCGGCGTCAATCTCAAAGAGATGGATGTGGACGCCATCCTCGCCCGCCATCCCCAAACGGTAATCGTGGATGAGTTGGCCCACACCAATGTCCCCGGCAGCAAAAACAACAAGCGCTATGAAGATGTTCTCGAACTTCTCGATGCCGGCATCAACGTCATGGCCGCCGTCAACATCCAGCATCTTGAAACCCTCAACGACGCCGTCAACCGCTCCGCCAACACCATCATCCGCGAGACCGTTCCCGACAACTTCCTCAAGCGCGCCGACGAAGTCGTCAACATCGACATCACCGTCGACGAGTTGCGTTCGCGCCTCCGCCAGGGAAAAATCTACGCCGCGGAAAAAGTCGAGCAGTCGCTCGCCAACTTCTTCCGCAAGGGCAATCTCAACATGCTGCGCGAGCTCGCCCTGCGCACCACTGCCGACAAGGTCAGCTCCCGCGCCGCCGAATACCGCCGCACCCAGGGACTGGAACAGGCGCCCATCCCCGAGAAAGTAATGGTCTGCCTCAGCACCCGGCCCGGCACTGAACGGCTGCTCCGCGTCGGCGCACGCGTGGCCGGCCGCCTGGCCAGCAACTGGTACGCCGTCTACGTCACCCGCCCCGACGACGACAAGGGACACGGCGACCCCGAGGCCTTCCACCGCCTTGAGGAGTACCAACGCATGGCCCGCGACCTCGGCGCACAGGTGGTCTCGCTCACCGATCGCAACGTCTCCGACGCGCTCATCCGCTTTGCCCAGCAGGAAGGCATCTCCCACGCGGTCTTCGGCCAGTCGTTCCGCCCGCGCTGGAGTATTTTCTTATCCGGCTCGGTGCTCAACCGTTTCCTCTCCGAGGTGCGCGACGCCACCGTGCAGGTGGTCCCCATGCAGAAGCCCCTCCGCCGCGCCTGAGCCGCAGCTTCGACTCGCAGAACGCCCGCACTTTGGCTTGATTCCGCATACGCAGCGCTTGTCATCCTGACATTTCTATAACTCTGTCATCCTGAGCGACCGCAGCGTAGCGAAGGGAATCGAAGGATCTGCGTTTGTTTTTGCATTTGCATTTGCTTTTGCATCTACTATTGCATTTTCACGTGTGCCCACCGCGTATGCCCGGTGCCCCATCCATTTCACAGCTCCATCGTGAAATGGGTGGGATACCACGAACCCCGGCGATCCTGTCTTGTAACTGCGCGAGCCGCCACTGCCTGCGGAATAACTCACTCAAGCGTTGAACAAGCGAGGCTTTGTAACAGGGCACGACTTAGACGCATTGCTCATGCCGAGAATCGACAGTGTGAAAGGGCACGACTTTCAGTCGAACCGCCCCATCCAAAAAGAAAATCAATCGACGCGGCGCAAGCCGCATAAAGACCCATCGAAGAGTGCATTGGGAAGCAACAACTGAGATCCGCCGACTCAGATGGCCGAGAAGCCGCCGTCGACAGCCAAATCCACCCCATTCACGTAGCTCGACTCGTCTGAAGCAAGAAACAGCGCGGCCGCCGCAATTTCCTCAGGACAACCCATCTTTCCCCGGGGGATCAGGGATTCGAACATCTCCCTCGTCGCCTTGTCGAGTCGCTGGGAATCCGGTGTGTCGACCTGCCCTGGGCTCAGCACGTTCACCCGGATATGCCTGCCCCTCAATTCGTTGAGCCACGTGCGGCGAATGAACGCAATGTCGCCTTGCTCGCCGCATACACGCTGAAACCAGGAAAACCTTTCACCGAACCAACTGACCCCGGTCATGATGATCGATTCGCCATCGTTGACTCTACGAATCGATTCGTGTGGTATCGGTGTCGACGGGTCAGGGCCTGGGGCTTGCATCCATCTCGGAGGCCCGCGCCAGTGCTTGCGTGTCGATATACTCCCGGATGTTCGTCAATTTGCCATTCCGAACGGTAATGTCGAAGACCCAGTGGTCCTCAAACGGCTTATTTGTGGCTTTGATTTTCCCCGTAGCGAAGCCGACGACCAGAACCCGGTCTCCCTGCGCTATGAACTCAGGGGGCTCTGGGTACGAAGTTTCCACGGTTTCGTTAGCCTTCTGGAGCACATCCGCCAATCCCGCGTGCCCGCGGTGCGTGCCGGCCAGCGGCCAGTTCTCGCCCGGAATGATCCACTCAATATCTTCAGCAACCAACGCCAGCAAACCTTGCTTATCGCGGCGGCCCATTGCTGCAAAAAAATCCTTCACAATCTGGACATTCTTTTCGATGCTCATCGAAATTTCTCCATTTCCCTTACATCGGATCGTGTCTGATCGAATCGGACATTTTGGAATCCTTCTACTCAGGCCAACTCACACGGTTACAGATCGATTACTGCTGCTTTTTGAACAGATCCTGGAAGATGAGCAGACCCCAAGTGCGGCCGCGTGCGTGCACCAGCGCGCCACCCTCGTTGAACTTTCCCAGTTTGACGGGTGCGAACCCAAGTTTTTTGGCCAAATCCGCCACGGGAGCGATAGCGTCCTCGTCATCGCTCGACAGAAAAACGACCCGGTGGCCGCCCTCGACGATTGGGTCGGTAGCCAGTGTGGCTGCAACCAAGTGGTTAAAACCTTTCACCAACTTGGCGCCGGTAAATGACTTCGCAACGAAGGCGGAGGACGGAAGACCGTCCAGTTCCTCAGGTGGGACTGGAAACGAGTTCATCGCATCAATGATTGTCTTGCCCTTCCAACTCGGCAGGGCTTTCGCAATCTCGCGATGTTGCCCGAACGGTACCGCCAAGATGATGGTGTCGGCCTCGAGTGCATCCCGCAGCGACTTGGCCACGACCGTGGGTCCAATCGCCCGAGCCTGCGGTGCCAACTCCTCAGGTGCCCGACGGCTCGCGACTGTCACGTCGATGTTTTTACGGGCGAAGGCGTGGGCGAGGGCCTGACCTATCTTTCCGAACCCTACGATTGCATAGCTCATCATGTTCTCCGATCTGGTGTTAGAACTAAAGTTCGAGGAGCTACCGCGCCGAGATTAGACCTGCGCCCAACCTCCATCGACGGCGAGATCCACGCCGGTGATATAGGAGCTTTCATCGGAAGCGAGAAACACGACCGCGGCGGCGATTTCCTCGGGCTTGCCCCTTCGACCCATCGGAATCTGGGAGGTGAACTGGGCGACCGCTTGCTCAGCCTGTTCAGCGGTGAGGCCCGTCGTCGTCGCTAAGGCCGGGGTTTCGATTGCTCCGGGGCTCATCGCATTCACGCGGATTTTGCGGTCTTTCAGCTCCATCGTCCAACCGCGCGCGAAGTTGCGCACAGCCGCCTTGCTCGCGGCGTAGGCGGTAAAGCCTGCGAGACCCTTCACGTTCGAAACAGAAGAGTTGAGGATAATCGAGCCGCCGTCTTTGAAGAGGGGAAGGGCCTTCTGCACCGTAAAAAACATCCCCTTCACGTTCACGTCGAAGGTCTGGTCGAAATGCTGCTCGGTAGCCATGGCGAGCGGTGCGATTGTACCAGAGCCCGCGTTCGCAAAGAGTATGTCGATGTGTCCATGTTTCTCTTTCACGATGGCATAGAGCCGGTCGAGATCTTCCAAGCGCGACACATCGCCTGCGACCGTCGTAACGTTTTTCCCGATGACAGTGACTGCTTCCTTCAGCTCTTTCTCACGTCGCCCAGTGATCACGACGTGCGCGCCTTCTTCCACGAAGCGCTTGGCTGTGGCCAAGCCAATCCCGCTGCTTCCGCCTGTGATAACCGCAATTTTGCCCGCCAATTTTTGTCCAAGATTATTACTCATATGTTTTCTCCCTTTTGTTTTTCGTTGTTTTTCTGTTGAATTTACTGCCAGGCGTAGTGCGTCAGATTTGCGCTAAATTTGCGCAAGGCCGCCGTCGACGGCGAGCTCACTGGCAGTCATGAAGCTGCTGTCGTCCGACGCGAGAAAGGCCGCCGCCGCTCCGATCTCCGCCGGATCGGCCATGCGCTGGAGCGGAGTCATCGAGGCGTAGACCTTCTGGCCCTCCTCGCCTAGCGCTGCCTTCGCGAGTTCAGTCGCCGTCGCCCCGGGCGATAGCACGTTGACCCGGATGCCGGTGCCCTTCAGGTCCTCCGCCCAGGTCCGCGCGAGGTTGCGCACTGCCGCCTTGCTCGCGCTGTAGACGCTCATTGCCGGGGCGCCCGTGGTGCCGGCGCTTGAGCCCGTCAGAATGATCGAACCGCCCTTGCCCATCAGCGGCAGCGCCTTCTGGACGGTGAAGATTGTACCCTTCACATTGGTGACGAACGTCTCGTCAATGTGCT
>JARLGF010000103.1 GCA_031296165.1 Occallatibacter sp. | reverse complement strand
GCCGCGATGTTGATCACCAGGCCGATGAACGTGAGTGCGTTGGGAGAGATGCGGGTAAGCGCCAGGCCATGCACAATGTGGTCGAGAAGCCAGCCGCAGGCGCGGCCAAAAGCGCTGGTCCAGGTCATTGCCATTCTTCCTTACTGCTTGGCTCCGGCGGCGGTTCCGTCTTCCTTGCCGCCTGCGCCGGCTTCATCGTGAATCGTGGTCAGTTTCAGAATTTCAAGTGCGCGCTTGCCGTTGGGCGTAACAATAGTGGCAACGTCTCCCAACTTCTTGCCCACCAGGCCGCGCCCAATCGGTGAGGTCGTTGAGATCAGGCCCTTTGAAACGTCGGACTCTTCGCTCGTCACCAGGCGATACACAATCTCCTCGTCCTTGGTCGAGTCGTAAACCACCACCGTCGAGCCGAACCCTACCTTGTCCTTGGGAATGTTGGTCAGATTCACCAGCGAAAGTTCCGCCATCCGCCGCTTCAGTTGCCCCAGGCGCGCATCCACAAAGGTCTGGCGCTGTTTGGCCATGTGGTATTCGGCATTTTCCGATAGATCTCCCAAAGCCACAGCCTTCTTGATCTCGGCGGGGAGCTCGTGGGAAAGTTCGTGTTCCAGGATTTCGATCTCAGCAAGAAGCTGCTTTTTAATGTGCTCTGGCATCATGGTCCATGGCGGACGAGCTGAATTGCTCTGTCCGCAAGAGATAAAAAACTCGACTTCTCATTATACGCGGGAGATGGGAGCGGTTTCCTGGCTCACGGCTTCTCTGTTCCCTGTTCCCTGATCCCTGTCCCCTGTTTTTCCATGAACGATTGCAGAATCAGCGTAGCCGCCACCTGGTCCACCACCCGCCGGTGCTCCTGGCGGCTGTGGCCGGCCTCATACAGAATCTGGTGAGCCTCCCGCGTGGTCAACCGCTCATCCCACAGGTGAATCGGCAGGCCGCTCAACTCCCCCAGCTCTGCCGCAAAAACCTGTGTTTTGGCCGCCTGCGGGCTCAGTTCGCCTGAAAGGTGAACCGGATTGCCCACCACAATGCCCGACACCGCAAACCGCCTCGCCAGCCGCGCCAGGGACCGCAAATCCTCGCGTTGATTGCGCCGCCGCTCCAGCGTCAGAACCGGTTGCGCCGTAAGTCCCAGCTCGTCTGACACAGCCACCCCAATGCGGCGATTGCCGACATCTAGACCGAGATAGCGAGGCTGCGTTTCCAGTTTTTCCCTCCAGGCCTCCAGTTTCATGCTCCCCGCCGCCCGGCAATCGCCCCGCCCGGCCGTCGCACACCCGATACAATCGGAAAGATAGAGAGTCCTCACGGGGATTTTACGCGTCTTTAATAGAGGAAGGTTTAAAGCATCGGAATGGTAAGCCGCAAACGCAGGAGCAGAAAGAAAAAGAACTCTGGCGCGGCGCGGGTCTTGCTGGCAGTTTTCCTGCTCGCCCTTCTGGCGGCCGGCGCGGGGGCTTGGTTGTTTGTTGCGCCCTTCGGACCGCAGTCTGAGACGTTTGTCGAACTGGCCCCAGGATCGTCCTCGGCCCAGATCGGCCGGCAACTGGAATCCGCGGGCGTCGTGCAAAGCCGGTTTGCCTTCGATCTGTTCCGCTTGTGGAAGCGCGGCACGCTCCGGGCCGGCGAGTACCGCTTCGATCGTCCGGCCCCGTTGGCCGAGGTTTATGCGCGAATCGCGCGCGGAGATGTTTTTACAAAAGCTGTAACTGTTCCTGAGGGCGCCAGCATCTTTGAGATCGCCGCTCGGGTGGAACAGGCAGGGCTGGGCACGCGTCAGGGTTTTCTTGATGCGGCGGTGCAACAAGTGACGCTGATTGCCGATCTGGACCCCGCTGCTACCAGCCTGGAAGGCTATCTGTTCCCGGACACGTACCGTTTTGCGCGCAAGGCCACTCCGGCTCAAATGGTCGCGGCCATGGTGCGGCGTTTCCGGGTAGCAGCCAGTCAAGTGGGATTGAAAGAGAATATGCACCGGGTAGTGACAATCGCTTCACTCGTAGAACGCGAGACGGCTGTGGATGCGGAGCGGCCGCTGGTGGCCAGCGTCTTTCAGAACCGGCTCGCTCACAATATGCCTTTGATGTCCGACCCTACCGTGATTTATGGCCAGCAGTTGGCCGGCCAGTGGCAGGGCGTCATCCACCAGAGCGATTTAACCCGCGATACCGCATACAACACCTATCTGCACGCCGGCCTGCCTCCCGGTCCCGTGGCAAACCCCGGCATCAAGTCGCTGCGGGCTGCCATGGACCCCGCAAAAACGGATTATCTTTACTTCGTTGCCGCCGGAGCCAACCCCCAGGGAAGGTCCCTCTTTGCCCGCACCCTGGACGAGCACAACCACAATGTGGCCGGCTATCGCCATGCTGTCAAAAAAGCAGGTGGACGATGAAACCTGTCGGTTGTCGTCTGTCTGCCGCCATCCTGGCTCTTCCCGTCCTGCTGCTCTCCGGCTGCATGTTCACTACACGCAAGCTGCCCGTGCCCAAGGTTCCTTTGGTCATGCATACGGTCTCGCCCGATGAACTGGTTGCGCAGCTTAATCAGCGCTGGGCCGCTCTCAATAGCCTCAATGCCACCGTCGAGATCCAGGCCAGTCAGCTCAAAACCAGGGAAGGCATAGCCAAGGATTACACCACCTTCCGTGGAAACATCCTGCTCCGCAAGCCGGAGATGCTCCGCGTGTTGGGGTGGGTGCCCGTCTTGCGCACCCGCATGTTTGACATGGCCAGCGACGGCAAGAATTTCACCCTGTGGATTCCCTCCAGAAACAAGGCGGTTAGAGGATCCAACTCGCTGAAAAAGAGATCCCTCAGCCAGGTTGAAAACATGCGCCCTGGGTTCTTTTTTGACGCCATGGCGGTGCAGGGACTGGAGCCGGACGACCTCTACTCGGTGGTCTCGGACACGGAAACAGTAGAGGATGCGGCCAGAAAGCATCTCTACGCCGTCCCGGAATACATACTCAGCATCAGCCGCCGCAAACCCGGAAGCCAGCAACTGACCCCGGTGCGCGTAGTCACGTTTACTCGCGGCGATCTGATGCCTTATCAACAGGATTTATTCGACAGCGACGGTAAACTGGAAACTCAGGTCATCTATACCAACTACCAGGACTTCCAGGCCGGCAAGTACCCTTCCACCATCGTCATCAAGCGCCCGCTCGAGGAGTACCAGATCGTCCTCACCGTCGAAAAGGTGGAAAACATTGCTCTGACCGACGACCAGTTCCAGATCAAGATTCCCGAGGGAACCCTTATCCAGCACTTGGAGTAGCAACAGCACACAATTCAGACTGCTGAAAAACCCTCCTTTGCTTTTTCAGCAGGGAGCGTGAGGCTTCAGCCTCACGAATAAAGCCCATCGATTGAGTAGGGCTTTACAGGCTGCGGAAAAACTCCGTGCTTTGAAAGGGCACGGCTTCAGCCGTGCCGCAAGTGATTGAAAATAAACGTGGGCTTTAGCCCCTGAGGTATGCTTTTCGGGCTTTTGCTCTAAAACCTGCCTTTTTCCGCAGCATGTTTAACCCAGGGTCTTTCCCTGGAATCGCCAAATTTACTTTGTCAGCAATCTAAATTGGCCCGGAACATTCAGTTCCGGGCCAATTCCTTCTGCGGAAATACTCCTTCGGGCGGAGGTATGTTTTTCGGGCTCCTGGCCTGAAAAATGGCCTTTCTCGTAGTCCTCCGATCCTCTCTATCGCACTGGCGGCGCGTTATGCGTCGGCAGCAGGTCTGCCTTTACGTAAGCCGGATCCAGAAGCGTGTGCGCGGCGTAGTCGAAGGCGCTAAAGGTGCAACTCTGGCCGGCGTGGCAGCCCGGAGGCGTCAGTTTTACGTCCGCGGGCGGGTTCGCCAGGGAAAGCGCCTCGGCTGTACGCAACTGTTCGATGGTCTGCGCCCTGTAGTGCACTTGGACGCTGTATTGCTTTGACTTCGGGTTCTGCCACAACTCGAAGACGATCTGCGAATCCGGAGGCGTATCGTCTGTAAGGCCCTCCGCTGTCCAGTGCAGCCCGAGCAGGCCTCCGATGTAGCAGAGATTCGAGTCATGGCCGCTGATATACACCAGGTGCGTGCCCACCGGGCCCAAAGCTCCGGGAACCGGCTTGGCTTCCTTCCCCTGCCTCTGCTGCGCGGCCTGTTCCAGCGTGTCCAGAATGTGCGCCATCAGGTTGGAACCCTGCGTGCGCGCAGTCACCGGCAGGCGTGTCGAAAAGGTAAATTGCTTGGTATGCAGCGGCATCAGGCGGTGCAGCGTCGGCGCATCCACGCGCCCCCAGCCCACCTCCGGCAACGGCTTGCCATCCACATATTCCAGCAATATGTCCTCCACCATCGACGACGCTGCGGAAAGCGGCCTCGGATCGTCCAGGATCGGCTTTGCGGCTGGATGCGCCGCGTCCGGCGCCAGAATACTGGCGAATTCCTTCAGTTCGGGGTTCCCGGCAAGCGAATAGAAGGCCGCCGGATCCTTGCCCAATGCGTCCAGACGCTCTGCCGCAATCATTTCCTTACCCGGCTCCTTGAAACTTCCCGACATCGAAAACAGCGGATCGTGAACCCCGGCAGTTGGAACAATCGTGTTTACGGGCAGAGGATCGCAGCCCGGCGCCAGCCCGGACAGCGTCGTGTAGGTGCTCATGATGTTGCGTTCGTCGGTGTCGGCGTAGAGATAGACCTCGCTGCTGCTGGGGCAGCCTGTGGCAGGCAACAGGCCATTGCGGGCCAGGTCCTGGCGCATGTAAGCGCCCATCTGGCGCAGCGCCTCGCCGCCGTGCGGCGTCAGGTAGCCCAGAGGAACCTCCCATGCAGGCCATGGATCGGCAGAATGAAGGTTAAGCATCGCAGCCGCGCTAAGCGGCGGCCTCACGCCGTGACGGGACAGGATCAGCGTAAAGCGAAGCTCGTCCTTGCCATGATTCTTTGACAGATAGGATTGTGCGGGAACCAGGGTAGCAGTCAGCAGCAAGGCAACAACTAGAAAATTTCTCATGACTTATAGGATGCCACGCCGCGCTCGTTTTGCTCCGCGCTCGCTTTAACCAGACGGGGCCCCGGTCTGACCATCCAGGAAAGATCGGGTGCCCCAGGTCTCGTTTTTGAGACCTGGGATCGACGACCTCACCCCGTGCGTCCTTTTATTCCCCATCCCCTGCCTGTTTGCAGATAATTACCCTTCCCTGGCGCACAATCGATCCATGGTGTCTTTTTGAACCAGCGCAGTATAAGCTAGCCCCGGCACTCCAGCCGCAAAAGAGAAAAATCCCCGAGGGATCAGGTGACTTTACCACTGTTCCGGGACCTGAATAGAACGCACCTGAAGGAGCTTTCAACCCGATGCAAATACGCATTAATCTCGCATCACGGTACAAAAACCTCCAAAACCACACAAAAACCTCCCGTAAGTCCTTTGTTATCTAATTTTTGATATGTAACCCCTTTAGAATCTAATTTTTGCAGCGGTACCCCCTTTATATCTCGTTGAAAATGGAGAACTTGACTAAATACATAGGGGGGGAGGGGGGGGGAGGGTACCAACTGGTCAACAGCGCCCTTCCAGCCTTGAGCTGTTCACCGCGCACGGCGTACCAAAACGAAGGGCTGGTTTCGCTCCAGCCCTTCGCATCTTGCTGTTTTTGTGAGGCGGCCTACTCCTGCGCCGCCCAGAATCCCTCGTTGCGTGTCCCGTAGTCAACCCGCACCGTATTGATGGAGTAAGGCCCAACCTTGAGTTCCACTTTGTTGTCGGAGATGGGCAGCACCGCGTTCATGCCCTCGGCGCCCTTCTCCATCAGGTTGGTCTCAGCCGCATGGGTGGCCCCCGCCGGCAGCGTGATCTGCGCCTGCGTCTGCTCTCCGGCCCACTCGTAGAAACGAAGAATCAGCCCGTCGCCGTCTTCGCTTCTCTTCATCGCCGTCATCACCAGGTTCTCCGGCTTGATGCTCGCAAAGGAATGCGTGGCCGGCAGCACGCCTGTATGCGCCGCGGTCTGCTCCGCATACAGTTTGTAGTTGTACTCGTACCCCCGCAACACCGTATCCGCCGCCTTCCACGTCCCCGCGTGAGGATAAAGCGTGTACGTAAAGTGCTGATGCCCGCGATCCGCATCCGGGTCCGGATAGACCGGCGAGCGCAGCAGCGTGAGCCGCAGCATGTTGCCCTTGGCGTCGTACCCGTACTTCGCTTCGTTGATCAGGGAGAATCCGTTCTTGCCGTCTCCCAGATCCGCCCAGCGCAGTGCCGGCACTTCAAACTTGGAATCCTCCACGCTGTTGTTCCGCGTGGTAGGCCGCTCGATCGATCCAAAAGGTATCTCGTAGGTTGCCGCGTCGCTGGTAAACGCCAGCGGGAATGCAGCCTTCAGCATCACATGCGTTTCGTGCCAATCGACTTCGTTCTCCACGTCCACTCTCGGACTGCCCGCTTCCAGAACAATGTCCTGAACAAATTTTGACTTGCTCCAGCTCCTGGTAATCCTGATCGTTTCCCTCAGCGGTCCCTGCTCCACAACCTTCAGGCTGTCCAGCATCGTCAGGTTGGTCGTGTACTTCTCAAAGTCCTTGTCGATGTTCCATGCGTCCTCCACTGCGGAGTTATCCACAAAGGTCTGCAGCATGTTTCCGCATTGGCCGCTGGCAATGCTTTCCACGCCTGTCTTCTTCTGGTAGAGGCTGGTAATGCAGCCTGTCTTCGGGTCCAGCACCACCCTCAGCAGCGAGTTCTCCATCGTCGTGCCGTGCAGTTCCAGATCGCTGGCCACCTTGCGCTGGCCGGCAACCGCGTACAAAACCGTGTAGCCCACCGAGGGAACATCCTGCGCCCGCAGCAGCAGCTTGTAGGTATTGGTTGTCGCGTCCTTTGACACAACCTGCATCAACACGGGCTTCCCGCTCGCGTCCACCACCGCAATGCCGTTTGGCTCCGGCCCCGGCATCTGCACGCTCACCGGAACGGTCTCCGTCCTTGCCCAGTTCAACTGGTTCCACACCACAATCGGAACTCCCGCATGGGCGCTGGTATCGATGTGGCTGTCCACCTCCTTCAGCGCATTCCGCGTCGCATCCCCCGCCACCCGGTGAATTTCGTCATACTCCTTCTCCGCATCCCGATAAACATCCGCAATGCCTGACCCGGCTGCGGTATCGTGGAAGTCGTTGAACGACTTCCTCTTCCACGACTCCGTAAACTGCGCGCCCGGATAATCGAGCCCCCCCAGCCAGGCTAGCGCGGAATATTTCTCCGCATCCAGCAGCCACTCTTCGCTGTGCCGGATATTTGCCTTCTCCAGCGCCTGTGTCGTATAGATTCCGCGGTGGTGCTCAAGGTACAGTTCGTCGTTCCATACCGGCAGATGAATCTTCCCGTCCGTACCCCCTGCCACCTGTGTTTCGCCCGCGGCAAACGTCTTGTAGTTCCACACCGGTGTGTTCGCCGTATCCGCGCGCTTGGCCATATCGTCGAAGAACGCCTGCGCAGTGGTGAAACGCGTATCGGGATACACCTTGCCCGGATCGCTCCAGAGAACGCCCGCCTCCTGCACATCGCGGCCCTCGGGAACGCCTTGCCGGCCCAGGCTCCCGCCGTACAGATGCAGCAGTTTGTCGTCGCCCGGATTCGCCTTCATCACCGCGGACAGATCGTGTGCCATCTTGACCGGCTCAATGTTCTGCACGTAATCGTGCGGGAAATACGTCAGAACCCTACTCCCGTCCGGCGACTGCCACCAGAACAGCTTCAAGGGCAGAATATTGTCGTCGTTGTAGTTCAGCTTCTGCGTCAAGAAATAATCGATGCCCGACTTCTTGTAAATCTGCGGAAGCTGCCAGTTGTACCCGAAGGAGTCGGGATTCCAGCCCACCTTCACGTCCACGCCAAACTTCTGCTGGAAATACTGCTTGCCCACCAGAATCTGACGTACCTCTCCTTCGCCGTCGGGCAGATTCAGGTCCGGTTCCACCCACATGCCGCCGACCAGCTCCCACCGGCCCTCTTTCACCCGCTGCTGAATCTGCTGAAAAATGAAAGGGAACTTCTCTTCCATCCACTCGTAGTACTGCGCCGCCGATTGCGAAAAAACATACTGCGGATATTCGCGCATCAGTTGCAGCACATTGTTGAACGTGAAGTGAACCTGG
>JARLGF010000102.1 GCA_031296165.1 Occallatibacter sp. | reverse complement strand
GTTCAAACTGCGATCTCGCCGAGCAACACCTTGTACCGGTATTTCGTCACACTGATCATGTGGTACTGGATGTCCCACACTGAGTGCTGATTCTGCCTGTAATCCACCATCTCGACATTATCCAGAAGGCAGGCTGAAGCTATCCGCATGGAAGGCGAAGGGCTCAGACCCGGCGGCGGAAGCTAAATCAGACGCGGTGGCCAGGAAATCGACTGCGGCCACGGGCGGGTTGAGCAACGCAAGTGTTCCGTGATTGCCGACCTGGGACTGATCGAAAAGACGGCGGAATGGGCTTCATTACAGGAGTTGGTGCATATCTAGTCGGAGCGATATCACAAAGCTACGGGCAAGACCGAGCGCGAAATCCGTTATTACATCACCAGCCTCGAGCCGGACGCCGCACAACTGAACTCGGTAATCCGCCAGCGCTGGGGCATCGAAAACAAGCTACACTGGATACTGGACGTCGGCTTCAGCGAAGACCTGGACCGAAAACGCGCAGGCCATGCCGCGCAGAATTTCTCCATCCTCAATCGCATCGCCCTCAACCTACTCAAAAACGAAAAAACGCTCCTGCGCGGTGTCAAGGGAAAACGGCTCAAAGCCGCCTGGGACCATCCATATCTGCTCAAATTACTGGGAATCTGATATGCGTCGGCCATGGGATGAACAGGCCAATTTGCAAATTTTCCCTCCTGGACGCACATCACGGCGACCGGAAACTGCGGGGTGGGCAGTCTGACAGGGCGAAAGACAGGCGCGGCGCATCCCTCGCCTTCTGGCTTTACGATAGATAGAGTGAGGAGTTTACACATGTCACGGATTTCCCGGCTTGACCGCAGCGAAGTGCCCCCCGAGATGGCGGCGCTCTACGACAAAGCCTTTGCCCAGCGCGGGAATGTGCCCAACATGTTTCGGGTGATGGCGCACCGGCCGGAGATCTTCGCAACCATGCAGGCGCACTTTGGCGCGGTACTCAACACCGGCACGGTTCCCACCAGGCTGAAAGAGCTGATCATTGTCCGCACCAGCCAAGTGAATGAGACGCCCTACTGCCTGGCCAGCCACTCTATTCTGGCTAGGGGGTTGGGGTGGACAGACGAACAGCTAGCCCACCTGGCCGACTGGGCACGGCACGAGGACTTTACCCCCGCCGAAAAGGCCGCTCTACGGCTGGCGGAGACCGTCACCCGCAATGCCAACGCCGTCAGCGACGAGCAGTTTGCCGAACTGCGCAGCTTCTACTCGGAAGGCGAGATTGTGGAACTGCTTTGCGCCATCGGGCTGTTCAACTACTTCAACCGCTTCAACAACGCCCTCAAAATGGAGCCGACCAAGCCCGGCGAGGGCGGGTGCGCTCGACCGCCGCTGGAAAAATCGGCGCAATGACTTCGATTTTCTCCGTGATCCATGCACAAGGATCGACCCAAGACTTGATGGCCTGAACCATCCGTCCTCACCTGCCCAACCAACTATGGAGCCTTTTTACGCATGAAACTTGAATTGCCTGCGGGCACATTCCGCGCCTATCTCTTCGACTGCGACGGCACCATTGCCGATTCGATGCCGCTACATTACATTGCCTGGAAAAAGGCGCTGGGCGAATGGGGGTGTGAGTTTGACGAAGACCTGTTCTATAAATGGGGCGGCAAACCTGCAGCGGAGATTATTGCCACGCTCAACCAGATGAACGGCCTGCACATGCCGGTGGAGGCCGTCGGCGAGCGCAAGGAAGGTCTCTATTTCGATCAGCTACCGCAGTTGAAGCCTGTGCCGGAGGTACTGGAGCACATTGAGGCCCAGTACGGTCGGATTCCCTTCGCCGTGGTTTCAGGCGGCAAGCGCATCTCGGTGGTGAACTCGCTGACCACGCTCGGCCTGCTGGACAAATTCGAAACCATTGTGGGCGCGGAAGACTACAAAAATAGCAAGCCGGCTCCGGACGCTTTTTTGATTGCGGCAGCCCGGGTGGGGGTGGCGCCCAAGGATTGCCTGGTCTTTGAAGACACCGATATGGGAATTCAAGCTGCAACTGCTGCTGGTATGACTTCGGTGAAGGTTCCCTTGCCGCTGGAACGGCAGGCGTGACCCTGGTCAGTACAACATCACCGCCAGGCGATACGCCGTGAACGAGCCTTCGATGCTGCCGGTGGGGCAACTGCCGACGGCTGCTTTGCGGTACCGCCCCGAGGCCAGATGATTCAGCAGCGGCTGGGGCAGTTGGGTTAGATCCGCACCCTGCCAGCGCATGATAAAACCCGGCTGTGCAATGCCGCTGGACCCCCTGTCCTGCGCACAAGCCGTGCGGGCATTGGTGGCATCGGCCATGACCGGGACGCCTCTGTCGCGGATAAGGCCGGCGATGGCCGCCTCGACCTGGGCTTGCGTGAGAACGGGCACCGCGCGGGAATAATCGGCCACGGCGTAGAGCACGCCGCGGCTGGTTACCAGGGCCAATCCGACCCGGTTCACATCGGGACTGAGAAGGTTGGCGCGATGGCCGGGCGAGTTCATCCATTCGTCATGAATGGTGGCGGGATCGGGGCCGACAGCCACGTTTTCCTCGATGAGGCTGAAGTGTGCGCCAGCCTGCGCGGCTCGTCCGGAGACATCGAGTTCGTTGTTGTAGCGATGGGCAATCGGTCCTTCAGCAGCCATGCGCAGGCAGTGCTGGCGGGCTGCTGCGGCCAGCGCCGGGTCCCAATGGAGCGGCACAACCCCGGCGGAGGCACGAGCCCGGTTGGCCAAAGCAAGCAACTGTTCGGCTTCCGGCTGAAGGTTTCCGGGACGTGCTGCGGTTTGCGCCGGTGCCAGAAACACAGGCACACACAGCGCCAAAGATAAAACCAAACCTGTTTGCAGGTTACGCATACCTAATTAGACCCCACTTCGCCGCGGGAGTCGCTGTATTCTGGCTGTGACGATGTCTTTTCCTGCTTCCAGTACGTTGTGGAGTTTGTTGCGCCGTTCAGGCAGCCATACCCGCCGGCAGCCGCTGGCAGCCGCTGGCCTGTTGTTGCTCACAGTCTTTGTGGTAGGCGGACTCGCTGCGCCGTGGCTGGCGCCCGCGAACCCGGCAGCCATCGACCTGGCGCACCGGCTCGACGGTCCTTCTGCTGCACACTGGGCTGGAACCGACGAGCTGGGCCGGGACACGCTCTCCCGGCTGCTGTGGGGGGCACGGCTCTCGCTGGCGGTCTCTGTGACCGTGGTGAGCGTTTCCTTGGCGCTGGGGCTGAGCATCGGAGGGCTGGCCGGCTACCTTGGCGGATGGGTCGATACCGCTCTGACCACCTTTGCCATGAATACCTTTCTGGCGCTGCCCGGCATCCTGCTGGCCATTGCCTTTGCCGCGTTCATGGGACCGGGGTTCAGCAACCTGGTGCTGGCGCTGGCCATCGGCGGATGGGCCGGCTATGCGCGGTTGGTGCGGGCGCAGGTGATGGCCGTGCGGGACCGCGAGTACGTGGATGCCGCGCGCGCCCTGGGAGCAAGCGGGATGCGCATCTTCTTCCGTCACATCCTGCCCAATATCGTGCAGCCCATCCTGGTGCAGGCAGCTATCGGCATGGCAGGAGTGATCCTGGCTGAGGCCACGCTGTCGTTTCTGGGGCTGGGAATTCCAGCTCCCGCGCCGAGTTGGGGCTCGATGCTGAATGACGCACGGCTGCATCTGTTCGATTCACCGCACCTGGTTCTGTTCCCTGCTCTGGCTGTGGCCGGAGCGGTGCTGAGCTTCAACTTTCTGGGCGATGCGCTGCGCGACCGTCTAGACCCGCGGACGAGGCTGGAACTGGGACTGTAAGTGCCTGTTTACGATTTCTTGAGCAGCACTCTTAGAAGCTGTCTAAAAACTACGTCAATCGTCTCAGCAGGGTGAGGGAAAAGCTGATCCATGTGATGGCTTCAGCCAAGGTTGGGCAGAGTTCATAGTCTTTACTCAACCTCCGGGAGCAGCCCATCCATGCAAAGTTTCTTTCCACGATCCATCGTTTGGGCAGCACCTTGACGGTATGCATCTCGTTGCGTTTGACGACCTCAACACTGTAGCCAAACATCGCCTTGGCCCAATCGATCAACGTGCCGGTGTAGCCGCCGTCGGCAAATACTTTGACAACCGTGTCGAAGCGGAAAAACAGGCGCATCTGCACGGCGCGGGCACCCACGCGATCTTGAATCCCCGCCGAATGCACTACCGCCGCTAGTGTAGTGCGTCACACAGATAGGCGTTTATTCCGTGCAGCCTGAGCGCGAGTGACATTTTCGAGGATGTTGTTTGCCTTGGCGGTCCAGATGAATTGCTTTGGGTTGTCGTTGTGGCGGTCGATGTAGTCTCCGAT
>JARLGF010000011.1 GCA_031296165.1 Occallatibacter sp. | reverse complement strand
GGTTCAGCATCTCGCCGAAGGGAAGCGCCCTGAAGTCCAGGTCGAGTCCTGCAATCAAAACATCGTGGTTGGCGTCGAGCAGGTGACGCATAAAGAGGAACAGCTCGATCACAAACTGCCCTTCATCGATGGCGATACACTCGACCTTTTTCCCAATCTCTTTTTCTCGCTGCGCAATCGCTGCGAGGACGCCCCACAGATTCTGCGAGTCGAACTCCAGTGCATTCATCTTGCCGTGCCCGTTCGGATTGCGGCTCTCCACCACGCCGGGCTTGCCCTTCGTGTCGTCGCTGGGCTTCAGGATCAGCACATACTGGCCTGCATACTGGCGGCGCATATCCGCGCGGCGCAGCAGCTCCGCGGTCTTGTTGCTGCGCATCGGTCCCATCAGTAATTCCAGCTTGCCATGCATCGTGGCCACTCCTCGTACATCCATGAATTTTTCCGCGTCCCCGCAACGCCATAGATCGCACAGATTACACTGCACGGCGGCGGCAACGCAATGCGCGGACTCAATCGATGGACCGGCGCAATGCGCACCGCGCCCGTTCACCCGCAAACGGTAAAATAATCTCCAGTCCGTAATGCAAACTGCAATCGCCGGCAGCCTCTGCGGCTTTGGAAGGTAAGATCGTTACCATGAAAACCCTGTGGATCAAAACCCTGGTGCTGCTTGCTTTTGCCGTGTGCCAGTTTTATTCCCAAGCGCAAACTCCACCCATTACCGGCATCGCACATTTTGCTTTCCGCGTCGGCAATCTCGACCAGGCGCGCGCCTTTTTTCATAAGCTGGGTTTTGAAGAGTCGTTTGTCCTCACCGAAGGCGGCAAGGCGTCGGAGGTCTTTGTCAAAATCAACGACCGCCAGTTCATCGAGCTCTACCCGCGCACCGCCGACTCGCAACCTCTCGGCTGGATGCATGTTTGTTTTGAATCGGACGCGCTGAGTGCGTTGAACGAACTCTATGTTGCGCACGGCCTCAAGCCTCCGCCCGTCGCCAAGGCCGGCGCCGGAAATCTGCTCTTTTCCATCAGCGATCCCGAAGGCAGAATTACCGAGTTCACGCAATACATGCCCGGCTCGCGCCACACCCTGGACCGGGGAAAACATCTGGGCGAACACCGCATCTCAGACGAGCTCATGGGTTTCAAACTTCCCTCAGCCGATCTCGCGGCAGAGCGGCAATTCTACGTAGCAGGTCTGGGTTTTGAAGCGCAGCCCACTCCATCGGGAGTCCGTTTGCACCTCGCCGCCGCTCCGCATCTGCAGATTGAAATTCACGCCGCCAAAACCGGCGACCGGCTTCAATCCCTCTTCCGCGTGCCGGATGCCGCCAGCGCAGCGCGGCAGTTAAGCGCCCTCGGACTTACCGTGAAACGCAGCAGGAATCTTGTTTCCGTTGCCGGCCCCGATGGAAACGTCTTTGTCTTTGTAGGAGATAAGTAGCACTGAGTTTCAGCACAGGAGTCCTCAGCGCTTAACACCGCAAGTTTCCTGGGCGAATCAAGCTCGCGAGAGACTGGGGAAACAGCCTCTAGTTACGCGCAGCCTGGGATTGGATAACTTTTTCCCTCTCCAGTAGCACGGCCAGAGCTTTTTCCGGGCAGATATGCCGGACCTCGATCAGGTCCAGCTCTTTCTCTGTCTCCACGCAGGAAGCTACCGTCATAAAACAGTCCAGGCATCGCGTATTGTAACTGCCATTGTCGTTTTGCGTGCGGCTGTACATCGAACCTCGGAGACACCACGGCGATCTTGCGATAATCGCCCACCTTTGCGTCCCCTCGACGTGACCCGCATCACCAGACGATGTGATCTCCCTGTCTGGCAAATCTTTTCGCCATAGGAAAGGTCGTTTACATATCCATTCCCTGGTTGGGGTTTCGCCGCAGTTGCCAGCATGGACCCTGGCCCGACTGCGCAAAAAGTGACACCGAGCAGGGCACATCCAGCGTGCCCAGATAATCGAACTCCGACTTGCGTCCCTTGAGCGGAATCGTCATGTAGCGGTTGACGGTTACCTTGCCCATCGGCGAGCCGCGCAGCTTGAAAATGGCGAAATCTCCCCCATAGACGGCCACAAAGCCCGCCGCCAGCACCACCGCCACCCGCAATATCCAACGCCGCAAAAACTTCGCCACGCCTCAACCGTCCTTCCATACGCCAAGGGCCAACCGAATCCGGCTGGCCCTCGTCGCTTCCCGCACAGAATCCAATGCCCTAGATTTTGATTGAAGCAGCCCGCGGCGAAATTCCGCTGATCTCCGCGGCGCGCGCTTCTGCGTAAGCCGCGGCGCCCAGCACCGCCGTGCCGCTCTCCAGAATAATGCGCACCGGCATATTCACCAGCAACTGGCTCATCCGGCCCTTGTCGGTAAAGGCTTTCATGAACGTGCCGTCCTTCAGCTTTTCCAGAATGCGCGGCGCAATGCCGCCGCCCACGTACAGCCCGCCCACCGACAAAATCTTCAGGGCCAGGTTGCCGGCCTCGGCCCCGTAGGCTGAGACAAACATGTCCATCGTCTTCTCGCAGATTTCGCTCTTCGCCGCCAGCGCCAGTTCGGTAATCACGGCGTTCGGATCGTGCTCTTCGGCAAGACGCTCCGCCAGCCACGCCGGCTCTTCCACGCCGCGGACCTCGCGCAGAAACTCGTATACGTTGGTCAGGCCCTGGCCGCTTACCACGCGCTCAAAGCTGATCCGCCCGTTGTACTTCTGCCTCAGGAAGCGCAGCAGGTCGATCTCGTCCTCGGTACGCGGCGCAAAGTCCACGTGGCCGCCCTCTGAAGGAAACGGATCGTGACTGCGGCCGTTCCACACCAGAAAGCCCTCGCCCAACCCGGTTCCGGCGGCAATCAGCGCGCGGTTGCCCATCTGGCGGGGATCGCCCTCGTTCAGCGTGTAGATCTGATCGGCAGAAAGCTCGGCCACCCCGTAGCCGTTGGCCTGCAGATCGTTGATCAGGAACACATGCTCGATCGCCAAACTGGCAGACAGCTCGCGGCTATCCAGGGTCCAGGGCAGGTTGGTCAGGCGCAGGCGCCCGTCGCGCACCGGTCCCGGAACGCCGAAACAGGCCGCCGTCGCCTTCTCCGTGCCCAGAAACTCTCGTACTATTTCTTCCAGCCCGGTGTATTCCTTGGCCGGATATTGCTTACTGCGGGTGGGTGCCAGTTTGCCATTGGTAAAGTCATAGAGCGCCAAGTGTACCTTGGTGCCTCCTACGTCGCCCGCCAAAATCATCGTTGCCTCTCCAAAACCCCGCAACCCTCCCCATCAGTCGCGGGTAAAAGCGAAGCTGCGGCCTGGTCCAGAATAAGGGTAAGTATACCGCTAGCGGGCCAAATCAACTGGCTGGGCAACCGCTCTGGATCGGGTGGACCGGTTAACACTTCCTTTAAAATCTGTGCCTTATCCGCTCCGCCAATGAGGAAAAATACTGAATCGGCGTGGTTGATCACCGGCCAGGTAAGCGTGATGCGCCAGGTGTCCTTCTGCGGCACGTAGTTGGCTGACACCAGGCTGCTCAGCTTATGTATGGCCTCGGTATGCGGAAACAGTGAGGCTGTGTGTCCGTCGTCGCCCATTCCCAGCGCAATCAGATCGAAACGCGGGCTTTCCGCACCCTCTAGCCGGAAACTGTTCCGCAACTCCGACTCGTATCGCGCCGCCGCTGCCTCCGGCTCCAGTTCGCCCTCCATGCGGTGAATCTGTTCCGGCCGCAGCGGTGCTTTATCCAGCAACGCCTCGCGGGTCATTTGGTAATTGCTCTCTGCGCTGTCCGGTGGAACACAGCGTTCATCCACCCAGTAAAGGTCCAGCCTGTCCCACGGCATGCGTCCCCGCCATGGCTGGTTGGGATCCACAAGCAGCCGGAACGCAGCCTTCGGCGTCGACCCGCCGCTGATGGCAATCCGTACACGTCCCTGGCAAGCCACCGCTTCCCCGGCCATTTCAACAAAATACTGCGCCGCCCGGCGCGCCAGCGCTGCCGCATCCGGCTCCACATAGTATTTAATCCTGAGTGTTCTGGCCATGGGTTGTAGCTTCCTTATATCTCTACTCTACGCGGTAGCCGTCCGCGGACCATTGCTTTTCTTGAGGCCTGTACAAGGCAAATGCGAAGATTTAGCCTGCGCTTGAACCGTGCCTTCCGGGTAGCCCGCATCTGGCCCGGTTCTGTAAATAAGGATGTCAGGACAAACACTTTCCCTGACCTGCCGGCGGAGAGGTATTTTCCTCACAGCCAGCCCCTGTGCCCATCCAATTCACCGTTTCATCGTGAAATGGGTGGGTGACCACGCCCCGCAAGTCCTCCTGTTCCGTGTCCCCAGGCTTGCAGATAATTACCCTTTCTTGGCGCACAATCTTTTCAGGGTGATTTTTTTTGAAAACCCAGGGATCGAGTTCCGGAGCGTCAGGAACCTTCAGTCCCCTGAAAACAAGCTGAAATGAACGCGGGCTTCAGCCTCACGAATAAACTGAAAGGAGTTTTCAAACCGATGCGAATACATCCAAATCTCATATTTCGGTACGAAAACCTCAAAAAGCGCTCCAAAACGCACGTAAGCCCTTTGTTATCTAATTTTTGCTATATAACTCCTTTAGAATCTAATTTTTGCGGCGATGCCCCCTTCGCATATCGTTGAAACTGGAGAACTTGGCTAACTACATAGGGGGAGGGGGGTAGGTGCCGGTATGTGGTACGGGCCGGTCACATGCCTGGGCAAATTAAACCGGCGATATGCCTGGTACGGCACAAGCCCGCAGTCCCGAATCCGGACTTATTTCCCCAGGTACACCCGGTACTGCTGCTCCAGAATTCCGGCAGACCGTGCCAGCGCCAGCTTCGACAGGTTGTACTGGTAAAGGCTTTCCACCAGGTTATTCTGGGCGGCAGCCAGTGTGGCCTGCGCGGTCACCAGCGGCAGATTGTCGTCCACGCCGGCGTTCACGCGGTCGGTTTCGTCACTCAGTGCGCGCGTGGTCAGATCCAGATTGGAGCGCGCCACTTCAACCAGTTTTGAGCTTGCGTCCACGTCCAGCAGCGCCGAGCGAACCTGCAAATCGATGTCGTCCCGCAGGCCTGCCAGTTGCGCGTTCACGGCAGACAACTGGGCCTGGGCTGTTTCCGTATCGCCGCGCAGCTTGGCCTCGCGGAACAGAGGAACGCTGACTGTGCCCTGGGCCACAAAAACGCCGTGGGAGCCCACGCCGTTGACCTTGTCCACGCCATACCAACTGCCAAAGCTCAGGGTGGGCAGCCGCTGGCTGCGGTAGGCCGCGTGAATGGCCTTGTATTCCACCACCTGGTTTTGCAGATTCTGGTAGTCCTGGCGGTTTGTGTACGCAAGCGCGCGCACCTCGTCCGGCGTTTGCGCAGCCAGATCGCTGAAGGGCGCGCGATCGGTAAGCGCAATCTTCTGGCCGGGATCGATGCCCGTCTCCCGTTTGAGCAGGATCAGGTCCTTCTCCAGGGCGTTTTCGGCGCTAATCCGCGCCTGCTGCTGCGCCTGCAGTTGCACCCGTGCCCGCAATTCGTCCAGATTCGCTGCGGTTCCGGCCGCGTGTGCCGCCTGGGCGTGGTTCAGTTGCACCTGGTCGGCCGCTTCCAGCGCCTTGGCGTTGTCCACCTCGCTGGCCGCTGCAATGGCATGAAGATACGCCGTGGCCACCTGCTGCACCACCTCGCCCCGGGCTGACATCTTGTTGAAAAAAGCCGCCTTCGTCGCCGCGCCCGCCGCCTTCCAGCCCGCAATCACCGGACCGGAAAAAAGCGTCTGCTGGAAGTGAATGGTCCCCTCGGTCAGGTCGTCCCGCGTAATCGCGGAGAACCCGGCCGGCATCACGCCTCCGGGAAAAAGCGACGCGAACTCGCCAATGACTCCCGCGCTAAAACCCTGCGTCACCAGATTGTGCTGGTAAACGCCAGTATCTCCGCTAAGGCTGATGGTGGGCAAAAACTGTTGCAACGCCTCGTTCTTTTGCCCTTGCAGCGCTTTTTCGCCGTTCTCGGCTTCTTTCAAACCAAGATTGTTTTGAAGGCCCCGGCTCACCGCCTCGTCCAGCGAGAGCTGCAGCGTCTCCTCGCTCACCGGCTTCGCGGTTACGCTGCCATAAAAGGGATTGGCGGCAGAGGACGGATTCTGCGCAGAGGCAGCCGCTCCCCCGCCGGCCAAAACCAGCAGGACGAACAAAACCGGCAATCCCCGCCGCCGGTAGACAGAATGTAGCGCCTGATTCACTTCCATCATTCTCTCAGATTCGCCAACCGCCGTGAGGATTCCGGGATCGGGCGGAAAACGTGCAGAAAGGCTCCAAAATCACGCGCTCCTCGGTTCTGACTGGATCGTTTCGCCCTGAACGCCCGCCTACACCATCGCCCGTTCCTTCACCGCCAGATACTGGTTCAGCACCCGCGAGGTCAGCTCCGCCGGGTGCAGGTCCAGCGTCAGCGCGCCCTGTTCGTGCAGCCGCGCCAGCAGCACTTCCCGCCGGCCGGCCATCTCCTGCGCGGCGGCTGCCATAAACATCTGCTCCACGTTTCTGGGCCGGGCCCGGGCAATCAGCTCCACCTCCGGCTGCGCCATGGCCACAAACAGCAGCACGTGCCGGCGCAGCAGTTGCATCGCGCCGTCAATCACCTCGGGCCGCATGGCGGTCTCGGCCAGGTCCGTTATCCATAGAATCAGTGAGCGGCGCGGCTGCAGGCGGTTCAGCATGGCCGTGGCCCGCAGGTGATCGGCCTCGCCGGACTCGGCGTGGACCAGCGCCAGCGACTCGATAAGCTGCCGCAGATGCGCCGCCCCGCGGCCCGGCAAGAGCCGCTGCTGAATGCCTTGTCCATATGCCAGCAGCCCCACCCGGTCGCCGGAGAACAGTGCCAGTTGCGCCAGCGCCACCGCCGTCGTGCAGGCGTGGTCCAGCTTGGAGTGAGGGCTTGACGTCCTCCCGGAGTTCAGGGAAGCCTTCGCCCCGGATGCCACTGCCGTCACCCGCGACCTCATCAGCCGCCCGCAGTCCAGCACTATCCAGACCGCCTGGCTGCGTTCGGTTTGATATTGCCGCGTGATCGGGCTGCCGCATCGTGCCGTGGCCGTCCAGCAGATATCGCGCAGGTCGTCGCCCTCGCGGTACTCGCGCAGGCTCTCGAAGTCGCGGCCCAGACCCCTCTGCCGTTCCTGCCGCAGTTGCAGATCGATCTGCCGGCTCCTCGCCAGAAAGATCTGCTGCTCCTCGCCCGTCCGCAGCGCCGGATAAACCCGCACCGTCTGGGTGAGCGGCGCACGGGCCCAGCGCTCGGCCAGGCCAAGAGGCGAGCGATAACCCACGTAAAGCCAGCCCGTCTCCCAATCGCCCCGCTCCCGCGGTTCCACGCAGTAGCGCAGACTCGCCGGTACGTGCGGAAAAGCCGTCAGCCGGTGCGTTTCCGGCTCGGCAACCAGTGCTGCCGGCAGATCGTCCACCAGCCGGCACTCCACAACCCCCCGGCCCCGGTTTTCAATGGAAATTTCAATCTCCGTCTCGCTGTCCAGTGACGGCGCATTGGACCAGGACCGCCCGGCAATCAATTGCTCCGGACGGGGCAAGCGCAGTTCGTCCAACAGCGCAGCCAGCAGCACCAGCCCGTCCCATGCCAGCATTCCATAAGCCAGACGCCCGTCCCAGAAACCCGGAATCAGCCACAGAAAGCCCGCTGCCAACAGGCCAATGCTCCTTGGCGTCAGGCCAAAGCCCCAGCGTCTGCGCCGCTCACAGGCAGCACGCACCGGCCCGGGATGGAGCGATGCCGTGATCATTGCCGCGGCACCGGCACCGCCGCAATCACGTCGGCCAGCACGCGATCGGCATCAAAGCCCTCCAACTCGGCCTCGGGCTTGAGAATCACCCTGTGCCGCAGCACCGGCTGCACGGCGCGCTTCACGTCGTCGGGAACCAGGTAGTCGCGCCCGTCGAACGCAGCCGCAGCCTGGGCCACCAGCATCAGGCTCAGCGCCGCGCGGGGGCTGGCGCCCAACAGCAGCGTGGGCCACTCGCGGGTGTGCCTCGCCAGCGACAAAATATAGGTGTACAACTCCGGCTCAATCCGGATGGCCCGTACCTCGGCCCGTGCCGCCGCCAACAACCCCTCGGGAATAGGCGTAATCGAGGCGTCTTCAAGCAGTCCAGCGCCCGAACCCGCATGATGCCGCTCCAGAATCTGCAACTCCTCGGCTTGCGACGGATAAGCCACGCGAATCTTCAGCAGAAACCGGTCTAACTGCGCCTCGGGCAAGGGATACGTGCCTTCAAAATCCACCGGATTCTGCGTGGCAAAGACAGTGAACCAGGCGGGCAGAGTCCGGCGCACGCCGTCGCTGGTCACCTGCCGTTCTTCCATGCATTCCAGAAGGGCTGCCTGGGTGCGCGGAGGCATGCGGTTGATCTCGTCCACCAGCAGCAGATCGGTAAACACCGGCCCTTTATGGAAGGTGAAACTGTCCGAGCCGGTGCGCAGGATGCTGGTGCCCAGAATGTCGGCCGGCATCAGGTCGGGCGTAGCCTGCACGCGCTGGAACTCGAGCCCCAGCAACCGGCCAAGGGCTTTGACAATCAGCGTCTTGGCAATTCCCGGCACGCCTTCCAGCAACGCATGGCCCTGGCACAGAACGGCGATCAGCACCTCTTCGATCACCTCTCCCTGCCCGGCAATCACCAGCCCCAGTTCCCGGCGGGCGTGGGCAATCAACTGGCTGGTCGCTCGCAGCGCCTGCGGTTGCAACTCCCCATTTGTCTCTTGATTCGGTTCCTGGCTCATGAAGCCCTTTCCTTCTGTTTGAAATGAAGTTCTTCGGATCGCATTCCCTGGCCGCCTGGCTTGATCGCGGCAGTCAACGATTCCAGGTGCCCATGGAGTTTCTGGATCAGTTTCAGCGCTTCGCGGGGAAGCGTCGATTCGCCCCATGCGGCGTCCTGGCAGGCTTCCAAATCCGCTTCCAGGCTGTCATCGGCCTGGGGAAACCTCCGCCGAATCGCCGCTGCCAGTTCCGATGCGCTCATCTGCTGGCCGCGCAATCCGCACAACCGCAAACTCTGCCGCCGGAATCGTTCCCAGGCAATCGCCACAGCCGCCGACGCCGCCCCTGCATTGCTGTAGAGCGACCCCAGAGCCTGAAGAAACTCAACAGGCGTGGCCCGCGCCGGCGCAGGCAGTTCGCGCACCGGCCCACTGCGCCGGCTGAAGCTCAGCAACACCAGCAGCCCCAGCACCGGCAGTCCAATCTGCAGCAACGTCAGCGATGGCCCGGAGGCGTAGCTCCAGTTTGACCGCACTTCCCCGTGCAGCGACTCGTCCCAATAGAAGCGGTGCCCTTCGCGCGGTCCCAGCGAGTTCAGAAACAGGTCCAGGTCCTGGGCGCGGGCCAGCGAGCCGTTTTCGAGCGGCGTCGAGTTGGCCCACCAAACCACGTGTCCCTTGCCCCAGTCGTATTCCACGACGGCCGGTTGCCCGGCGCAGCTGTAATCCACGCGGTGCGCCGGGTTGCCCACCTGCCAGCTCGCCTGCGGAACCATCCACACCTCGCCCGACCCGGCCAGCGCATTGAGCCCTTCCGGCTCCAGCTTGCAGGCGGAGAAATTGAACTCTTTCGGCGTTTCGCTGGCCTCGCCGGGCAGGATGAACCCGCCCCAGAAGCCGGTCGACAGCACCCGGCCGCCCCGCTCCAGAATGGTTCGTACCGCCTTGATGTCGCTCCCTTCGCGGGTGAACGGCTGGGCAAGAATCACCACCGTCTCCGGTCCCGCTGTTTCGGCCAGTTCGCTCAACGGGCGCTCCCAGCGTTCAATCGGATAGTTCGAGCGAAGCAGCGTTTCGTAGGCCGCGCGCGCTCCGTGCCGTCCGGACAGGTACGTCGAGGGCAGGGGATTGTCGTTGTCGTTCGCGCTCGGCAGCAGGAACCCGGTCAGCACCGCCAGCGTCAGCCCGATGCCCAGGCACCAGAGCAGCAGTTTTCGGTCTTTGGCGTCGAGCGAGGAGAGAAACCTCATTGCGCCCCGCCTCCTGAAGCTTTGCTTCC
Organism: Occallatibacter sp.; assembly: GCA_031296165.1. Classification (GTDB taxonomy): domain Bacteria; phylum Acidobacteriota; class Terriglobia; order Terriglobales; family Acidobacteriaceae; genus Telmatobacter. Next base: position 1,812 of record JARLGF010000011.1, on the reverse strand, counting down.
CGCAATCAACGCACCGGCAAGCTGTTCAGCGCGGCGGTAGTCGTTCTCATCCGCCGCGCGGCCGCCGTACCAGAAGCGCTCAAAACTGCCGGTCAATGCGGCCAGCCCAGCCCTGCGCGGGTCCGCTGCTGCCACCAGGGCAAGATATTCGCGTGGCGTGCGAGCGCGGTCCGCGGGCCACAGCCGCCGCGCTTCAAGCCGCGAGATTGCCGCCCAATACGCAAAATGAATTGCCTCGCGCCACTGGCCGGCAGCGGCGGCTTTGCGCGCGTCCTCCAGCCACAATTGCCAGTCCCTGGCTGAAGCCGCTCCCGGTGCCGGTCCACCGCTCTCCGGCGCCAGCCGGATACGCCCCTTGCGTTCCAGTTGTATAAGCAGCCAGACCAGCCCCACGCAGACCACCAGAATGAATCCCCACACAATTGCCCGGCCCACCCAGGCCGCATGAGCGGTCAGCTTTGCGGCGCCTTCAAAGACCTGGTTCAGCCATGTGCCCAGTTTTTCCAGCACCGTATCCTTTGCCGTCGTCTCTTCCAGATTGCGAAACTCGCGGCTGGCCAGCACCTGATGCAACGCCGCGCGCTCCCGGTCGTGTGCGGGCGAGGTTGCGGCGGCTGCGCTGGACTGGGCCAGCTCCTGCGCCAGCCGTGTCTCGGCATCCTTTAATAGTTGTGTCGTGGAAGGTTTCGGCGGCCGTGCGCTTTCCTCGTCCCCTGCTTTCTTTAGGCCGGCAGAAGATTCGTCCACATCCTTGTCCTGAGCCTTTGACAACAGCACCCGCAGCCAGCCGTAGCGCACCAGCCGCCGCTTTCCTCCGCTGCCGGCCGCCACTGGAATTTGAGCAGGAACACGATCGTCCTGCCCCACCAGCGCCGGGTCGCAGGCTTTCATGTCGCGCGCTTTGGCGCAAGCCTCCACAATCGCCGTCAGCGCCTGCAAGTGTTTGCGGTAGTCCTCCCGCGAGGCATCGTTCCAGTGACTTGCCGCGGGCGCCGAAGGAGCAGCAAGCGGCAAATCGGCACGCGCCTGCGCAGCAGCCAGAACCGCAGCCAAAGCAACTCCCGCAAACATGAACCGAGTCCTCAAGCCTGGATCTCCTCCGGCCGGGAACGCCCGGCAATCAGTCGGCTTCCACGCTCAACGAACTCCCGCAAGATGAATCCAGACCGCGTTGCCGCCTCCTGAAACCATATGTACATCCAGCACCGTCGTCCGGTCCACGCTCTGCTTTGAGAGAGTTGTGTGCGTTACCCCACAAAACGCAAGCAGGCCAAGCAAAATTGCGCGCAGAGAGGTCATGGTTCCTCCGTGGAAATCGGATTGAATCCAGGGTGTAGTTCACCGGCTCGCGCCAGTATACGCCGGGTCGCCTTCACACAATCTCTCCGGCTTGCGGAGGCAGAGAGTCTGCCGCAGCCTCCACCTCAGGCGCCGTCAACCCGGCAGCCTGCATCATCCACTCGATGTCGAACCCTTCCTTGCGCACCCGCTGGTCATAGTAGAAGAGCGTAATTCCCGTGGCGTAGATGGGGCCCAGAAAGCTGGTGGTAAAGAAGGAAATCACCTGTGAGAGCGCGGTCAATCCCGGTCCCAGCTGGCCGTGGTGCTTGAATGCCGCAATCAGAATGAACAGTTGGGTCACCATCACCAGGCCCAGCTTGATCACGCCGATCAGCAGCCCCAGAACGAAGATCCGCCCGCGCGCTCCTTTGCTCAGTTGGATGCCGCGCCGCAGGGCCGGCCGCGCCTTGAGATCCTCCACTACGCAGGCCGGCAGGGCCAGGGCATAGCGCAGGCCCATCAGGATGGTGT
>JARLGF010000101.1 GCA_031296165.1 Occallatibacter sp. | reverse complement strand
CAGCCGTATTGCCATGACCCGTTTCATCAAGCGTGGCGGCAAGGTTTGGCTGCGTCTATTCCCGGATAAGCCAATTACCAAGAAGCCGGCCGAAGTCCGAATGGGTTCCGGCAAGGGCGCACTCGACCATTGGGTTGCGGTTGTTCGGCCCGGCAAGATTCTCTTCGAGATGGAAGGGGTATCCCCCACCGTCGCCGAAGAGGCAATGCGCCTGGCGTCCAACAAGCTGCCGCTCAGGACAAAGTTCGTCATGCGCCCAGGCGCCGAAAAGGTTGTTGCCGAAGCGAAGTAGAAATGCAGCTTTTGACGGTCGGCCGTCAGCTTCCGGCTCAGCGCGTTGAATCGAAGAGATACGCATGAGCAGTAGGAAGCTGAGAGCTGAAAGCTGAAAGCTAGGAGCTAAGAGAAGATGGAACTGGCAAAGATTCGCACTTTGAGCGACGAAGAGCTACGGCATCAGGAGAAAACGACTGCCGAGCAGCTCTTCCGGCTTCGCTTTCAGGTCTCGCTGGGGCAGAACGACGGAGTCAAGAAGCTCCGCCAGTTGCGCAAAGAGATCGCACAGATCAAGACCGTGGCCCGCGAGCGTGAGCTTGGCGCGGGCGGCCCTGCCGCCGAAGCCACGAAAAACAAGAAGGGAGCCCGCTAAATGACGGCGACGAAAGAAGCAGTGCAGGCGCCGGCTACTGGCGCGCGGCGCAACGAAAAGGTTGGCCAGGTTGTCTCGACCAAGATGCAGAAGACCATCGTGGTCGAGGTCGAGATGCGCAAGCCCCATCCCAAGTACAAGAAAATCATGCGCACCACCAAGAAGTTTTATGCGCACGATGAGCAGAGTTCCGCGCGCATGGGCGATGTGGTTCGGATTCGCGAAACCCGGCCGCTGAGCAAGTTGAAGCGCTGGTCTCTGGAAGAAATTGTCCGGCGCTCGTCGCTCGGTCAGATTGAAGACGCTGCCAAGGCAGCCGTCAAGTAGACGAGAGCGATAAGGAGAAGAACCCATGGCTGTGCAAATGAGAACCATGCTCGCGGTGGCCGACAACTCCGGCGCGCGCAAGCTGCAAGTGATCCTGCCGCTGGGCGGGGGATTAGGCAAGAAGGCGGGTCTCGGCGACATCGTGACCGCGGCCGTGAAGGAAGCCTCGCCGGACGGCACGATTAAAAAGGGCAAAGTGGTGAAGGCGGTTATCGTCCGCACTCGCAAGGAGTACCGCAGGCGTGACGGAACCTATATCAGGTTCGATGAAAACGCGGCCGTGGTGATCGACGATGCGCACGAGCCGGTGGGTACGCGCGTCTTTGGGCCGGTGGCCCGCGAGTTGCGCGAAAAGAAGTTTTTGAAGATCGTTTCGCTGGCCCCGGAAGTTGTGTAAAGACAGTCGCTAGCTTTTAGCCTTCAGCTTATGTGCCGGAAAGTCAGGCGGAGTTGAAAAGGGTGGGAGCTGTGAACGAAGAGCTAGAGGCTAATAGCTAGAAGCTAGTAGCTGTTTCTGGAGAAGAAGATGCAGAGTTTGAATATTCATCGCAACGATACGGTCAAGGTTCTCACGGGCTCGGACCGCGGCAAGACGGGCCGTGTGCTGCGCGTCTTCCCCGACAAGGGAACCGTGCTTGTGGAGCACGTCCGGGTGGTCAAGAAGACGGTTTCGAGCAAGCAGGGGCAGCGGACCAAGGGCGGCATTGCCGAGCAGGAATCGCCGATCAACGTCTCGAATGTGGCGGTTGTCTGCTCCACCTGCGGGCCGGTGCGCGTGGGCTACAAGATTGAGGGCAGCACCAAGGTTCGGGTGTGCAAGAAGTGCGGGCAGGCGCTGCCTACCAAAAAGTAGCGGGATCCCAAGCCGTGACTGTGTGAGCGAGGAAGCTCAAACCAGGATCGGCCAACCCCTTCCGCAACGGTAAACGGCCAATCGGACGAGAGGGCCACTCCGGGACCGGAAGAAAGAGAGTAGTGGAACATGACGGCAAGGCTGAAAGAGAAGTATCACAAGGAAATCAAGCAGGCTCTGCAAAAGGAGCTGGGGCTTGAGAACGCGATGGCGGTGCCCGCGCTCGAGAAAATCGTGATCAACATGGGTCTGGGCGAGGCCACGCAGAACACCAAGCTGCTGGACCCGCTGGTGGGCGACCTGATGGCGATTACCGGGCAGAAGCCGGTGACCACCAAGGCGAAGAAGTCGATTGCGGCCTTCAAGGTACGCGAAGGCATGTCGATTGGCGCCATGGTGACGCTGCGCAATGAGAAGGCCTATGAGTTTCTTGACCGGCTGATTTCAACGGCGCTGCCCAGGGTCAGGGATTTTCGCGGGGTATCGACCAAGAGTTTTGACGGGCGCGGCAACTATACGCTCGGCCTGCGCGACCAGTTGATCTTCCCGGAGATCGATTACTCCAAGGTGGAGAAGCTGAAGGGCATGAACATCACCATAGTGACCACGGCCAAGGACGACAATCAGGCGCGTGCGTTGCTCAAGCACTTTGGAATGCCCTTCCGGCAGGGCGCGTAGGACAGCTTCTAGCTGCTAGCTTCTAGCCTTTAGCTTTTTCGAGGTAGGACGAGCATCTGAGGCAAAACGATATCGAGTCGGTTCCATGAGCGTGAAACGACGCTGAGCAGGGAGCAGGCTAGAAGCTAATAGCTAGAAGCTAATAGCTGAGGTTGAAGAGGATTTATGGCAACTACAGCAAAACGGGTGAAAGACGCGCGGAAGCCGAAGTTCAGCAGCCGCAAGCACAATCGGTGCCAACTCTGCGGACGGCCTCGCGGCTTTCTGCGCAAGTTCGGTATCTGCCGCCTGTGTTTCCGGGCTTTGGCGCTCAAGGGTGAAATTCCCGGCGTCGTGAAGTCAAGCTGGTAAAAAGGCAGCTGCTAGCTTCTAGCTCTTAGCTTTTCGAGAAATGGCGAAAAGCTTCACTGAGTTAGAAGAGCTAGTAGCTAAAAGCTAGAGGCTGTTTTTGCATTCCCGCAGGTTTCCGCAGTAGCGGACGAACGGGGAATGAAGGAGAAGGAATGAGTCTGACCGACCCAGTAGCAGATTTTCTGGCGCGGATCCGGAATGCAATCCGGGCGCGTCATCAGAAGCTGGATGTACCGGCTTCGAAGCTGAAGACCGAGATTGCCCGCATCCTCAAGGAAGAGGGCTATATCTCGAACTACAAGACCCAGGAAGAAGAGGGCAAGCTGGTGCTGCGCGTGTACCTGAAGTACGGCGGTACGGAAGCGGCTATCCGCGACTTGGCGCGCATCTCGCGTCCCGGCTGCCGCGTGTATATCGCCCATGACGAGATCAAGCGTGTCCAGGGCGGGCTAGGCATCTCGATCATGACCACGCCCAAGGGCGTGATGACCGGTCGACAGGCGCGCCGCGAAGGCGTAGGCGGCGAGCTACTCTGCGAAGTTTGGTAAGTGCAGCTATCAGCTTTTAGCTGTCAGCCGGCACGATGAGTTCAATCACTTATAGCGCTGGCAAGAAGCTAAAGGCTAAAAGCTGGCAGCTAAGAGCTGTTTTTACGGGCTGCAGTGGAACGCAAGAGCAAACAGGCTCCGGCGGGACTCGCAAGCCGACAAAGGATTGAAACGATGTCGCGTATTGGAAAAAAGCCGATCCTGCTGCCTGCAGGCGTCAAGTACAAGGTTGAGGGCAATACGGTACTGGTCGAAGGGCCCAAGGGCAAGGTTTCGGCGCTGATCGCCGATGGGATCACACTGGAGACCGTTGGCGGGGAGTTGCACGTAAACCGCGACAGCGACAAACATGCCGCATTTCACGGACTGACGCGCGCGCTGGTATTCAATGCGGTCGAGGGCGTGACCAAGGGCTGGACCCGCGAGCTGGACATTGTAGGCATTGGTTACCGCGCCGAGTTGAAGGGTAAGGGAACGGTGGTCTTTACATTGGGCTACTCGCATCCCATCGAGTTTCCGCTGCCGACGGGCATCGAGGTTGCTGTCGATCCCAAGCAGACGCATTTGACCATCACCGGAATCGACCGGCAGAAGGTGGGCCAGGTGGCGGCCGATATGCGGTCGTTGCGCAAGCCTGACCCTTACAAGAACAAGGGCGTGCGTTACTCAGACGAGAAGCTGAAGAAGAAGGCCGGCAAGACGGGCGCGAAGTAGGGAATGCAGCTCTTAGCCTCCAGCTAAAAGCTGGAGGCTAAGAGCCAGAAGCTGAAATTTTAACCGAACGGAGCCGCAGGGTGGCTCCGCCGATAGGAACGAGAGACCATGATTACGCAAACCAAAAGGAACGCAATCCGCCAGCGCATTCACGATCGTATCCGTCGCAAGCTGGCGGGCACAGCGGAGCGGCCGCGGCTGAATGTTTACCGCTCGCTGAACCACCTCTACGCGCAGGTGATCGACGACCAAGCAGGCACGACCCTGGTTTCGGCTTCCACGCTCGCATTGAAACTGAAGACAGGCGGCAACGTGGCGGCGGCCAAGGAGATCGGCAAGACAGTGGCCGAACTGGCCGTGAAGCAGGGCATCAAGAAGGTGGTCTTCGATCGCGGCGGCTATCTTTATCACGGGCGCATCAAGGCGTTGGCCGATGCAGCGCGCGAGGCTGGCCTGGAATTTTAAGAGCAGTGAACAGTGAACAGTGAACAGTGAACAGTGAAAACGCGAGACGCGACAGGGCAGGGAAAGACTGAACCTTGTTCACTGAACACTGATCACTGGAGGGACGAGAGAGCAATGACGATCTTGAAGAAGAAACTCGATGCCAACCAGTACAACCTGAAGGATCAGGTGGTGGCCATCAATCGCGTGACCAAGGTGGTCAAGGGCGGCAAGAACATGTCGTTTGCCGCGCTGGTGGTTGTAGGCGATGCCGCCGCAGGGGTGGTGGGCCACGGTTCGGGCAAGGCCAAGGAAGTTCCCCAGGCGATTCGCAAGGGGATCGAGGCCGCCAAGAAGAACCTGGTCCGGATCAACCTGACCGAGACCACGATTCCGCATCTGGTTCTGGGCCGTTTCGGCTCCGGGCAGGTGCTGCTCAAGCCGGCTCCCGAAGGCACGGGCGTGATTGCCGGCGGAGCGGTGCGTGCGGTGATGACCTCTGTCGGTGTGCAGAACGTGCTCACCAAGAGTCTTGGTTCGCCAAACCCGCACAACGTCGTCAAGGCCACGTTCGACGCGCTGGAGCAGTTGCGCGACCGGGCCGAAGTTGCGGCAGCGCGCGGCAAGTCCGTAGAGGAGCTTTAAGTTATGGCGGAAACCAAGATGATTCGCATTGAGTACTATCGCTCAAAGAACTCCACGCCCGCCAAGCATAGGGCCGTGGTCAAGGGCTTGGGCTTTACGCGGCTGAACCAGATTGTGGAGCGCGTGGATACGGAATCCACTCGCGGCATGGTGAAGGCGATTCCGCACCTGGTTCGCATCCTGGAGAACTAGGAAGCCAGTTGTCAGAGATCGACTATCGGTTGTCAGTTTACGACTTCTGCAAGATCTGACTGACCGCTGAAAACCGACAGATGTATGAACGCGAGTCGGCGAGGCTGGATAAGCCTTCCCGGCGCTACAGCGAGGAAATCATGGCAAAGAATCTATCGAATTTGCGCGCGCCCAAGAAGGCTAACACCGGACGCAAGCGTGTGGGCCGGGGCATGGGATCCGGCATGGGCAAGACCTCAGCGCGCGGCCACAAGGGCCAGGGATCGCGCTCCGGCTTCAGCCTGATGCGCGGTTTTGAAGGTGGCCAGATGCCGCTGCACCGCCGGCTGCCCAAGCGGGGCTTTACCAACATCTTCCGCACCGAGTACACGGTGGTGAATCTGGACAGGATTGCGGCCCTCGAAGTGGCCGAGATCGGCCTGGACGACTACAAGAAGCTGGGCTTGTCCTCGAGCAAGAGGGCGCTGATCAAGATTCTCGGCTCTGGCGAGCTGACTGCGGCAATCACTATCCACGCGCACAAGTTTTCCAAATCGGCAGTCGAGAAGATCGAAAAGGCCGGCGGTAAGGCTGTGGTTGTGGGCGGTCCGGCTCCGGCAGCGGCTTAGGCGATCTCCGGGTCTGTCTGCCGCGGGCGGACGAGACCTGGGGCAACCGGCAGGTTGTGAGTTGGGACACGGCAGGTGGTACGCGGGTAAGATAACCTGTGGCAAAGATTCGAGTGGCGGCAAACGCCCTGAAGCGGACAACCAAAAATGCTTGAGAAGTTTCTCAATATCTTCCGGATTCCCGACCTGCGCAAGCGGGTTCTATTTACGTTCGGCATTCTTGCCGTATACCGGCTGGGCGCATGGATTCCCACACCCGGCATCAACGCCCACCTACTGGAGCAACTCTTCAACCAGCAAAGCGGTTCGGCACTGGGGCTGATGGATCTGTTCGGCGGCGGCAACCTGCGCCGCATGACGATCTTCGCTCTGGGCATTATGCCGTATATCACGGCTTCGATCATCTTCCAGCTTCTGACCGTTGTGTACGAGCCATTGGCGCGCATCCAGAAGGAAGGCGAACTGGGCCGTCGTAAGATCACGCAATGGACACGGTATATGACCGTACTGTTGGGCTGCCTGCAGTCGATTGGGATTGCGGCCATCCTCACCAAGCAGGGTCTGGTGCTGAATCCTGGTCCAGGCTTTGTGATGATGACGGTACTGACGTTGACCACGGGCACGGCCTTCATCATGTGGCTGGGCGAACAGATTACGGATCGCGGCATTGGCAACGGTATGAGCCTGCTGATCTTCACTGGCATTGTGGCCGGACTGCCCCGCGGCATCGGCGAGTTGTATCAGAAGATCCAGACCAACGCCTGGGGATCGTTCACGATTCTTGCGGTGATCCTGCTGGTGGCGGCGATGGCGGCCGTGGTGGCCTTCATCGTCTTCGTCGAGCGGTCGGAGCGGCGCATTCCCATCCAGAGCGCGCGGCGTATTGTGGGCCGCCGCATGATGGGCGGCCAATCGAGCCACTTGCCGCTCAAGGTGAACTCCGGCGGCGTGATGCCGGTCATTTTTGCCCAGTCTCTGCTTTCGGCACCCATGCTGTTTGGGCAGACGGAGTTTGTGCAGAACAACCGCTTCCTGGAACCCGTATTTCAGGCGCTGGCTCCCGGCTATCCTTGGTATGTGTTCCTGAACATGCTGGGCATCGTGTTCTTTGCGTATTTCTACGTGTCCATTATCATGAAGCCGGACGATATTGCCGACAACTTCCGCAAGTCGGGATCGTTCATCCCGGGCATCCGGCCAGGCAAGCGCACCTCGGACTTTATCAACGACATTCTTACCCGGATTACGCTGGTCGGCGCGGTCTATTTGATTGCTATCACGCTAATTCCCACCTTCCTGATCTCGGGTATTCGTTTTGACAAATTGTGGCTTATCGGCCGAGTTTTTGAGTCTCTGCCGACATGGACAACACATGGTTTGGGGGTCAACTTCTACTTTGGCGGCACCTCACTTCTGATTGTGGTGGGTGTGGCCATGGATACGGTCAACCAGATCGAATCGCAGCTGATCATGCGGCATTATGACGGCTTTTCCCCTCGCTCCGGTCGCATTCGCGGAAGGAAAACCTGGTAATGTCTTCATCTGCAAGTACAGTAGAAAGCGGCCGGGCGGCGGACTCAAAGACCGTTCCCGGCCCGATTCTTTTGTTGGGCGCGCCGGGCGTGGGCAAGGGGACCCAGGCCAAGGAACTGGTGAAGCTGTGGGGAATTCCGCAGATCTCCACCGGCGATTTGTTGCGCGCCAATGTGTCCCAGGGTACTTCTTTGGGCCAGGTGGCCAAAGAGATCATGGGTCGCGGGGAACTGGTTCCCGATTCTCTGGTGAACGAGATGGTGGCAGTACGCCTGCAGCAGCCCGACACCGCCAACGGCTACATTTTGGATGGTTTTCCGCGTACGCTGGGCCAGGCAGGCTGGCTGGACGGACGCTTGGCGGCGCAAGCCAAGTCGATGCCGGTGATTGCCGTCAGCATTCAGGTGGACTATAATCAGTTACTGCGCCGGATTACGGGGCGCAGAAGTTGTCCTGTCTGCCAGACCATCTACAACGTGCACATGAATCCGCCGAAGCGGGACGGGGTTTGCGATGTAGAGGGTGCGGCGCTTGTCCAGCGAGCCGATGACACGGAAGAGGTTTTCAAGGAGCGCATGCGCGCTTATGAGGCCTTGACCGCGCCAGTAGTGGAACACTACAGGGCTCTAGGACGTTTCGCTGAAGTGGATGGAGACCGGCCGATTGCTGCAATCGCGGCCGGAATTGTTGCCGCCGTCGAGCGGATGCGCCAATAGCGCAGCCGGACGGTGGTTTGTGCGTTACAAGCTGGTTGTCAGTATTTAGTTATCGGTCTTTAGCCTTTACGCCGTGGGGCGGGCTTGCTGGTAATTGACGACTGGTAACCGATCACTGAAAGCTGGGTTGGGTTGGCTGTTGTACTGAAGTCGTCTCAGGAGATCGAAAAGATGCGCCTCGCGGGCCGTGTGGTCCGCGAGGTGCTGGAGCTGTTACGCAGCCATGTGAAGCCTGGCGTGACGACGATGGATCTGGAGAAGATTGCCGCAGATCGGCTTGACGAGTTGAATGTAAAGGCTGCCTTCAAGGGGTATGGCGGGTATCCGTGCGTACTGTGCGCCTCAGTCAATAGCGAGGTGGTGCATGGCATACCGTCGCCCAAGCGGGTTCTGAAGGAAGGCGACATTGTATCGCTGGATTTTGGGGCATTCGTGGAAGGCTATTGTGGCGATGCAGCCATTACGGTGCCTGTGGGCGTGATCGATGCGGACACGGCGCGGCTGCTCAAGGTGACGGAAGCGTCGCTGCAGGCGGGCATTGCGAAGGTGCGGCCGGGGGCGACCTTGGGCGACATCGGCGCTGCGGTGCAAGGCGTGGTCGAGGCCGAGGGGTTTTCTGTAGTGCGGGATTTTGTGGGCCACGGCATCGGCGTCCACATGCACGAAGATCCGCAGGTGCCGAATTATGGCCAGGCTGGTCGTGGCATGAAGTTGCGCGCGGGAATGGTGATTGCTATTGAGCCCATGGTGAATGCGGGCAAGCCGGACGTTGTGGTGCTAGAGGACGGCTGGACCGCGGTTACCACGGATGGAAGCATGAGCGCTCATTTTGAGCACTCGGTGGCGGTGACCGCTACCGGGGCGAGAGTTTTAACCGAGTAGCACGCTCGGGATCACAGGCCGGTGCGCCTAAAGCGGGCTGGAGGCGGGACACAGTTTGTCGAAGGAAGACGCGATTGAGGTAATGGCAGTAGTTACAGAGACCCTGCCGAACGCCATGTTCAAGGTCAAACTCGAGAACAATCACGAGGTGCTGACCCATGTCTCGGGAAGGATGCGGAAGAACTTCATCCGTATTTTGCCTGGCGACCGCGTGGCCGTGGAGTTGAGTCCCTACGACCTGAATCGCGGACGGATTGTTTACCGCTACAAGTAAGTATTTTGAACACCCGCGCCTGGATATTGAGCGCGGAGAAGGGCAGCAGCAATGAAAGTTCGGGCATCGGTAAAAAAGATTTGTGTCAAGTGCAAGGTCATCACCCGCCGTGGGGTGGTCAGGGTGATCTGCGAGAACGCAAAGCACAAGCAGCGCCAGGGTTAGTTGGAGTCTGGCACACGCGGAACTCTCCAAACGCCCAGTGGGCAAGGGGCTAGTTAGCCTGAGTCAAGGCTTGCGATGAACCCCTGAAGGGAATCCGCACACACAGTGCGAACCGGTTGAGGCCGGGGGCACACAACCAGAAGCGGCAAAGGAAACAAGAATGGCACGTATAGCTGGCGTCGATCTGCCCCGCAACAAGCAGGCACGGATCGCGCTTACATACATCTTTGGCATCGGGGATCCGCGCGCCAAGACAATTCTGGAGAAGGCGAATGTAGATCCCTTCAAGAAGATCCAGGATCTGGGCGAGGACGAGGTAAACCGCATCCGCCAAGTGATTGAGGACGAAGGAAATGTGGAGGGCGACCTACGTAAGGACGTCCAGATGCATATCAAGCGCCTCATCGACATCCAGAGTTATCGCGGCAACCGTCACCGGCGGTCGCTGCCGGTACGCGGACAGCGCACCCACACCAATGCCCGCACCCGCAAGGGCCCGCGCAAGGGCACAGTTGCCGGCAAAAAGAAAGCGACGGGTAAAACCTAAATGGCGAAACCAGAGAAGTCTGGAGCCGGCAAGGCCTCCAAGAACAAGAAGTTCAAGAAGCGCGAGCGCAAGAATGTGCCGTTCGGCATTGCGCACATTCAGGCCACGTTCAACAACACCATTGTCACCATCACCGATCCGGTGGGCAACACACTGAGCTGGAAGAGTTCAGGTTCACTGGGCTTTCGCGGTTCGCGCAAGGGCACGCCGTTCGCGGCGCAGCAGGCGGCCTCGAATGCCGCCAGCCTGGCCCGCGATCACGGCTTGCGCGCGGTGGATGTACGGGTTGCGGGGCCGGGTTCGGGCCGCGAGTCGGCAATCCGAGCATTGGCTGCCGCCGGTGTGGAAGTACGCTCCATCCGCGACGTGACGCCGGTGCCGCACAACGGCTGCCGTCCACCGAAGCGGCGGAGAGTGTAAGAACAGTTGTCAGTTTTCAGCAGTCAGTGGTCAGTTGGATATTGTTCGTCCGAGCAGCATCAACCTACACTGACTGCTGAAAACGGGACAGAGAGCAGTGATCGGGAATTTCAAATCAATTGATTCCACTTGTAGAAGTGTGATGAAACTGATCGCTGACCACTGAAAACTGAATTGGGCCGGGAGGAAATGTCTTTGAGACGTGTAAACCGGCCGTCATCCGAAGTCAGGAGAAGAAATGGCACGTTATACTGGAGCAGTCTGCCGCCTTTGCCGTCGCGAAGGCACCAAGCTATTTTTGAAGGGCACCAAGTGCACCTCGGACCGTTGCCCGCTGGAGAAGCGTAATTTTGCTCCCGGCCAGCACGGCAAGGACCGCAAGGCGAAGATCGTGGGCTATGGCTTGCAACTGCATGAGAAGCAGAAAGCCAAGCGCATGTACTTCACTTTGGAGAGCCAGTTCCGCGAGTACTACGAAAAGGCCAACCGGGCCAGTGGCGTGACCGGCGAATTGCTCATTCAGCAGTTGGAGCGCCGCCTGGACAACGTGGCATTCCGTCTAGGTTTTGCCATCTCCCGCCGTCAGGCTCGCCAAGTGGTACGTCACGGCCACGTAACGGTCAACGGACGCAAGGTGAACATTCCTTCCTACCAGGTGAACGTGGGCGACGAAATCGCCATCCGCGAAGACGCCAAGAAGTTGTTGATCGTGGAGCAGGGTTCGCAGTTTGCCGCCCAGAACCCGCTTCCCACGTGGCTTGAGATGAGCTTTGAAACGCTGACCGGGCGCATTCTGCATTTGCCCAAGCGTGCGGACGTGAATCTGCCGGTCAACGAGCAGCTGATCGTCGAATTGTACTCGAAGTAACAGTGAACAGTGGACAGTGAGCAGTGAGCAGTGACTCCCCGACGGGGCTTTACTGACCACTGTTCACTGACCACTGACCACTGAATTCCAAACGAAGGAGAACTTGCGCGGCCGCCGCAAAATGCATCGCGACGTACATGCCGGGCGGGAAATGAGACGCAGATATGCTTTGGAGAGGATTTCAGAAGCCGAAGCGCCTGGCATTGGATGCCGAGACGCTTACCGATACATACGGCAAGTTCAGCGCCCAGCCATTTGAGCGCGGATTTGGCACCACCATCGGCAACGCATTGCGCCGCACGCTGCTCAGTTCCATTGAGGGCGCCGCGGTCACAGCGATTCGCATTGAGGGCGTGCTCCACGAGTTTCAGTCCATCACCGGCGTGGTCGAAGACGCCACGGACATCATCCTGAACCTCAAGCAGGTTCCCTTCAAGCTTTCGGGCGACGGTCCCAAGGCGCTGTATCTGCGCGTCGATCAGCCAGGCGTGGTCACTTCCGGCATGATTGAAGCCGACGGCGACGTGGAGATTCTGGACAAAAACGTATATATCGCCACCCTCTCGGAAGGCGGCAAGCTGGACATGGAAATGCGCCTCAAGAAAGGGCGCGGCTACATCTCCGCAGACAAGAACTTTGACGCCGACCTGGGCTTGGGCTTCATTCCCGTGGATTCTGTGCACTCTCCGGTGCGCCGCGTTAACTACGTGGTGGAAGCAGCCCGCCTGGGGCAGATCACCGACTATGACAAATTGACGCTGGAAGTGTGGACCAACGGGGCTGTGCTGCCCGCCGACGCCGTCGGCCTGGCCGCGAAGCTGCTGAAGGACCACATGAACATCTTTATCAACTTTGAAGAGGAAGTCGAAGCCGAGGCGCGCGGAGAAGAAGGCCGCGTCCTGCTGCGCAACGACAACCTCAATCGCTCAGTGGAAGAGCTGGAGCTTTCAGTCCGCAGCTACAACTGCCTCAAGAACGCCAACATTCAGACCATTGGCGAACTGGTGCAGAAGACTGAAGCCGAGATGCTGAAGACCAAGAATTTCGGCCGCAAGAGCCTGAACGAGATCAAGGAGATTCTTGCGCAGATGGGCTTGTCGCTGGGCATGAAGATAGACGAAAACGGCAACGCGGTTCCCGGGCCCACGAGCATTCCGCCCGCCGCCGCACTGGCCGCCAGCTATAACCACTACGACGACGAGGACGAACCGCTGGATTCGGTGGATCTGCAGTTGCCTACCGAAACCGAGAACTTTTAAGAACAGCTTCTAGCCGCTAGCTTCTAGCTTTGCTGTGCCGGATTACGCAGTTATCGGACGAGCCAAACAGAACAAGCTAGGAGCTAGGAGCTAAAAGCTAGAAGCTAAATTCCGAAAGAGAGTTTCACCATGCGCCATCGCAATGCAGGATTCAAGCTCGGACGCAACACCAGCCACCGCCGCGCACTGTTGCGTAACCTGGTCACGTCCGTCATCGTGGAAGACCGCGTGGAGACAACCGTGGCCAAGGCCAAGGCTGTCCGTCCGCTGGTAGAAAAGATGATCACCCTGGGCAAGAAGGGCGATCTGCACTCACGCCGTCAGGCCCTGAGCTATCTGATGACAGACAAGTCGGTGGAGAGGTTGTTTGAAACCGTGGCTCCTCGCTATGGCGATCGCCAGGGCGGCTATCTCCGCATTGTCCGGACTGGCTTTCAGAAGGGCGACGGGGCCGAGAAGGCTTTCATCGAACTTCTGGGCGCCGAAAAGCAGCTCGATGCCAAGCGCCAGAAGCGCGACGACATCAAGGCCAAGAAGCGGGCCGAGCTGGAGAAGCAACTGGAAGAGAGCAAAAAGGAAGACAGCAAGGAAGATGCC
The DNA here is from genome assembly GCA_031296165.1 of Occallatibacter sp. Taxonomy (GTDB): domain Bacteria; phylum Acidobacteriota; class Terriglobia; order Terriglobales; family Acidobacteriaceae; genus Telmatobacter. The sequence continues at coordinate 18,840 of JARLGF010000101.1, read as the reverse complement.
GCGTAAAGCGGCGTCTCTCTAGTGGTCTCAACCTTCGCACAGAGGGTCACACGGGCGCATCCCATCGAGGGATGCGCCCGTGCTTGTTTATAGCTTGTTGGCGATCAGAAAGTATCTCAATCAGATCGAGGCCGTTCCCGGGTGCTCGCAGTGCGCAAGTCTACATGCTCGGAAGCAAAGCGGGGGTCACGCCGCTCTGGCAAGCCGTTTGGGTCTCAGCAGGCGCATGGAGATGTAGATCAGCAATTGCAGCGTGATGGCTCCGCAGCAGTCCAGGAGAACGTCCCAGGGTGATGAGGTGCGATTGGGCAGGAATGACTGGTGGTACTCATCGGTTGCGGCTAATAGCGCTGTCCCAAAAAGCGCGAGCAGCGCGTCTTGCAGGAAGCGCGAATGGGGTAGCGTCAACCACCAAGCGCGCAGCCATGCCAGCCCGATGGCGCCATAGCCGAGGAAGTGGCCTGACTTGCGAATGAGGTGATGGATGAACTCCCACCGCGCGTCGCCGACTTGCCCGAAAACAGCTTCCCAGAGAAACCGCAACGGACCCGAAGTCTGCTCGGAGCCGAGCGTTTCCGTGGACTCGAGTGCGATGACAGCGATGCCTACCGCCACCGGCCACCAGGCACCGATCCAGAATTTGAGGTCGCGCTGGTTACTCGACATGATAATTCGGGGCCTCCCGGGTGATGATCACGTCGTGGACGTGACTCTCGCGCAGGCCGGCCCCGGAGATGCGCACGAACTGCGCCTTCACCTGCAGTTCCGCAATTGTGCCGCAGCCCAGGTAGCCCATGCCGGAACGCAGTCCGCCAACAAGCTGGTAGACCATGGATTCGAGCGGTCCGCGGTAGGGGACACGTCCCTCGATGCCCTCAGGGACAAACTTGGCAAGGCGATTGTGGCTGCCGCGTTCGCGCTGAACCACGCCCTCGGTGCCCATCTCGGTGCTGGCCAGATCGGCGTTGCTCTGGAAGTAGCGTTCGCCGGAGCCCTGGTTCATGGCGGTCAAAGAGCCCATGCCGCGGTAGCTCTTGAAACTGCGTCCCTGGTAGAGGATGGTTTCGCCGGGGCTCTCGTCGACGCCGGCAAACAGCGAGCCGATCATGACCGAGCTGGCGCCTGCTGCGATGGCCTTGGTGATCTCGCCGGAGTACTTGATGCCGCCGTCGGCGATGACTGGAATGTCGCGCTCACGGGCGGCGCGGGCGGCCTCGGAGATGGCCGTGATCTGAGGCATGCCGGCCCCGGTAACCATGCGCGTGGTGCAGATGGAACCGGGTCCGATACCAACCTTGATGGCGTCGGCGCCGGCGTCGATCAGCGCCATTGCGCCCTCGTAGGTGGCCACATTGCCAGCCAGCAAGCCCACGTTGGGGAAGTGCTTCTTGACCTCGCGGACGGCTTCGAGCACGCGCGAGGAATGACCGTGCGCAGAGTCAATGGCCAGCACATCCGCGCGAGCGCGCACCAGTTCAGCCGCGCGCTCCATGAAGTCGCCCGTGGCACCGATGGCTCCGCCGACGCGCAGCCGGCCTTTTTCATCCTTGCTGGCGTTGGGGTATTTGAGCTTTTTCTGGATGTCCTTGACCGTGATCAGGCCCTTCAGATTGTATTGATCATCGACCACCAACAGCTTTTCCACGCGGTGCTCGTGGAGGATGAGCTCGGCTTCTTCAAGCGTGGTGCCGACGGGGACTGTGATCAGATCTTTCTTGGTCATCACGTCGCCGACGGGCACGTCGGTACGGGTTTCAAAGCGCAGGTCGCGGTTGGTGAGGATGCCGACCAGCTTTTTACCCTGGGTGACGGGTACGCCGGAGATCTTGTAGCGGCGCATGACTTCGAGGGCGTCGCCGATCATCTGGTCGGGACCGATGGTGACCGGGTCCACGATCATGCCGCTTTCCGACCGCTTGACCTTGTCGATTTCGCCGGCCTGGTCGGCGATGGTCAGGTTGCGATGCACAATGCCTATGCCACCCATCTGGGCCATGGCGATGGCCATTCGCGACTCGGTTACCGTGTCCATGGCGGAGGACAGCAGCGGAGTATTCAGCGTAATGGCGCGGGTCAACTGGGTTTGCGTGCTGACCTGCGTGGGGACAACGTCGCTGTAGGCGGGCACCAGCAACACGTCATCGAAGGTGAGAGCTTCCGGTAGATTTTTGGTTAGCATATGCTTTGATGCGCCTGGCGGGCCGGGAATTCTTTTCCCGGCGCGGCAGGCGCTTCAATCTATTGTAACGGAGGGGGGCGGGAAGCCCGGGAGAACGTGTATAGTGACGTTTTTCGTCCAGGGGTACCCCCCCCCTCCCCCTATGTAGATAGTCATGTTCTCCAGTTTCAACGAGTTACGGTAGGGGTATCGCCGTAAAAATTAGATTCTAAAAGGGTTATATGTCAAAACTTAGATAACAAAGGACTTATATGAGGTTTTTGGGCGGTTTTGGAGGTTAATGTACCGTAATGCGAGATTTTGACGTTTCTGCATCGGGTTGAAAACTCCTTTCGGTGGCATCCCTTTGCGGCCCGGCGGCCCACTCATCGCGATAATGCCACGATGAATGGGCACAGATTCGCCTTTTTGGGATGGACCGGTGGATCGGTGATCAGGCCAACTGCCTGGCTCAAAAAAGCACCATGGAATAATTGTGCGCCTGGGTGGGGTAATTATCTGCAAATACCTTGCGGTGGGGCAGGCACGCGGCCCGTTTTTGGTTCGTGGTCTCCCCGGCACCCAACAGCGAGGCACCGGACTCCCGATCATTTTGGACGGTCAGGGCTGGGCCACCCGTGAAAATCGGCTCTCCAGAGGCGGTGAAACCTGCTCGCCAGCGCGTCATTTCGGATGGATTGGCTGTTTTTGGCGGATTTTGCCCGTAAAAACATCGTGCCAGAGGGCCTTTTTCCATGCCAGCGACGAAAACCTGTCCCTTCACCCCATGAAGCAGAGTTCGCTTCATGGGCGGTGCTGCGGCACGCTGCGCGGCTTTGGTTCGTGGTTTCCCATCCATTTCGCAAAGAACGCAAAATGGGTGGGAAACCTGAGCGCATCATTTTGGATGGTCAGAGTTGCATCGAACCGCGCGCACCTCAGCCGATGGTGAAGACGACTCTGGGCTTGGCTGTAGCCCGCTCCCATACGCTTTCAAGCTCGGCCAGGGGAACCACCTGGGTGGCAATCTGCAGGTTTGCCGGCTGGACTGCCTGGAAGACGTTTTGGATGGACTGCACCAGGGCAGCCCGGCTTACGCTGCCCAAGCCGCTGCCCATGAGCGTGATGGCCGCAGAGCGGAGGGCAGCTCCGGGAAGGGCGATGCTGAGATCGCCGCCGGCAGTGCCGACCTGGACGAAGCGGACCGGCCTATCCTCGATGGTTTGAGAGAGCGCGGCGATTGCGATCTTCGCACTGTCGCCCCAGAGGTAATCGATGACAACATCGATGCCGGCGGAGAACGCCTGCTTGAGGGCCTCTTCGTACTGGCTCGCGCCTGAGGGGTTATCCGCGCCGAGGGCGAAGGGAATGACGATGTCCGCGCCTAGCTGCCTGACCTCTTCAAGCTCCCGCAAGTTGCGGCCTGTGGCGATGATCCGAGCAGCGCCGAGATGTTTCGCCAGTTGCACGGCGATCCGTCCGGCGGTTCCCGTGGCTCCGTTGACCATGACGGTTTCTCCGGCGGCAAGGTGTGCACGCTCCACGAGCCCGGCCCAGGCAGACATGCCGGGGTTGGCGATGGCGGCGGCGGTGATGTCGTCCAGCGAATCGGGAATTTTTACGCAGCGACGGGGCTGGATGGGGCAGAGCTCGGCGAGGGAGCCGTAGGGTGGGTCAGGCATGGCGAAGTAAACGCGCCGGCCGTCCGGCGTGAGCCCGACACCATCGGTCCCAGCCACGGCGGGAAAGATGCCGGCGGAGCTGTAGTGGGAGCCGGACGCCCTGTTTTTGGTGAGGTTGCTGAGCGCGGCGGCGCGGACGGAGATGAGTTCCTGGCCTTCGCTGGGGATGGGGGCGTCGAAGTCTCCGTAGACGGGCGCCTTGCCAGCGGCGGCTACGATAGCTGCTTTCATGGGAGTCCTCCTTGAGATCGGTGGGGCTGTTCAGGCTGCGGAAAAAGGTCTTCTTCTGGTGGTCTAGGAGGTATGAGATCTTTCTGCAGGGGCTGAAGCCCATCCTTTATTTTGAAGCACTTGCGGCACGACTGAAGTCGTGCCCTTTCACACAACTTTGCGCAACTCGCGCGGGATTGAGTTTTTATGCAGCCTGTGTTGCCAGGCTAAACGATGAACGCCGGCAGGGAAGCTTTAACAGTGTGCAATAAGTAGATGGCCGGGCCGGGATTTTCGTTGCAAACCAGTAGGGGGCAGCCTCGGGAATGGACTGCACAACGGCGGCAAGTGAACTGATTGTTGGTGAAAGGACCGCGGTGAAGCTTACTACTGTCGTCGGGACGATGTAGTTTGAAAGCCGAGAATGGACTCGGGGTTTTCAGGCACATGAAGGGCCTTTTCGTCTTCAGAGGCCTTGATGAGAAGAATCTGTGCCTGCGAGTACGGGCCGTTGCTCATACGCTACCAGTCCATCCTGAAGAATCCGGTGATAGATTGAGTTGATCGAACCGCGGAACTGGCCTGCGAAGCCCTCGGTAACCACCACCAGATCGATCGTCATGGGCAACTCATCCAGCTTGCGCCGCAGACTGCGGTGAACGCTACCCAGATGAGACTCCGAGGAGTCGGGCAGCAATACCGCCAAGTCCAGATCGCTATCCCATCTGGCTTCGCCACGGGCCCAGGAGCCAAAGAGAATGACCCGCGACGGCTGCGCGATCTCGACGGCGGCCTTGACGGCAAGATCGACTTTTTCTTGGGTCGGCGTAAACCCCGCAAGTACGGCGCGAACCTTTTCGGCGGTCAGCATGGTTGCCTCAGGGATAGTTTAGCCCGATTACGTGACAAACACCTGGAAATAGCCAATTAAGCCGCCGGAGCCATTTTTTTCGCGGCCTTGAGCAGCACGCGCAGCGCCTCGTTGACCGACGCGGCATCGGGAAAGGCGGCAGCTACGTCGGGAGCGATGGGTACCATCACCACATCGCCTTTGACACGACGTGCATATTTTCCCCGGACTCCGCCACTCATATCGTATTCCGGGCGCATGGTGTCTTTGAACTTTGAGGATTCACTCGTCTTCGTAGGCATTCTGTTCACTCCGCGTGGGCAGCCGTGCGCTGATGATGCGTATCTCGTCCGGGTCTTCTGTGTGGGCTACAAGAACAAGCCGATGTATGCATGATAGTCCAAGAGTGAGAAATCTGTTCTCCGCAATGGAGTGATCCAGGTCGGGTTTTGTTATCGACAGCCGGTCGTCAAGAACCGTGGCGGCTTCGTCAAATGAAACCTTGTGTTTGCGAAGATTTATCGAGGCCTTGCGAGGGTCCCATCGAACCTTTGGCTCCTGAATGGGCTCTTGCATGGCCTCTCCTCACACCCCGACCGGGAAGGGCTTGGGGCTGGCGTCCTGGGATTCGGGCTTGCCGGTGCGCCAGCGCTCAAAGCGGCCCTGCAGCAGGCTCATGAGGCCGGTGTACCAGTAGCCGATTACGAAGAGAATCAGGAACGGGGCGGTGAAGTAATTGTGGTTGGAGAAGGTGTAGAGAATGGCCACAAAGAAGTAGAAGCCAAGGAACATCTCAATCCACGGGGCCAGCACCAGGCGCTTGCGGTACTTGGCGGCCTGGGACTTTTCACCCTTTTTGGCGACGCGGAACTTGGGGGTGCGGACAAAGGCGCTTTTGATGCCGAACAGCGCCTCCATGACCGCCTTGGTGTTGGTGACGGTGAGGCCGATGCCCAGAGCCATGAGAAAGGGAAGATAGTAAAAGGTCTTCTTCCAGCTTTTCGGGTAGAGGATGCGCTGGCTGGCCAGGTAAAACACGGCGATGGAGAAGGTGGATGCCGTGAACAGCGGAAAGTCGATGAGCAGCATCTGGAACCAGCCCTGGTAAAAGCGGCAGACCATGGCCGGAATCAGAAACGCGGTCATGATGATCATCAGCGGGTAACTGAGGTTGGCGGTGAGGTGCTGGACGGCCTCCCACTTGTTGCGGCGCGAGATGTTGGAGTGAAAGACCAGGGGCAGAATCTTGATGGAAGTCTGAATCAGTCCCTTGGCCCAGCGCGCCTGCTGGGTTTTGAAGGCGGTCATCTCGATGGGCAACTCGGCCGGGCACTCGACATCGGGCAGGTACTTGAACTTCCAGCCGGCCATCTGCGAGCGGTAGCTGAGGTCGGTGTCTTCAGTGAGTGTGTCGTGCTGCCAGCCGCCGCCGTCGGCAATGGCTTTGACGCGCCACATGCCTGCGGTGCCGTTGAAGTTGAAGAATTCGCCGGAGCGGGAGCGGGCGCCTTGCTCCATGACAAAGTGGGCATCCAGGAGGATGGCCTCAATCCGGGTCAACATGCTGTAGTCGCGGTTGAGGTGGGTCCAGCGAGTCTGCACCATGCCGATTTCGGGTTCGGCAAAGTGGTGAATCACTTTCATGATCCAGTCGGGCGGGGGAACGAAGTCGGCGTCGAAGATGGCAACGAATTCGCCTTTGGCTACCTTGAGCCCGGCATCGAGCGCACCGGCCTTGTAGCCGTAACGGTTGGTGCGGTGAATGTAGACAATGGGATGGCCCAGGGCAGCGTAGCGATCGACAAGGCCCTGGGCCACGGCCTGGGTTTCGTCGGTGGAGTCGTCCAGCACCTGAATTTCAAGCTTGTCGCTGGGATAATCCATGGCGCATACAGCCTCAATGAGCCGGTCAATGACGAACTGCTCGTTGAACATGGGCAGTTGGATGGTGACGCGCGGCAGCACGTCAAAGTGGCGCGGCGGATCGGGGCTATAGTTTTTGCGGTTCTTGTAATAGTTGTAGACCATGGTGTAGCGGTGGACGCCATAGACGGACAGACCGATCATGACGGCGAAGTAGGGCAGCAGCATGGCGAGGTCAAAGTAATTCCAGTGATAGAGGCCCTTGAAGGTCCGATCGGTGGTCTGCAGCACCTTAATGTAATGGCGAAGGCTGTTCTGGGGAGCAAACGCCAGGTATGCGGCTACCCGCAGCGGCAGCTCCCCAAGATGGATATGGGGCAGGCCGGCGGCGAGTTTGAGATTACTGACGAGCTCGGCGAACAGGGCAAGCCTCCGCGATCAGGATACCGTCCATTGTATGCGAATGGGCGTGCAGGCCGCACAAGGGTTTACATGCCGGATGTTGCCGCGGAGTCCTTTGCTGACGTAATGTGGGCAGTACCACAGGAGGCATCTACACGCATGTCCGCTTCCCCCGCATACCCGATTGTTGCCGCAGCCGGCGGCAGCTTCCTGCTTGAAACCCGGACGCCGGCCGAGATTTTTACTCCCGAGGATCTGAACGAGGAGCAGCGCCAGATTGCGGCTACCGTGGCGCAGTTTGCCCGCGACGAGATTCTGCCGGCGGCGGCTGCCATTGAGGCCAAGGATCCGGGCGTGGTGGCGGCGCTGATGCGGAAGGCCGCGGAGTTGGGGTTCACGTCCGTCGATATTCCCGAGGAGTACGGCGGGGTGGGCATGGACAAAACCGCATCGACGCTGATTACCGATCACCTGTCTGTGCTGGCGAGTTTTTCGACGGCTTTTGGCGCGCACATCGGCATCGCCACGCTGCCGCTGGTGTGGTACGGCACTGCGGAACAGAAACAGCGCTACCTGCCGAAGCTGGCGAGTTGCGAGTGGATTGGGGCTTATGGACTGTCGGAGGCTAGTTCGGGCTCGGATGCGATGAATATCCGGACGCGCGCCACGCTGTCAGCCGATGGCGCCTACTACACGCTGAACGGCGAGAAGCAGTGGGTTTCAAACGGCGGCATTGCCGGGCTGTATACCGTTTTTGCCAAGATCGATGGGGAGAAGTTTTCGGCATTTCTGGTGGAGAGGGACACGCCGGGACTGAGCGTGGGCGCGGAAGAACACAAGCTGGGGATTCGCGGCTCGTCAACCTGCCCGCTGGTGCTGCAGGACTGCCGGATTCCTGCCGCGAACCTGCTGGGCGAGGCCGGCAAGGGACACCATATTGCTTTCAACGTGCTGAATGTGGGGCGGTTCAAGCTGGGGGTGGCGTGCATTGGCGGCGCGCGGCACGCGCTGGAGGCGATGATCCGCTACGCCAGAGAGCGCCAGGCTTTCGGCAAGCCGATTGCCGAGTTCGGGATGATTCAGCGCAAGATTTCAGCCAGCGCCACACGGCTTTATGCGGCGGAAAGTATGGCGTATCGCACGGTGGGCATGATCGATGCGGGGCTGGCGCAGGCCGGGCCGGAGCTGGCGCAATCGCCGCGGGAGACACAGCGCCGGATTGAGGAGTACGCGGTGGAGTGCTCCATTCTGAAGGTGTACGGGTCAGAGATGCTGACACTGGTGGCCGATGAGCTGATTGCGACGATGGGCGGCTATGGGTATGTGGAGGAGTATCCGGCGGAGCGCACCTACCGGGACGCGCGGATCAACCGGATCTTCGAGGGGACCAATGAGATCAACCGGCTGATCATTACCGGTTGGCTGATGAAGCGGGCGATGACAGGACAACTGCCGCTGCTGCCGGCCATCAAAAAGCTGATGGACGAGGTAATGCAGCCGCTCGGCTTTGACGGCGGGGCGGATGCGGACGAGTTGCTGGCGCGGGAGGCCGAGGTGCTGGCGGCGGTGAGGAAGGTGGCGCTGTTTGCCGCCGGAGTGGCCAGCCAACGGTTCATGACTGCGCTGCAGGACGAGCAGGAAGTGATGGCCGACCTGGCCGATATTATTGCGCAGGTTTATGCGTTGGAGTCGGCGCTGCTGCGGGCGCGGAAATTGGCTGCGGCCGGGCGGAGCTCTGCCGAGGTTGCGGCGGCGCTGACGGGGCTGCTGGCGGACGAGAGCATGGGACTGACCGAGCAGGCGGCGCGGCGGGTGCTGGCGGCCTGCGGCGCAGGCGACGAGCTGCGCACGCAACTGGCGATTCTGCGGCGGCTGGCGCGGTTTACGCCGGGCGACGCCGTGGGGCTGAGCCGGACCGTGGCGCGGATTTGCGGTCAGATGGAACGGTATCCTCTGTAGCGGAGATCGGCCGCACAGGTGGGCACAAATTTATTCCCGCGCTGGAGGTCTCTCAGCCGCCTTGCCACCCTGAGCAAGCGCCGCGTAAACTGGACACCTTTTCAAGCACAGGGAAACTATCATGGCGAACTTCCTTCGTCGTTACCTCGACGAATTGCTGACAGGGGCATTTCTTTGCCTGGTTTTCCTGCTGGCGCCGTTCTACCCGCCGGACTTTGCCACTCCGGGCGGCCGCGCACTGGCGCAATGGGTTCTGCGCAGCGCCTTCCTGCTGTTTGTGCTGCTGCTGGTTGCCGCGCGCTTCAACTTCCGCGCCCGCGGCCTGCTGCGCATCGTGCTTGAGATCGCCCCGGTGGTGGTTGCCGTGCTGGGCTATGTGAGCCTCAAGCTGATGCACGCCTCGGCAATCACCGCCTGGCTCGGCATCCAGTCCAAAGACCAATGGACGATGGCCGCAGACATTGCCCTGTTCGGCAAGACTCCCTATCTCTGGCTCGCCCAGTGGGGACTGGATTCCCGGCTTTTCCTCGAGGTCATGTCCTGCTTCTATGGCTTCTATCCGTTCATGCCCATCCTCGCCATGATCTGGTTTTTGTTGCGGGGAGACATGGCGCAGCTTTGGCTTGTGCGCCGCACCATGGTGATCTCGCTCTATGCCGGCTACTGCTGCTACATCCTGATTCCCGTCTCCGGGCCTTTGTCCATCGCTACGCCCGTTGCGCCCATCTTTATCCAGTCCACGCCCTCCTACACCTTCCTCATGGGCAACTTCCGCTACGCATTCGACTGTTTTCCCAGCCTGCATACGGCCAATCCCTGGCTGCTGGTGTGGATCTGCCGGGGCAAGTTTCCGCGCTGGTTCATGGCCGCGGCCATCGTTGTCTGCTCCTGCATTACCCTGTCCACCATCGCCCTGCGCATGCACTACGGCATCGACGATATTGCCGGCCTGGTCTGGCTTTTCCCCATCGCATTGCTGGCCCGCAAAACCCTGCCCCGCGCAGAGGCGCAGTAATCGGTTTCCGCTCCCCGGCACATCGGCCGCGGCTCTCGTAGTGGTAGAATTCGGGCGAATTGGCCGCAGAGAAAACAACTCTGCGAACCGGAACCCGGAGTGTACCCCATGAGTTTATGCAGTCTTCGCAAGCCAGCCCCTGGCATGAACCGTACCGGGAGATGTGCCCTGTTCGGCCTCGCCCTGCTCGCCTTCGTCCTGCCCGCATCCGCGCAGACCGTCAACCTGTTCCCGGCCAACTACCAGGAGCAGTGGACGCGCATCGCCATCCCGCCCACCCACCCGGTGACCAGCATCCCCCAGTGGCATATCGACGCGGCGAAGCGCACCATCCTGTGCGACGGCAACGGCGGCCACGATTGGCTCCGCTTCGGCAAGGAACTCCACAACTTCACGTTCCATGTGCAGTGGCGCTTTACCAAGCTGCCCGGCACTCCGAAATACAACAGCGGCGTCTTCTTCCTGAACGACGAAGACGGAACCGTCTGGCACCAGGCGCAGACCTCGCCCGGCGGCGGCTACATCTTTGGCGCAACGCCGCTCGACGGCAAAATGACGAAGTTCAACCTGAGCAAGGAAATGACGGAAAACCGCATCAAGCCGGCGGGCAAGTGGAACACGTACGACATCCGCTGCGTCAGCCACACCTGCACGCTGGCCGTGAACGGCGCGGTGGTGAACACGCTGCATGTCGACGTGGAAAAGGGCTACATCGGCCTGGAGTCCGAGGGGTATCGGATCGAATTCAAGAACTTCAAGGTGCAGGAGCTGCCGTAACGGGGCGGCAACTGCGGACAGAAGACAAGGATCGCGTCACCGTATCCTTCGGCGCTGAGGCTGCGGAAGGATGGGCGTGATGCCATCTGGTCACAGAGAGTGCACTTACGCGGCAATCACCAGTGCAGCAAGGCCGGTGGCAATGGTGACGGCCTGGGTGATCTGGTTGAGCGTGGCCGTTATGTCACCCATCTGCTGCACCGCATTGCTGAGTTGCTTGTTGGCGGCATTGAGCTGGCTGGTGAGACTGACCACTTGCGGATCGTCGTCGTGAAAGGCCTTGTTGACGCAGGACCAGTAAGCGGTGCGCGCGGCGACGACCTGGTTCATCAGCGCAGACTTCTGGTCCGCGGTGCAATTTACGCTCAGCATATTCAGCTGCTGATTGAGGTTCATGTAGTTTTTCTCGAGTGCTGCGAGTGCGTCCTGCATCGGCGTTCCTTTCTTATTTGGCGGCGATAGTGGCGGTCCACTGATTGATGGTGGTGAGCGTGGGAGGAGGGATGCCAGCGGGGAGGGGTTTGTTTGCTGCGACGTCAGCAGCCCGCACTGCGATATCGGCGAGAGCATCTTCCATGGCTTTGCCGGCTGCGGTGTGGGCGGCTTTCATGTCTGTGGACTTCTGATTGATGAACATCTGTGCGGTAGCCGCGATTTTGGCCACCGTAGGGGCATCGACCTTGGCCGTAAGACCGTAGGGAGTGAGCGCCATCTTGGAAAGCGCGCCACTGTAGGCGGCCGGGTCGGTCTGGCCGTTCGCGACAAACCAGCCTGACAATGTAGCGGCGAGGTCCACATATTGATCGTTGATGGTTTCGCAGGCGGGCTCTTCGGCGGCAAACAACTTGTTGAAGTTATCGAGGAATACCGAGACTTGGCGTGCCGCCTCACGGATCTTGCGTTGCTGGATAGCGGCAGCGATTTCCTGTGCGGCTGCCGTCATGCCGGCCTGCACGGGCGCGGTAAGAAAAGGTGCGAGGGGCTTGATAGATGCTGCAGCCGATGCCAGCTTGCCGGCGGCTGTGGAGGCATCGGTAGCGCCCGTGGAGGTGGTGAGCTGTGTCAAAGAGGCGGCGAGGGTGGAGATGTTGTTTGCAATATCTGCGCGCTTTTGAATCTCAGCCGCCGTATCCATGATCTTGGCGCGCGTTTGCGTGTCGTAGGGCAGGCCGTTGATACCCTGCTCAAGGTTGTTCAACTGATCGGTGTTGACGATCTCGGTGTGGAGCGCTGTGTAGTAGCTGGTCAGCGCCGTGGCTGTGTCGGAAAGTTGTGTGGCGACGGCTTTGGCGTCACTTGTCGTATTGCAGGCGCTGGCGAAGGCGAGGCAGAGAAGCAAAGAAGCGGAGCGAACTGCATTGCGACGTTGAGCCGACAGGGAGCCAGATCGGCCAGTAGGCGGGAGGAGTTTGGGCATGTGTATCTCCTGGAGAATCGGGAGTCAGGAGATAGTATCACCGGAGGCGCGGAGGGTCAAACCATGGCCTACCGTCACAGGTCTGTTGCCAGTAGTCCCTGAAAAACCGGCCCGCTTCTCTTGGTGAGGAGCGGGCCGGTTTAGTTTGGGGCTGGGTTGGAGTTGCTTTGCGTTAGGCTTTGACGGTGGTTAATGCGCCCAGGTCAGCAGCCAGTTTTTCAGTGGAGAAGGCTTCAATCAGATCGCCTTCCTTGAGGTCGGCAAAGCCGGAAAGGCCGATGCCGCACTCCATGCCGTTGGTGACTTCCTTGGCGTCGTCCTTGAAGCGCTTGAGGGAGCCGATTTTGCCCTTGAAGACCTGCTCTTCTCCGCGCGTGACCTTGACCTCGGAGTCGCGGCGAATGACGCCGTCCTGAACGCGGCAGCCGGCAATGGTGCCGACCTTGGGGATTTTGAAGACGTTGATGACTTCCGCGCGGCCCACATAGTTTTCCTTGAAGGTGGGGTCGAGCAGGCCCATCATGGCCAGGCGGATTTCATCCTGCAACTCGTAAATGATGGAGTGCAGGCGGATTTCAATGCCTTCCTGCTGCGCCAGCTCGGCGGCTTTACGCTCCGGGCGGACGTTGAAGCCAATGATGATGGTGTTGGAGGCCGTGGCCAGCAGGACGTCGCTTTCCGTGATGGAACCGACGCCGGAGTGGATGACCTTGATGCGCACCTTCTCAGTGGACATGCGGGTGAGCGAATCGGCCAGAACCTCGACCGAACCGGTGACGTCGCCCTTGATGATGAGGGGCAGATCCTTGACGCCTGCGGTGCGAATCTGCTCGGCAAGACCTTCAAGAGAGACGCGGGAACTCTTGGCCAACTGCGCCTCGCGCTCCTTCATCTTGCGGTACTGGGCGATGCCCTTGGCCTTGTCGCGGTCGGCTACGACGAGGAAGGTATCGCCGGAGTCGGGCATGGATTCCAGACCGAGAACTTCAACCGGGGTGGAGGGGCCGGCTTCCGTGATGGCGCGTCCGCGATCGTCGAACATGGCGCGGACCTTGCCGAAGGTGTTGCCGACGATGTAGCTGTCGTTCAATCGCAGAGTGCCGTCCTGGACCAGGACCGTGGCGACTGCGCCGCGGCCGCGATCGAGCTTGGCTTCAATAACCGAACCGACAGCCTTGCGGCCGGGTGTGGCCTTGGGAGCGCGGATGTCGGAGACCAGGCAGATCATTTCCAGAAGCAGGTCGAGGTTCTTGCGCTTCTTGGCGGAGACTTCAACGAAGACGGTGCCTTCCTGACCTGCGCCAGCCCACTCTTCGGGAATGAGGCCGCGGTCGGCGAGCTGCTTTTTGACGCGGTCGGGGTTGGCTTCAGGCTTGTCGATTTTGTTGACGGCGACGATGATGGGCACTTCCGCGGCGCGGGCGTGGTCAATGGCTTCAAGGGTCTGAGGCATGACGCCATCGTCGGCGGCGACAACGATAACCACGATGTCAGTGACCTTGGCTCCGCGGGCTCTCATGCGGGTAAAGGCTTCGTGACCCGGGGTATCGAGGAAGACGATCTCGCGGCCGTGGGCCGGAGAGCCTTCCTTGGAGAACTTCACCTTGTAAGCGCCGATGTGCTGGGTGATGCCACCGGCTTCGCCTTCGGCAACGTGGGTTTCACGGATGGCGTCGAGCAGCGAGGTCTTGCCGTGATCGACGTGGCCCATGACGGTGACGACGGGCGAACGGGGCACTTCAAGCTCGCCGGTGTTCTCGGCTTCGAGAACTTCTTCGATGGCCTGGTTGGCGATTTCTTCTTCGTAGCTGATGACAGTGGCGGCCGCGCCGAACTTGGCGGCGACATCCTTGACCATCTCGGCGTCGAGGGACTGGTTGACGGTGACGAAGATACCGCTCATCAGCAGCGTGGCGATCAGATCCTTGGCGCGGACTTCAAGCTTTTCGGCCAGATCCTTGACGCTGATGCCTTCAGTAACGGTGATTTCACGGGTGATGGGCAGCGGCTCGCCGCCATATTGCACCCCGCCATAACGTGGCGGCGGCACAAAGCCCTTCATGGGGCCTTCCTTGGTCTTGGGATACTGCGGACGGCCGCCGCGGCCACGGGAAGGAGCACGCTGCGGACGGGGCGCTTCGCCAGTGGGCGCTGCGCCGCCGGGGCGAGGCGGACCGCCGGGACGGGGTGGACCAAAACCGGGACGCGCACCAAAGCCGGGACGAGCGCCGGGGGCGCCGGCGCCGCCGGGACCTGCGTAGCCGCCGGGTGTGGTGCGGGTGGGATGCTTGGGGCGCGGGCCGCCAGGGAACTGGCCAGGCGCCGAAAAACCTCCGGGGGTGCGCTGGCTATAACCGCCAGGACCGGAGGGTCTGCGGTCAAAGATGGGCTTGCCGCGTTGCAGGCCTGCGCCGGGAGCCATGTTGCCAGTGGCTGCGGGCATGACAGCCTTGGGGTCTACAGCGGGCGCTTTATAGACCGGGCGAGGCCCGGTTTGGGGCATGACCATGCGGCGGGCAGGCAACCCGGGCGTGGGCGACAAGGTGTGGGTGTGGCCCTGGGTGCGATGCACCGGAGCTGCGGCGGCGCTGACTGTGGGTGCAACTGTGGAGGCTGGCGCTGGAGTTTCCTGTACGGCGGTGGGAGTTGCAGGGGTGGGTGCAGCTTCCGGCGCGGCGGGCTTGACTTCAGCGGCGGTGGGCGCAGGGGCAGCAACCGCAACTGGAGCCGTTGGCTCAGCAGCGGCAGGAACAGCAACGGCGGGTGCGGCGGGCGGCTTGACGGCGGCCACTGGCTGCTCGGCGGCGCGGGGCTGCTCTTCCTTGGCGGCAGGGGCGACCGGCGGCTTGACGACGGCTGCCGGCGGCGGGGCCACTACGACGACCGGACGCGCAACGACGGCAGCGCCTGCCGGAGCCTTGGCAACCACCGGGCCGGTGGGCGGGCGGGAGGCAATGGCCGGCGGCGCGGGCGGGGCGACAACGATGGGCGGCGCGGAACGCGGCTGGGGAACAATCCGGCGCGGTTCCGGGCGTGCAGGCTGCGGCGCTGCCGCGGCTGGAGCCGCAGGAGGAGCGGCGTGGGTTGCCGGCTTGGGCGGCGCCACGGCGACGACAGGGGGGCGCACCGGCGCATGGCTTTGGCGGGCCTCCTGCTCTTCCTTCTGTTTGGTGGCCAGAATGGCTTTCAGCACGTCGCCGGGCTTGGAGATATGCGAGAGGTCAATTTTGGGCGTAATGCCCTGAGGAGCACGCGAGGCCGCAGAACTCCCTTGGCCCGCAGAGTGGGAGCCGCGCTCAAAATGCGCGCGCACCTTCTCTGCCTCGTACTCTTCCAGCGAACTGGAGTGCGTTTTACCGCTGGCCAGGCCGAGTTCCGCCAATATGTCGAGAACCTGCCGGCTCTTGACTTCCATCTCGCGCGCGAGATCGTTGATACGAACCTTACTCATCCGCCTCTTTTCAATATGTGCTGCCCAAAGCCCTTTAGTCGCTCATAGCTACCTCTTGGCATTGGTTGCTCTTGATGGTTCCATGATTACCCGATCGGTTTTGCAGGCCGCGGCGCATGTTACGCGTCTTCCTCTTTGTCAGCCTGCTCGTCCGATACTCCACTTTCAGTTTCAGTCTCTTCCAGCAACGGTTCCTGCGCGCTTTGGTTGTCTTGTTCAAGCGCTTCGGCCGGTTCGTCTTCAAGGGTTTCGATTTCCGCGTCATCGGCAGTGGGAATGTCCTCGACCGCGGCTTCCGACTCGGAGTTGTATTCCGTTTCGCCTTCGGCTTCGCGAACGTTCTCGGCTTCGCGGATGACCGCGTCGTCGTTTTCCGCTTCCGCCTGGTCGGTATCCAGAACCGCTTCGCGTTCTGTTTCGCTGACCTCGGGCTCCGCGGCTTCGCCTTCTGCCGCTTCGGCTTCGGCGGTTTCCGGAACGTGGCCTTCTTCGCCCTCTTCAAAGTGGCCGAAGTAGTGGCGCACGGCGACACTGATTTTCTCGAGCGTTTTTTCGCCGATGCCGGGGATTTCCTCGAGTTGTTCGGGCGTCATGTCGGCCAGTGCTTCGACGGTTGTGATGCCGGCTGCCACCAGCTTCTGGATGATGCCGTCGCCCAGTTCGGAAACCTGTTCGATGGGGGTGGAGGGGCCGCCGCTGAGGTCCTGCATCTGCTGCTCGACCTCCTGGCGCTTCTCCTCTTCGCTCTTGATGTCGATTTTCCAGCCCAGGAGCTTGGCGGCGAGGCGGACGTTCTGGCCCTTTTTGCCGATGGCGAGAGAGAGCTGGGTGTCGTCGACGATGACTTCAAGCTGCTTGTCGGTGAGGTCGGAGATGGAGACGCGGCTGACCTTGGCCGGCTGCAGGGCCTTCTCGGCAAAGGTGGTGATTTCATCCGAGAACTCGATGATGTCGATCTTTTCGCCGCGCAGCTCGCGGATGATGGACTGCACGCGCATGCCCTTCATGCCGACGCAGGCGCCGACCGGGTCAACGTCCTTGTCGCGGGACTGGACGGCGATCTTGGTGCGCTCGCCAGCTTCGCGGGCAATGGCGCGGATGACCACGGTGTTGTCGTAGATTTCCGGGACTTCCGACTGAAAGAGATTGGAAACCAGCTCGGGAGCGGCGCGGGAGACGATGACCTGCGGTCCCTTGGCGGCGCGGTCCACCTTGAGCAGCACCACGCGGACGCGCTCGCCGATGGAGAACTGCTCAAGCCGCGACTGCTCGCGCCGGGGGCAGCGTGCCTCAGCCTTGCCCAGGTCGTAAATGATGTCTTGACCCTCGATGCGCTTGACGGTGGCGTTGAGGACTTCCTTTTCGCGGTGCGCGTACTCATTGAAGACGGTGTCGCGCTCGGCTTCGCGGACTTTCTGGAAGATAACCTGCTTGGCCAGTTGCGCGGCGATGCGGCCCAGGGGGCTGGTGTCGCGGTAGAAGCGAATCTCGCTGCCCACTTCCACGTCGGGTGAGATGACCTTGGCCTCAGTGAGCGGGATCTGGTTGAGCGGGTCCTCGATCGTTTCCTCGTCGGCCACCACGGTTTTGTAGATGTAGGCCTGGATTTCGCCGGTCTCCTTGTTCAGTTCGCCGCGCATGTTTTCCTGGGTCTTGTAAAACTTGCGCGTAGCCAGGGCGATGGCCTCCTCGACGGCGCCGACAACGATGCCGGGGTCAATGCCCTTTTCCTGGCTGAGGAGCTCGATACTCTGATACAAAACGCTGTTGGCCATACTCTGCTTGCTTTCTCGATTGCGGCTCGGCGCGTGGGGTGCAACAGCGGCCCACAGCCGGTTCGGTAGGGTTTGAGAAGGGTGCGGACCGAGGCCAGTCCCCTTCAGTTCCATGCAGTTTCCGGAGTGCTGCTCAGATCTCCGGTACCAGTTGCGCCTTCTCGATGTTGTCGAGCGCAATCTCGACAGTGTCTACGCCGGTCTTCCGGCTCTTGCTGTTCTGCTTCACGGCCGCAAGGTCAAGGGTGATGGTTTGCCCTGCTTCCGCGCCGGCAGTCATGCGTCCCTGCCAGTGGCGGTTGTTGCGGATGGGCTCAAAGGTCTGCACTTTGACCAGGCTGCCCGTAAACCGCTTGAAATCCTCTGCCTTGCTCAGCTTGCGGTCCAGACCCGGAGAACTGGCTTCGAGCGTGTACTCCGCGCCGGGAACCAGGTCTTCCACGTCCAGCAACACGCCGAAGTCGCGGCTGAAAGCTGCGCAATCCTCGTGGGTGATGCCGGACAACTGCTCGACGCTCAATGTTCCTTCAACCAAACGCTCGGGAAGCCCTTCCATGCCTGCCGCAATAGCCGCCTTCAATTGCGCGCGGCCCTCGGCGTTTTTTTCGAGGTAAATGCGGAGGGTACGCTCCTTCGCAGGGCCGATGAACTCGATGTCCACCAAGTCCAGCCCATGCGAAGCGGCCACTCTTGCCGCCGCTGTCCGGATTGCTTCCAGCTTGACTGCCATCTTCCCTAACACCCCAGCGAGCAAAATTGCTCACGGGGAAACCTGAATTTCATGCCGTCTCAGGACGGTAGTTTCCGGGGCGTACGTCCCGGTGAATTTGCCGCAAATAAAAAGTGGGCTATGAGCCCACTCCTCTCTCCGCCAGCCGGTGCGTTCACGGCAAGTACTTCTGGCGGACAAATTCGTCTGCATCCTTAGCATACGGGGAATTGAGGGGAAATTCAATGGGGAAGTGAGCCAAACGTGGCTAATTTCGCCCGGTTTGGCGACATGCGGAGACGGGTGGGGGAGTTCCCCCGTGAACTTTGCACGGTGGAGCGCATAGAGACGACAATAGCGGAATGAAATTGTTCCGGTTTGTCGCACTTGCCTTGCTGGCCGCCCTGACGGCGATACCTGCACTGAATGCTCTGGAAAAGCAGCCTGCCGGGGTTTACCATGCGCGGCGCGTAGAGCTGGGCGCGCGGTTGCGCGGCGGCGTGGCCGTGCTGTTTGCCGCCGAAGAGCCGCTGCTGGACTTTATGCCCTACCGCCAGGATGAGGATTTTTAT
>JARLGF010000100.1 GCA_031296165.1 Occallatibacter sp. | reverse complement strand
CTCATCGTGCTCGCCGTTTCGCTGGTGCGTTACGTTACCAGCCGCGGCGTCCTGAAAGGCAACAGTTAATGACCGGCTCCAGAATTCACGTGCCCTCTTGAGGGATTGGAAGGTGGCATTTTCCTGACGAAAATGCCACTCAGCAGCAGCGGTTCCGGAGTAAATTCGCTCTGGAGCCGGTATGACCGGCAAGTTTCCTTGGCGTTTGCCGCGATTTTGCGTGGCGAGCTTCTCCCTCGGGCATCGCCGCGGATTCGATAGAGACCAGAAGGAGAAATCCGCACGTGGGCGTCCGCATCGAAGTAGTAAACCTGAATGCGTGGTACGGGACCAATCACAGCCTCCAGGACATCAATCTCAATATGCCCGGCAACCACGCCACGGCGCTGATCGGTCCCTCGGGCTGCGGCAAAAGCACCTTTGTGCGCTGCCTCAACCGCATGCACGAAACCAATCCCATCGCCCGCGCCACCGGCACCGTCCGTATCGGCGACCTCGACATCTACGCCGACGCCAAGCCCGTGGAAATTCGCCGCCGCGTGGGCATGGTCTTCCAGCGCCCCAATCCTTTTCCCACCATGTCCATCTACGACAACGTCGCCGCCGGCCTCAAGCTCAACGGTTATGCCGACCACAAGCACCTCGACGAAATCGTCGAGAAATCGCTCAAGAACTCAGCGCTGTGGGACGAGGTCAAGGACGATCTCAGGAAGAAATCCGGCGCCAGCCTTTCCGGCGGCCAGCAACAGCGCCTCTGCATCGCCCGCGCTCTGGCCGTCGACCCTGAAGTATTGTTGATGGACGAGCCTTGTTCGGCGCTCGATCCGGTTTCCACTTCAAAAATCGAGGACCTGATTTTCCAGCTCAAAGCGCAGTACACCATCGTCATTGTGACGCATAATATGCAACAGGCGGCACGCGTGGCGGAAAACACCGGGTTCTTTCTCAACGGCCGCATGGTCGAGTACGACTCGACCCACAAAATCTTTACGAATCCTTCTGACAAGCGTACGGAGGATTACATTACGGGCAGGTTCGGATGACACGCATTCGCTTTCAACAGAGCCTCGAAGATCTGAAAGAAAATCTCCTGGTCATGGCCGGCCTCGCCGAGCAGGCCATTCAGCGCGCGATTGAAGCTTACCGCACGCGCGACCTGTCGATTTGCGATTTGGTGAGCCGCAGCGAAATCGCCATTAACCGCATGGAGCGCGACATCGACCAGACCGCTCTCGACCTGCTGGCCATGGAGCAGCCCATGGCCATCGATCTCCGCTTCATCTTGAGCGTCATCAAAATCAACGCGGATCTCGAGCGCGTGGGCGACGCCGCCAAAAGCATCTCCGACCGCGTCCGCCACATGGAGCGCTTGGGCTCCGTCGATCTGCCCGTCGATATTCCGCGCATGGCCTCCATGGCGGCCGACATGGTGCGCAGGAGCCTGCAGGCCTTCAT
Source organism: Occallatibacter sp. (assembly GCA_031296165.1). Lineage (GTDB taxonomy): Bacteria > Acidobacteriota > Terriglobia > Terriglobales > Acidobacteriaceae > Telmatobacter. The sequence continues at coordinate 2,932 of JARLGF010000100.1, read as the reverse complement.
CGAGGGCGATGCTGAACTGGCTCGCACCGTGCTCACCATGGACGACGCCGTCGACCAGATGAACCGCTCTTCCTACAAGACTCTCACCAAGGTGATGGAAGAGAGCAGTCATCTCGCGCCCCAGGCCCTGAACGCGCTCATGATCTCTCGCAGTCTCGAGCGTGTCGCCGATCACGCCACCAATATTTCAGAGGACGTCATCTTCTGGGTTCAGGGCGATGACGTTCGCCATAACAAGAGCGTGGCAAAGGCTGCCGCGGTTAGCGCTGCCGCCGCCCCTGCTCCATCGGAGGCTGCGCCCGCCGATCCCGCTCCGGCCGGCACCGCTCCTGCGCAAAGTTGAATCCGCTGTTCCGGGACTCCTTTTGAGAATCGGGCTGCGCCCTGGCTATCAAGAATGGTCCCGGAGGCGCGACTCCCGTCTACGCGGCGGCCTCCCTGTCTTTCCTCGCGTATAGATACCAGAGCAGCCACGCCGGCGCCGTCCACACATAAAATCCGGATGTCAGCGGAATATCTGCCATGATCGAAATCAATCCGGCTCCAGCGATCGCTGCAAACGTCGCCAGAGCCCACGCGGGCCGCTTGCTGGCGCCGAGCGCCACCGCCACCGCAGGAAATACCACGGCCTGGTCCGTATACCAGGAGTAGGGCGTGCATGCGATCGACGCCAGAAGCACCACCAGCCCCTCGCTCATCCAGTCCCAGCGCTCGCGCCGGCTCCAGAAGTACCAAATCGCCCAGATGCAGCCCCCGGCCTCGCCCAAGAACTCGATCCACTTCGCGTTTCGATCCACGAGAAACCTCAATGCGACGCTCACGGTCAGCGGAAGACTATCCAGCACGGGGTTGCTGCGCATCATCGCCACGTATTGCTGCCACACTTGCCCGTCCATGCTCAACGTCAGCAGGCAGCTAACCGCGGTTGTCGCGGCCAATCCGGCCAGGATGCGATACTCGCGCTTATAGATAGACCACAGCAGCAGCGCCAGCATGAAGGGCAGAAACAGGTGCGGTTTCAATGCCCACAGCACCAGCGCGGCGCCGGCCAGAAACGGTCGTGTTTTTTGCCAGTACAGAAACAGCACCGTTTCCAGCAGAAAAAATATCCCCAGTTGGCCGGCAGTCAGGCACCACATAGCCGGCGGAAAGAAAATGCCGATGAGGTGGTATCGGCTCTCCGGTTTGCCCAGCAGTAGCCACAGAACCCAAATCGCAATCAGCAGACAGGCAAACAGCAGCAGCAGCCACAGCGTCAATCCCGTCTTCGCGCTGACCCACCCCAGCGGCAGCGCCCAGAACAACGCCACCGGTGGACTCAAACTGATCAGTGGAGTGCTCTTATCAAACCCCGCGGATCTTTCGTTTTGCAAAACTGCCTTTGCATCGTAAGGATTTCCGCCATGGGCAAGCTGTTGCTCCGCGCTCCAATACTCCAGAAAGTCGCGCTTGGTCGCGGTCTCGTTGTCCAGCCCGAAGACAATGATGCCGCCTGCCAGCAAGACGCCGGTCGCGATCAGGCACACGGCGGCAAAAACACGCAGAGGGTTTCGTTTCTCCATGACGCTCCGCCGGGTCGAGCCCGTATCCGGTTGACGCAGATTGCAAACCTGTCACGAGATTACCGTGCCGCTGCAGCCGTTTCCTGCCCCCAGCCATTCCGGGGAACCTCTTCGTGCACAGGCGTTCCAGGTCTCAACTCGCCGGTCCCATTGCGCGGAGTTTTTCGGTCTCGTGCAACTCTGCACGCAACAAAAAGCCCCGCATCGCCGGCGGGGCTTATCGTTTCAAGTTTTAGAATCCCAAGCCGCCGGCTACAAGTTACCGGCCTCAGACAATCTTTTTCAGCGCCCCGTAATTCGCACGCCCATCCCGTTCAGCTTGCTGCGCGCTGCGCGCGCCTCGGGGGTCTGCGGGTGCCGCTGGATGAGCGAGCGCAGTTCATGAATCCCCTCGTCTTTTTTGTTCTCCGCCAGCAGGGCATAGCCCTTGTGCAGTTGCGCCGCGGGAGCCTTGGTGTTGCCGCTGAATCCCTCCAGCACCGCGTTATAAGACTTGATTGCAGCGGCGTAGTCCTTCTGCTGATAGGCAATTTCGCCCAGGTAGAACTGCGCCGTCCCGGCCAGATCGTCCAGCGGATAGAACTGCAGCACGCTCTGGAACTCGCCTAGAGCCACGTCATACCGCCCCGCGTTGTAGTCGCGCTCGCCCGCCTGCAGTGTCTCCTGAAGTGGGGGCGCCTGCTGCGCAGTCGGCGCCGTGCCGTTTGTCCCAGGTGCACCCGGAGTTGGGCCCGCGCCCGGCATCGCGCCCGGCTGCGCTTGCGCCGGCGGCGCCTGCATATTCTGCAACTGCGTTTGCAGATCCTGCACAGACTTGTCCAGCTTGGCGATGCGCGCCTTCAACTCGTCCACCGAATCGTTCAGCGACTGCACCTGCCCCGACACAGCATCCAGCTTGCCGCCGGCCGCTTCGTTTTGCGAGTTCAATTTCTGCTGTAGCGCAGTTACGGCGGTGGTCATCTGGTTGGCTTCGTCGGCCGTCTGCTCCGCCAGGTGCTGCAACACACCCATCTTCGTGTCCAGCGTGGACTGCAACCGCTGCACCTGATCCAGCAGTTGCTGCACCTGCGTTTGCAACTCCACGATCTCCTTTGAAACCGCGTGTGCACGCGGCACGGAGGAAAGAAAGACAAAACTCAAGACTGCTGCGGCAAGCAGACGATTGCGAATGACGCCTGAAATGTGCATGTTCGACCTTCCTTGGAGAAACAGTGGTTAGTGGGTAGTGATGAGTAGGTGACGAGTCGCGAACAGCAACCGTGTCACTAACCACTAATCACTAATCACTAACCACTAACCACTTGCTCTTATCGATCGATGGTGAATCCCGCTCTGCGGTTCAACTGCCAGCACTCCTCGTTCGAATCCGT
>JARLGF010000099.1 GCA_031296165.1 Occallatibacter sp. | reverse complement strand
GCTCGCAAAACGCTTCCTCCACTTACCCACCGTATGCGGAGTGGTTGAAAGCTTCAGCGCGATCGACTTATTGCTGCCGCCCTGCGCGGCGAGCAAAACAATCCGCGACCGCATGGCCAGAGCCTGCGCGGTCTTGGGCCGACGGCTCCAACTCTCAAGCTACAACCGCTGCTCGGCTGTGACTGTAACAACTGCTACTGGACGACCTGTACGCATCGATACCCTCTACTGTATTCGATGCTGAAAACCATGCACAAGCGCAATGCCTCACCGCACAAGTTCACGCGCTGGGCCGCAATGCTGCTTCTCGCGCTGCTCGCCGCCGGCAGTCTCCGCGCGCAGCAGCCCGCGCATCGCGGCGGAGTTGTGGACGGCCATTCTCCTGAGAACTCCCGGGGCGCTGCCGAAGATGGCATCCACCGTGGCTACAGGATGCTGGAGATCGATTCATCAGTTGCATGCCGCCGAGGATCAGTCCCATCCCCTGGAGTTCAGCGAATTCGCGACCCTATGCAAAGGGAAAATTCAGCTTATGATCGACACCAAGCGCCCAGTCATCTCATCGGCTTTTATAAGTCGATGGAAGACACTCTGCGCAAGAACGGATTGCTCAGCGGAACCTACTTTACCGGAACCGAGGAGGCGCGTGCCTACTTCAAGGGCAAGGCGCGGATCAGCATCGGCGAAGCTGATTTGGAAAAGAAGGTTGTGGCCGGCGAAGACGTCTCGCACGATTACTTCCTGTTCGAGCATGTCACAACGCTGGATGCGAAGGGCGTTGCGCTGGCCCATAAGGCGAGCATCCCGGCCGTGGTGTCGGTCAACAAGGATCATTATCGCGGAAAGAATCAAATGAAATAAGCACATGCCGATATCGAACGCGCACGCCGCCTGGATATCACCTATTTTCAGATCGATTCAGACTACGGCATCTGGCTCCGCTAGCGCATTTAAGGCTTGCAGAACAATATTTTCAAGTCACTCGCTAAAACAAAAGTTGATTGAAATGGTATTGGCTTTCACTGAAAACTGATTACTGATCACTGGGCTCTTGCAACTGAAATCTGACCACTAACCGCTGCCGGTTGTTCCTGGTCCTTGTACTGTAATTGGTAGAGCTTCCAGTAGAGGCCGCGCTGGGCCAGCAGTTCCTGGTGCGAGCCCATCTCGCGCAACTGCCCCTTGTGCATCACCAGGATGGTCTCGGCGCGCTGCACGGTAGAGAGCCGGTGGGCGATCAGCACGCTGGTCCGGCCCTCGACCATGCGCTCAAGTGCGCCGCGGATGCGCAGTTCGGTGTCGGTGTCCACGCTGGAAGTGGCTTCGTCCAGGATCAGGATGTGCGGGTTGTAGGCCAAGGCACGGGCAAAGTTGATGAGTTGCTTCTGACCCGTCGAGAGCGAGTTGCCGCGCTCCAGTACCAGCTCGTCGAACTGCTGTGGCAGGCTTTCGATAAAATCCAGCACATTCACGTCGCTGGCAGCCTGGCGCAGGCCCTCGTCGGTGATCTTGTCGTTGCCGAAGCGGATGTTATCGGCCAAGGTGCCGGTAAACAGGAATGGGTCCTGCAGAACCACGGCAAAGTGCCGGCGCAGCGCAAGCAGGTCCTGCTCGCGCAGGTCCACGCCGTCCACCAAAATCTGCCCGGCTGTCACGTCGTAGAAGCGCATCATCAGGCTGGTGAGCGTGGTTTTGCCGGCACCGGTATGGCCCACGATGGCTACCGTCTGTCCCGGCTCCACGGTAAACGAAACATCCTTCAGAATCCACTCGATGCCGTCGATCGCAGCCATCGCGGCGGCGGTCCATTCGTTCGTCGCGGCAGCGTCCACGGCGTCCTGCTGATCGTGTGTCAGTTTTTGATAAGTGAACCAGACGTGGCGGAACTCAATCCTGTTTGACTCGTCGCCCGCGACCGGATGCGCCGGGCTTACGATCTCCGGCTGTGTGTCCAGCAGCTTGAAGATCCGCTCGCAGGCGGCCATTGCGGCTTGCAGGATGTTGTACTTGTCGCTCAAATCCTGAATCGGCCGCCAGAACCGCTGCGAGTACTGGATGAACATGGCCAGCACGCCTATGGTCACCACGCCGTGGCTCAGCACGCTGAACCCTCCCCGCCAGATCACCAGAGCAATGGCCACGGACGAGAGCAGTTCCACGGCCGGGTAGTACAGCGCGTAGGCAAAAATGGTGTCTTTGAAGGCGATCATGTGCAGCCGGTTGACGGCCTCAAAGTCGTCATATGCCCGCTCTTCCCTGTTAAACAACTGCACCACGCTCATTCCCGACACATGCTCCTGAGTAAAGCTGTTGATGCGTGCAATGGCAGCGCGCACTCGGCGATAACTCTCGCGCACGTGTTCGCGAAACAGCCGCGTAACCACCAGGATCAAGGGCAGCACGGCAAAGGCCAGCAGCGCCAGCCACCAGTTGATGCTGAGCATCACAGCAGCCATGATCGTCAGCATGAAAAAGTCATTCACGATGGCCAGAATGCCGTCGGTGAACATGTCGTTGATGGCATCCACGTCGGAGGTGAGGCGAGTAACCAATCGACCCACGGCATGGGTGTCAAAGAAGCCAATGTGCATGCGCTGCATGTGGCGGAAGATGTCGCGGCGCAGATCGAACATGATCTTCTGCCCCATCCACTGCATCAGGTAGGTCTGCACAAAGGCGAATATATAGGCAGCCAGCAACGCACCCAGGTACAGGGTTGCCAGGACCGAGATGCCGCGGTTGGGGTCAGCCGGCAGAATCCGCGCAAGCGGGCTGTCGGTGTCGAGCCAATGGGCCAACGCGCTTGTGGCGTCAACGCTTTTCAGGTTAGGCGCGAGGTACCGGTCAATCGCCATCATCACCATGATGGGTCCGGCCACATCGCATACCGATTTGAGCGAGACCGAAAGCGACGAGATGGCCGTCTGCATCCAGTAGGGCCGAACGTAACGGGCAAGCCGCCACGCCAGCCGTGAGTCATCGACCTTGCCGACCGGGTCCTCATCGGGCTTGTGGGGCTTTTTCTGCTCTTCGTCCGCCATCGGTTGGGTGGGGTGGCCTTCCTTCTTCATTGTACGAGGCAGAGTCCAAACGCCGCGCGCCGCAGTGAGGCGGTCAGCGCGAATTGACACCTGGGGCAGGCGGTTTGCTTGCGGGAGAGCGAAACAGGAACAATCCACGGGGACGAACCGGGCGGCTTTGGGTGCGTGTAAGGTTGGAGGCTGTCGAGATGCCGCTGAATAGGACAAAGAAGTCCCAGAACGCGCGCAGATAGCTTTTTCGGTTTTCTGCAGCCATGGGGAAGAACCTCGACCATCGAGTCTTGACGTTCAGTTGATTAGAGAGCCAACATGAGCTCCCGGTCGCAGGATTTTTGCTGTTGCATGTGGGGCCGGGGGTATGAGACCTATGAGCCGGACTCCGGTTTGGGGGCGGGTTTCGGCGCCGGTCTGGCTTTCTTGGGCGGGCTGGATATGCCCATGCTCATGAGGAAGAACTTGAGTCCCTTGCGTAGCGAGTCGATTACGCTCATGGTCCAATTTCCTTTCCCGTGCCCCGGTTCGGCCGGCGGCTCAGTTCTTTGCCGGAGCGGTTGTTTTTTTCGACGGAGTGCTTGCGGGGACCGGGGCCGGGGGTTGCCCGCGCAGGATATCGAGTGCGGCCTGGGGCAGCGGCTTGTCCGCATTGGCGAGCAGCAGACTTACCTGCCACATCTGAGTGTCGCCGAGTATTGGCTTGTAGGACGGCATGCCGGTCAGGCGGATGCCGTTGGCCACTTTCCAGTAGGTCTCGCCTGGCGGATCGTCGCTGACACCGACTACGTCGTTGTTGCGATGCTTCTCCCAGAGCGGCGGGGCAGAGGGATACATGTGCGCGCCGAAGGAGGACGGTTTGCCGTGAAATCCGTGGCAGGCGGCGCATTGATCGCGATAGATTTCAGCGCCGGCGACGAGGTTTTCCTCATCGACCTGGAGGGGCGGGGTCTTTACTATTTCCCGGTCGATGCGCGCATTGAGCGGGACATGGGTAATGAGCCGCTCCTGAGGCAGCGGCGGGTCAGACACGGCCACCGGCACAGCGCCAAAGTGAAACCAGGCCAGCACCGCGACCGGCACAAGAATTACTCCGAGGACAAGTCCCAGCAAAACACGACTCATGGTTGGCGCAGCCTCCGCTGCACTCCATCGTATACTTTTCCGTTACGGGGTACCCCCCCTCCCCCTATGTATTTGGTCAAGTTCTCCAGTTTCAACTAGATACGCAGGGGGTGTCGCCGCAAAAATTAGATTCTAAAGGGGTTATATATCAAAAATTAGATAATAAAGGAGTTATGGGAGGTTTTGGGGCGGTTTTGGAGATTTTTGTACCGCAATACGGTATTTTGACCGTTTGCTCCGGGTTGAAAAGGCCGTCATCGGTAGTTCCTTCAGGGTCTGGAATTGTGAAGCCCTCCGTTCCCTCCGGAATTCGATTCCCGGGTTCAAAAAGACACTATGAATTGATTGTGCGCCTGGGGAGGGTAATTATCTGCAAACACCTGCGGTGCTGCGGAAATGCGGCGCTCGAAAGGCTGCGGAGCGGCGCTCGCCAGCGCGTCATTTCGGATGGATTGGCACTTTTTGGCGGATTTTTCCCGTAAAAACATCGTGCCAGGCGGCTTTTTTCACGCCAGCCAAGAAGACCTGTCCCTTTGCCCCATGAAACAGAGTTCGTTTCATGGGCGGTGCGGCAAACACGCTGCGCGGCTTTGGTTCGTGGTTTCCCATCCATTTCACGATGAAACTGTGAAATGAGGGCACCCGGCGGTGAGCGTGGCGACTACAGCCCAGCGAATGAATTTCATAGAGTCTCCTTGGTGTTGGGCTAGAAAGGCGAAGGCGCTTCGGGCTTGTAGCAGAGGACCAAGGCGTGGATGTAGGCTCTTGCCACACGATCGGCTAGATCTTTATTTAGAAAACGGGCCAGGTTCATGCGTTGATCATTCTCCGCTACGCCCCAGTGCTTATGCACGCCGTTGATGTAGAAACCCTGGTTGTCTTCAACCCTCAACCGGACAAACCACTCCGCAGTAGTGGTGACAGGATTCGGTTCCACAGAAATAGCGCGAGGGTCTTCTGAATCTAGGGATAGTTGTTGTTTGAAAATGGATTGGCTAGGGTCAGTAACAACGCTCTCGTATTCAAGTTCGCACTTGCCGGCGCTGTGGATCGTTTGCGACTCCACAATAGAGCCGGTAGGGGGTTGGAATTCGGAACGATACTGCACTGTGTATTTGCCATGCTGGCGCAGCGTGTCGTTGATGAAGGCGATGGTCTGCTCCATGGTAGGGCCAGCGACAGGTGGCGCCGGAGCCGGTGTTTGTGCCTGAAGGTGGAGCGTAAGTGCAAGAGTTCCTAATGCGGTCAAGCGAACGATGTTCATGGCGTCTCCGGTATTTCTCGTTACTATGTTTCGAGGGTTCTCCACATCTCACACAGCCTTGATAGGGCACTCGCTGGTCAGAACGGTGTTTTTTCACAGTGGTAGGGTTGGTCACGGCCTGTTACTTCGACCCCGCTAGCTTGTGTGGCGATGGGATGGTCGAGCGGACAGACATAGATGGATACGCGATTGTCCGCTCCCGGCAGCCGGGTTGCGGGCGAAATGTATGTGGCAAAGGATGCAATCGTATGGGACGCGCCCATCTGCGTACCCATGTACCAAATCACACGCAGTTCTTCCGCGCACTGGTTGCTCAGAATCAGGAAGTCGCCGGAATGGTAACCCGGGTATTCCGGGTTGTCGCCGAACTGGCTGGTGATGCACGACGATTTTCCGATGACCTGGTCTCCGCCTGAACTAGTGCCGGAGCCCGAGCCGGGGCTACCGGGGTTGGAGGGACCGGAAGCGGAGCCGATGCCGGACGTTCCACTCGATGCGAGAAGGCTCGGATCGATAGGCTGACCAGGAGTGCAGGGGACGCCTTCGGAGGTGTCGTTCGATGTCCTGCGCATGACGCCCGGAACAAAGCCCGATGCGGGGCAGATTCCCTGACTGCTCGACTGCTGCTGCGCCTGCATCTGCTGGTATTGTGCAAGCGGAACGCACGGCTGGGAGGGGCTCAGATAGATGCAGTTGGCGGGTGGAGCATTCCCAGTGCCAACACTTGCGGTTTCCTTGCGAGCTGCGGAGTGTGAGACTGGAGGCTTAGATGCCTTCGCCTGCTCAGCTTGGCGTCGCAAGGCCGCCTGACGCGCCTGCTCGTCCTGCTGGGCTTTGAGTTGCTGATTGCGAGCCGTAGCGGCATCGATATTGGCCAACCCCTGATTGAGCGCTTCAGATATCCGATTCCGCCCTGCATCCTCTTCAATGCTGTTGCGGAGTGGCGGCGGCTGGATCACCTCCTCACCAAGTTCGGTGAGCTCGGCGCGCAGTCGATCGGCCTCGGCACGCTTTTTCTGTGCGTCCTGTTCTGCTTTGAACTGCACGCCGCCATTCAGAACGATAGCGAGCGTGCCGAAGGCGCCGCCTCCGCCATTGGCCGCCTGCTGGGCATTGGCTTTGGCCTCCTGCGCCTCATTCTCTGCCTGCTCCGCTTCGGCGTCCGCCGCTTCCACACGTTGGCGCAGATCGGCGATCTTTTCAGCGTGATCGCGAAGTTGTTGCTGGTAATCTTCCTGAGAGCTGGCGTTCCCTTGGATTTGAGCCTGGCCAGTCTGCTGGTGCTGGCTGTCGGCCCCAGCGCTGTTAGCCTGCATTGACCGCAATGCCTGGGCCTCAAGATCGGCACCCGTGGCTGGAGGACCGGAAGACGCACCACCGCCAAGATTAGCGAGTGCTTGCGCTTCCAGATCGTTGCCGGTGGCAGAGGATGCGGGAGCATTCCCACCGCCGAGGTGTGCCAAAGCCTGCGCTTCCAGGTCGCTTATGGCAGGGGCTGGCGGCGGCGACTGGGGCGGCGGTGGCGATGCAACGACAGCGGGCGTATCGACGGCAAGTTGCCCGGTAGTCGCGAGCCCCGCCGCATGGAAAGTTGGCTCCGGCAATTTAAACCCTGCGGCCACGAGACGCTTGCGGGCGTTCGCAACCTGCAGTTTGGAGGCGTACGGTCCCACTTTTACGTGGATCACGCCGTTCCCGGAGTCGTCTGCTTCCGGCAGGGAGTGGAAGCCGGCCTTTGTGAGTGAGGCAACGAGCTTTTCTTCCTCCTGCTTGTCGGTCGTGTTAGCGACGGTAATGAAGAAGACGCCGGTAGGCTGCTGGGCGCGCAGCGCGGGGGCAATGCATACGGCCAGCAGCAGAGCGATAACGAGCTTTTGCATGATGCCTCCTGTGTTGCAGGTCTAGAAGAGTGAGGGTGCTTCTGGCTTGTGGCACAGAACGATTGCATGGATATAAGCTTTAGCTACGCGATCAGCTAGGTCTTTATCGTAGAATGTGCCGATCGTTATCATCTCAGTGTTCCCTTTCGTTTCAGACGAAGGGCGCTTGATAGTCACCGAGAACGTCTCAGGAATGGTCTTTCCAGGCCAGGTATCTTTGCCAGTTAGTAAGCGGATCGACGTACGTACAACCTCGTTTGAGACAACGGAGATCGTCCGAGGGTCCAACGCATCGAGATGAAGCTCTTGTCTAACTAGAACCTCTTCCTTAGTGACTAACACATTAGTCGCCAAGTTACCGGTTGCTTTGTCAATGACCAGTTTGCCGTGTTTATCTGGTACACATTCTGTGTCATTGATCGTCTTAGTAGCGCTGGAGGTAAATGTCAGCGTCGAGTCGGTGGAAATGGATATCGATTGTGCATGCACCGCCATGTCATCCCTTTTAATTGCACATAGGCCTTGATTGTCAGAGCCCGCCGAGACCGAGGGCTCGTCGCCGGCATTGTAGTGAAACTCTCCGATCTTTGCGAATGTATCGTTGATGAAAGCGACAGTCTGCTCCATGGTGGGGCCGGAGGCGGGCGCGGGAGATGGTGGAACAGATGCAGGCGTTTGGGCGTGCAGATGGAACATGGCGGTGAGCGTGGCGACTACGGCCCAGCGAATGAACTTCATGGGGTCTCCTTGATGATGGGCTAAAAGAGTGAGGGCGTTTCCGATTTGTGGCACAGAACCATTGCATGGATATACGCCTTGGCAATCTTCTGAGCTACCTCTCGACTCGCAACCGTTCCTACTTCTGGTTTTGCAGATATGTAATTTGGGTCAGGAGGAAATTGATGGCCAAAGCCAGGCTGCTCCACCGTGAGCCTCCAGAAACCATGCTCTGAAGTGACTTTCAAAGAAAGTGGATCCGCTTTCTCCAGATCGATTGGGGATTCATATTTAAACGGGTCTCCCCCCACCCGGTATTTCTCTTCGTAAGTCAGGACACAAGGTCTTATCAACTTTATGGACTGGTTCGAAATATCGACATCGTCCCCGGATACCATTCCCTGGCCCCCAAAGATATCATTGATGAAGGCGATGGTCTGTTCCATGGTGGGGCCGGCGGCGGGCGCGGGTGACTGAGTAGGTATGGGCGTTCGTGTTTGCGCATGCAGGTGAAGTGCTGCGGTGATTGCGACGATGGCGGCCCAGCGGAGGTTGTTCATGGCGCGTCCTCATTTCGAAGTTAGAAGAGTGCTGGTACTTCTGGCTTGTGGCACAGAACAATCGCGTGAATGAAGGCTTTTGCGAGGTGCTCTGCTGTTTCTTTATCCGAGAGTACAGCGAAGGCATACTCTTTTTGCGCTTCGGTGTTCTTGGTGACAAGTATGCTCTGATCGATTGACTTGATCTTCGAACCTTTCATTTTGAGCTCTTCAGAGATACTGACCATATCTCCAACTGCAATGTCGCTCACATTGGTTACTGGCATATTGACTCCGTTCGCAGTCACATCCTCCCTTCTGACCTCGACACCATCAACCAATGGGATGTCGAGCAACTGCCCATCGGATGAAATCACAGTCAACACCTTCTCGGATACAGCATGCACGATTGCAACTAATTCGTAGTTTGAGGGGGGATGCACTGTCGGAACTGTCGCGCTAGTAGGACCCGGAAGATTCAGACAAACCGCCCGTTTTGCCTCAAGAGTGTAAGTTGTTACGCCGTCTATAGCATATGGGAAAACCTCGATACTCAAAGGATCGGTGTGATCCAACCTGAATAGGGATCGTCCCGTGTAGATCTTCCCTGGAGTGTCGGGATCAGCGTGTGTAATGGTATGTACTAAATCACATTTATTGGACAACTGAAATGTTTCACCCTGCTTGGCCAGCCTTTCATTGATGAAGGCGATGGTCTGCTCCATGGTGGGACCGGCGGCGGACGCAGGAGATGGTGAAACAGATGCAGGCGTTTGGGCGTGCAGATGGAACATGACGGTGAGCGTGGCGACTACGGTCCAGCGAATGAGTTTCATGGGGTCTCCTTGTTGATGAACTAGAAAGGCGAAGGCGCTTCGGGCTTGTGGCAGAGGACAATGGCGTGTATGAGTGCTTTTTCGAAACGCTCGGCCAAGTCCTTGCGATAGAAGATGCCCATTCCGGGTTTCGCGAAGATATATCTGCTTTCGTCTTCATGAGTGGCGGGCTGGCTTACGAGCACGATGTAGACCGCTGGGGACGAATCCCGGATCGTATAAAGGGTCAGGCTCAACGGGTCGGCGCGATCCAGCAACAGCCGGGAAGGGCGAGAGTCGACCGTTGGAATAACTAAATCGTAGGTTCCCAGGAGAGTGCACGGGCCTTCGAGGACGACTTTCTGGTTGGAAACCTTGGCGTCATCGGTGTGAATGGTGAAGGTGAAGTTGCCTTGAGTGGTGAAAGTTTGGTTTAGGGAAGCAACGGTCTGTTCCATTGTCAGTCCTGAGAGGGGAGGGGGCGATTGCTCGGGCGCCGATGTTTGCGCTATCGAAATAGAAACCGTCGCGAAGGCAAGTAGGCCGGCCGCCAATGACACCGAAAATGCGTACGACTTCTTCATGGCGATCTCCTGGGAAAATGAGCTTCATTACCGCTAAGCGGAGCCCGGGGAAGGTATGAGAGCATGTTCACTTGTATCGCGAAAAGCAGGGAAAGAAGATAACCCAAATGGGAGATATTTGAAAGCTCTTGAACCGGGGGGAAGCTGTTTGCAAGGCTTGGTGAAGAAGAGGATAACATCCTGGCTGTTAATTGCAAGGTTAAATTATTGCTCGTAAAATGCGTGCAAAATGCGCATTTTTGGGGGCTTTTGCCCGAAACCGTACTCCTGTACGTCGGGTATTGCTCAAAACCGTACACGCGCGGGTCGAGTTATTTCCGAAGTAAGAAAGTCTACTCTTTCACAGAATCGGATTTCATCCAATCGTAGGCCTGTGAGTCTATGGCTTGACGGGGAAATCGAGTTACACGGCACTGCCCCCAAGCCTTGCGCCCTGCCGCGGCGCCCATCCCTTCCAGACAGCTATCCGGCTCCAGTCCACTGATAACTGACGACTGATAACTGATAACTGCTTTACTGGTGCTGCTCGATGGCGATGTTGAGGGTAGCGGAGTTGCCGGTGGCGGCGAGGGCTACGAGCTTGGTGGCGACGCCGGGGATGGCTGCGGGGGTGAAGGCGACCGAGCCGTCAAGGGCGGAGGTGGCGGCGGCGGTTTGGGTGGCGAGCAGGTTGCCCGGGGCGCAGACCGTGTGCGCGGCGCAGGGCGGGGTCCAGGCGTAGAGGGCCTGGGAGAGCGCGACCGAGCCGCCGGCCATGGGGTTGCCGTTCATGTCATAGACGCGGAGAACGATGGGGGCGGGAGTTGCGGAGAGAGAGAGGCTCTGCGTGACGCCGGAGACGGGCTGAAGCAGGGCGTACTCCGGGCGCGCGCCGATGGCTGTGAAGGCGACGCACTGGCTGGTTCCGTTGAGGCAGGCGTTGATGGTGGCGGCCTGGCCCTCAGCGAGAGGCCCGACGATGAGCGACTTGGTGGCGATGCCGGAGGCGGTGGTGATGGCGGCGGTGCTGCCCTGGGAGACGATGCCGCTGCCGCTGGTTTGCCAGGCTACGGACTGGCCGGCGAGCGGAGCGCCTTTGGAGAGGACCAGAGCCTGGACCGTCCAGGTGAAGGTGGCGCCGGCGGCCAGAGAAAGCTGCGAGGTGAGCGAGGTGAGCGAGGCCGGCGTGCCGCCCACGAACTGCGCCTGGAGCTTGGCGCCGTTGGTGAGCGAGGCGGTGACGATGGACCAGGTGGCATCAGTTGCCGTGACGTTCATGGTGGCGCGGCCGTCACCGGTGGCGACCACGGAGCAGACGGTCAGGCCGCAGGAGAGGGTGGCGGTTCCGCTGGTGACGGTGTAAATGACGGTGACGCCGCCGGCCGGGGTCAGGTCGGAGCCGAGAGCGGTGACGGTGAAGGGGATGGGCGTGGCGGTGGGCACGGTGTTCTGGGGCGCGGTGAGCAGGGTGAGGGAGTCGCCGGAGCCGGAGTCGTAACTGATGCCGCCGGAGACGATGGCTGCTGCGTAAAAGGTGGGCAGGTCGTCGACTTCGACATCGACCGAGCCGGAGACGCCGGCGGCGGCAGGGGGGGCAATGGCGGTGATCTCATTGGGCGAGATGCTGGTGACGAGAGCGGCCTGGCCGCCGACCAGAACCGTGTCCGCGAGGCGAAAGCCCATGCCGTGAATGACGATGGCTCCGCCGGATGCGGGAAGACGCTGGGGCGAGACGCTGCCGGCGTAGAGGACCCAGCCGTTGTAGGCGTAGTCGGGACGGCCGTCGCCGCGCTGGTCGGCAATGCCGATGCGGACGACGTCGTCGCCCCTGGAGGTGACGCGGAGCCAGGTTTCGCCGGTGGCCAGGCCGTTGATGCCGGGGCCTGCGCCGATGGGCTTGGCGCCGACGGCATCGAATGCGTCCCAGATGCCGATGGCGGACATGGCCTTGGTTTCAGTGGGGACGCCGGACTCATTGAGAGCCTGGGTGACGATGGTGAAGGTGCGGCTGCCGCGGACCGGGAAGCTGAACCAGTCACTCTGGCCGACCTGGCCGAGGCGTCCGGACCACATGCCGCTGGCGGGCAGGGTGGCCGGCGAGGCCGCGGCGCCGATGACGCCCTGGCTGCCGCCTGCGGCCGAGTCGGCGACGGTGAGGGTGAGGGTCTTCGCGCTGCCCGCGGCAAGGGACGGAACCGCGATGGATTCGAGCGTGCCGGAGGGAGTGACCTGGCCGTCGAGGTAGGGACCGACCGAATCGGTGAGGATGTAGAGCGGGTTGATGGCCTCAAAGGTGACCTGATAGCTGGCCGTGGTTACGCCTGGGGGCAGCGGCATTGCGCTGAGATCGAAGAAGCCCTGCTGGGTGGTGTCGCTGGAGCCCCACTGCGTGAGGAGGTTGCCGTTGGCGTCGTCGAAGCCGGTGATGGGGTTGCCGTGATTGCCGTTGAAATACGCGCCGGAAACCGAGGAGACGGTGTACTGGTAGAGGGGATTGCCGTTGGCGTCGAGCGGGCGGGCGACGACGTTGACGCCCTGCATGCCGATGCCGGTGCGGAAGGCAACCGTGCCCTGGATGGAGACCGTGTTGGCCGCGGTGAGTTGCTTGCCGGGAAAGCTGGCGAGGTTTTGCGCGGTGATGGGGTAGATGCGGTTGAGGGCGGCGATGTCGTCGTAGCGGAGCACGGAGGGGTTGGGAATGCAGAGGCCGCCGCTGGGGCCGCAGACGCCGCTGAGGGGCTGCATGACCGGCCAGCCGAGGGTTCCGCCGGTCTCGCCGTTCTGGAGAGCGCCGGGATTGACCTGGGCGTAGTCGAGATTGAGGATGCGTCCGAAGGCGCGCTCGAGCTCGTAGCTCATCATCTGAAGCAGGTTGGAATTGGTGGCGCAGAGGCCGTTGAGCAGGATGATGGCGTGAGCGATGGTGGCGTCGGGGTTGACGTTGTCGATCCACGCAAAGACGCCGTTGTTCTGGCAACTGGTGGGGTCGCTCGCGCCGGGCCCGAAGAGGGCGTTGATGACCGAGCCGTCCGCGTCGTAGAGGACGCCGAGGGGATAGTTGGTGGCTGCGGGCGTGACATCGGCGGGCTGGGCGATCTGGGCGAGCTGGCTGATTTGCTCGTTGGCCACCGTGAAATGGGTGCCGCTGGCGAGGAGGCTGCCGCCGCTTACGTCCTCATTGAGCGGGCCTTTGTCGGTGAGGGTGACGGCGGCGGTGGGAACGGAGGACCAGAGAGCGGCAGCCGCGTCCACCATGGCTGTGGCCTGCTGGTTGGAGACGGAACTGTTCAGGGGGCCCTGATCGACGTAGTAGTTGACCTGTCCGCCGGACCAGTGGAGGGGCTGGCCGAGGACGCCGGGATTGAAGTAGCTGACGCCGGCCACGTATTTGGGACCGCCGGCGAGAGCGATGGAGGGAGCCAGGAGCAGGAGGGCCAGCGCGAAGAGGAAGTGCCGGGAGACGGGAAGCGCGGGAACGCGGAGCTGGTGGCTGACGGAAGCAGAGACGGACACGGGAGTTCCTCCAACGAGGAAGTACCCGGCAAGAACGCGGCCAGTGAGAGGCGTCTCACATTAGAAATTTCTTAGTGCGGCGGGTTGCGATTGCTTTGCGAGCAAGAGAGGAGAATTGAAGAACTTGCAAATGCGCTCTGTTGCGGGGTGGGGGAGGAGTTCCGGTGCTGCGGGCGGGTTCGATTTGCGAAGGGGATGGATTAAGAGAATTCCCATGGTGGCGTGGTTTTTGGTTAGAGGGTTTACATGTGTTGGCAGTTTCTAATGAATTTCTGATCAGGGTTGGATGGATGCGGCGGTATTTTCGCGGTGTGCTTGGCCTGAAAAGTATGTTTTGCGGCGGACTTTTTGGGCGAGGGCGCGAGGTTTTGGGTTTGCCTGAAATCTTGCGTTCTGAGACGAGCTATGACTATTTGTCGTCCGCAAAATAGTCGCGCAGAAATTTTATGCGTTGTTTCGTTATCTCTGCTTTACACAACGAGGTAGCTGCTGGGCTGATGGTTCCGCCGTCATACATGTCTGATACAGCGGCACAGGCTGCCGTTCGGTACTGAAGCCATATTTTCTGCGACACCTCCAAATCACGTCGCATTTTCTTTTCAAGCTGTGCCTCGTGATCCCTGTCGTATTTAGGGAGTGCAGCATTTTCCTTTTGCTCATCAGCCATCGGAGTGTAATGTTGTATGGCATCAGCGAAGGCATCCTTCAAGTCCGTCTCGGCCATTGCTAGTTCTTGGTCTGCACATTCATCCTGTTCCGCACTGCTGGCAGCCTTATCGCAATCCATCTTTTGAGCAGACGTAGTGAGCGGGATAAGACTGCAGCCTGCCGCGATGAAACACGCGATGAAGAAATTGCTTTTTGTCATAATGCAGACAGTTTCTGACCAGTAGCCGTTCTGAGTCAAATATTAGTTCTTCCCGTATTACATGCAATCCGGAAGTTAATATCCAGTTATCATCTCTACGGCTCGGCGCTTCAGCAGCAGGGGTGGTTTAGCCCAAGGGGTACCGGGGCGATACAATTCGAGCGAAACGCAACGAAATTTATAGCGGCAAACTAGAGAAGAACCAGGGGATGAAACCGGCGGCGGCACGAGCTTGAGTGGATGAGATGGAAAGAGGAGGCGGGATGGCGATGAAGGGGATTGGGCTGTTGGCGGTGCTTACCATCTTCTGCGCGGGCAATGGCGCGGCGCAGGCGACGCATCGCGCGGTGGAGCCGCAACTGGAACAGCAGTTGCAGAGTCCG
>JARLGF010000001.1 GCA_031296165.1 Occallatibacter sp. | reverse complement strand
TCCAGGGCCCAGGAGCGCACCTGGTTCGGGTTCATTCCGAAAGCCTGACCGTCTGCGGAACTGGAGGATGAGTTGGACACGGAACCGGCGGCACTCCTGTTTGCGTATCGGGCTATGTGTTCAATTGCGGACGCCAGGATTGAAAGCGAACACATGGGGCTGCTGAAGGGGATTTAGCACCGCTCCTATCCCTTGTGATTTGAGCATATTCCCTTGGCGGGTCTTTGGCCTTCCGCATGCAAGTCCCCAGTGCGTACGGCAGCAGCCTTTCACAGGGCCCCTGGCCGGTGAGCGGCTTTTCCAAAGGAGGTTTTTTATGAACAGCACTTTCTCTGAATCACCATGCGCGCGGACAACTGCATTTGCAGGGCCGGGCGAGCTGACCGAACTGGTCAGAGGGCAGGAGCAGCGTCTGCTGGAGCAGATGATGCCGCAGGTGCGAAGGCAATCCGTAACGCTCGATCTCCGTTCGGTTGAACGCATCGATGCAGCCGGCATTGCCGCGCTCATTTCCCTCTACTGCGGCGCCCGCGAAACGGGGCACAGCTTCGACCTCTGCAATGTCTCGCAGCGGGTGGCGGAAATTCTGGCGCTGGTGGGTGTGGATCGCATTCTTCTGTCTCATAATGCGGTTCAAATTCCACATTCCGGCCCACGCTGCGAGCTGACCGCTGCCTGATTTTGACCATACTTCCCGCCAACCTGTCATTTGCGCAGATTTTCGTCTCAAATTATGAGAAAACGCGCCAAAACATAGTACGAGAACCAGTTGAACAGGGAATCGTATGTGACGAAATGCACAGGCAACCGTATACTTGGGGCGCTATTTGTACTTGCGACTCATGAATGCCGCAAACGCAGTTGCATGTTTGGATGACTCACACGCACTCAGCCTGTTGACTTTTACGTTGAAGTGCTGAGCGTTGATTCTGTCAGCCTCTCATAGAAACAGCCGCAGCGGAATCCTACATACGGAGGCTTTATCCCATGACGCAGGGCGTGGTGGATCAGCAGTCTGCTGGAAAAGCGGACACGACTTCAACCTCAACCAAGTATGTCTATTTCTTCGGCGGCGGCTCAGCGGAAGGAAATGGCAAGATGAAGGATACGCTGGGCGGCAAGGGCGCCGGACTAGCGGAGATGACCAACGCCGGCTTGCCGGTGCCTCCGGGATTCACGATTCAGACCGAGGCTTGTCGGGAGTATATGCGCGGCAAACTCAGTCCCGCCATCGACGTTGAAATGTATGCCGAACTGGCGCGGTTGGAGAAGCTGCAGGGACAGAAGCTGGGCACGGGCGACAATCCCCTACTGGTTTCCGTACGCTCCGGCGCAAAGTTTTCCATGCCCGGCATGATGGACACCATTCTCAACCTGGGGCTCAACGATAAGGCCGTTGAAGCGCTGGCCAAGCTCAGCAACAATCCCCGTTTTGCCTATGACTCCTATCGCCGCCTGATCCAGATGTTTGGCGATGTGGTTCTGGATATTCCCAAGAAGAAGTTCGAGCACATCTTCGACACCGTAAAAACGCGTGAGAAGGTCAAGTTCGATTACGAACTCCAGCCCGACGCCTTGAAGGAGATCATCGCCGAGTACAAGAAGCTGGTCCGGAAGGAAACCGGCAAGGACTTTCCGCAGGGTCCGCTTGATCAACTGGTCCAGGCCCGCGACGCGGTTTTCAGGAGCTGGCAGAACGATCGCGCCAAGACCTATCGCCGCATCAACCAC
Organism: Occallatibacter sp.; assembly: GCA_031296165.1. GTDB lineage: Bacteria > Acidobacteriota > Terriglobia > Terriglobales > Acidobacteriaceae > Telmatobacter. The sequence continues at coordinate 4,645 of JARLGF010000001.1, read as the reverse complement.
ATCGACGACTGGCTGGGCACAGCGGTCAACGTGCAGGCCATGGTGTTCGGCAACCTGGGCGAGAACTCAGGCACCGGCGTAGGCTTCACGCGCAATCCCGCCACCGGCGAGCATGTCTTCTTCGGCGAATATCTGATGAATGCGCAGGGCGAGGATGTGGTTTCCGGCGTACGCACGCCGCTTGCGATCAGCGAACTGGAACGCGCCATGCCCAAGGTTTACGACCATCTCCGCACCATTACCTGGAAGATGGAAAAGCATTATCGCGATATGCAGGACTTTGAGTTCACCATTCAGGATGGCAAGCTTTACATGCTGCAGACCCGCAACGGCAAGCGCACCGGCCTGGCCGCCGTCCGCATTGCCATCGACATGGTTCGCGAAGGTCTTATCACGCAGGATGAAGCCATCTTCCGCGTTGAGCCCAACCAACTGTACGACTTCCTGGTTCCCCGCCTGGTGGAAAAGGGCGAGAAAGTCGAAGTTCTGGCCACCGGCCTGCCGGCTTCACCTGGCGCGGCTGTGGGACAAATTGTGTTTAGCGCCGAGGACGCGGTCAAATTCCACGCCAACGGCGCCTATCGCGCCATCATCCTGGTGCGCGGCGAAACCACTCCGGAAGATATCGCCGGCATGGAAGTCGCCGACGGCATTCTCACCTCCCGCGGAGGCATGACATCGCATGCGGCCGTCGTCACTCGCGGCATGGGCAAGTGCTGCGTGGCCGGAGCCGGCGAGTGCGTGGTCAGCGAGTCCAGCAAGGAACTGCGCGTCAAGGGCAAGATCTTCCGCCAGGGCGACTGGATCTCGCTGGATGGAACCACCGGCCGCGTTATCGACGGCCAGCTCAAGACCATTCCTGCCCAGCCGGACGATCCGGATCTGGTCAAGTTCATGAGCTGGGTCGATCCCGTCCGCCGGTTGCGTATCCGAGCCAACGCCGACATTCCACGCGACGCCAAGCAGGCTCGCCTGTTCGGCGCCGAAGGCATTGGTCTGTGCCGCACCGAGCACATGTTCTTTGCAGAGGACCGCATCGAACATATGCGCACCATGATCTTGGCAGAGACCGAGAAAGATCGCCGCGATGCCCTGAAGAAGCTTTTGCCCATGCAGCGCGCGGATTTTGCGGGCTTGTTCAAGGCCATGGAGTCGATGCCGGTGGTCATTCGCCTGCTCGATCCTCCGCTGCACGAGTTCCTGCCCCAGCGCGAGGACCTGCTGGTGCAGATTTCGCATCTCGAGGACACCAAGCCCCGTTCGCCCAAGCTCAAGGAACTGCGCATACTTCTGGCGCGGGTCCAGGATCTGCACGAGGTTAACCCCATGCTCGGCCTGCGTGGATGCCGCCTTGGCATCACCTTCCCCGAGATTACCGAAATGCAGGCGCGCGCCATCTTTGAGGCCGCGGTCAACGTCAAGAACAAGGGCGGTGATCCGCACGTCGAAATCATGGTTCCGCTCGTCGGCTCCATCGAGGAGATGCGCAATCAGGCGGGCATCATCCGCCGCATTGCTGCCGATGTCTTCAAGGAGAAGGGCGAAACCGTCGACTTCATGGTGGGTACCATGATCGAGTTGCCGCGCGCCGCTCTCACCGCCGACCAGATTGCCGAGGAGGCCGAGTTCTTCAGCTTCGGAACCAACGACCTTACTCAGACAACCTTCGGCATCTCCCGCGACGACATCAACCACTTCCTGCCCGCTTATCTCAAGGCAGGCATCTTCAAACAGGATCCCTTCGCCACCCTCGACCAGGCGGGCGTTGGCTTGCTGGTGAAGATGGCCACGGCCAAGGGACGCAACACGCGGCCCACGCTCAAGGTAGGCATCTGCGGCGAGCATGGCGGCGATCCGGAATCCGTCAAGTTCTGCCACAAAATCGGGCTCAACTACGTCTCCTGCTCGCCTTTCCGTCTGCTGACGGCAAGGCTTGCGGCGGCGCAGGCTGCGCTGGAAGAGAAGCAGGCGGGCGCGGTTCACAGCACCAGCTAGAGCATTTTCGATTCACATGTTGACGTTTAGAAATCGTGGAAGGTGGCTTTTCCTTGAGGGAAAAGCCACTCAACTTCCAGGATTCTGTAAAGAGCAAAATCGAAAACGTTGTAGTCCATAAACCGGTAAAACAGCAAGGGTGCAGCCAATCGGCTGCACCCTTGTTGCGTCTGTGCCCGCAAAATATAGTACTTTGCGCGGTATCTGAATCTGGCCGCCGGTCTGGTAAGCAAATAGAAACGCGGAGAAAAGAGCCTTCAAGCTGTTCACCCTGGCTGCACAAAAGGGACTCACAACTGTCGCATGATGGACCGCATCTTAAAGACAAGAGGTCCCAACCATGCTGCTCCGTCTGGCTTACGACATCCAATTCGAGATTCCGGCCCCGGTGGCCATGGTCGCTCTCCTGAACGTCCATCCCTCCCGTGCGCCCGATCTTCTGGAGCCGGACGAATTGCGGACGGAACCACACCTCGACGTCAGCAGCTATATCGACAGTTTTGGGAACCGCTGCTCGAGGTTTGTTGCGCCTCGGGGGCCATTAAGGCTAAGCGGTTCCACACTGATTCAGGATTCGGGTCGACCCGACGCGTCCGACTGGTTTGCGCGCGAACATGCCGTTGGCGACCTGCCCCATGAGGTTCTTCCGTTCCTGCTCAGCAGCCGTTACTGCGAGGTTGATCGCTTTTCCACCATTGCGGTGGAACTGTTTGGGCATCTGCAGCCCGGCTGGAGCCGGGTACAAGCCATTTGCGACTGGGTCCACAACCATGTGACCTTCAATTACCAAATGGCCCGTCCCACAAAAACCGCTCTGGATGTGTATACCGAGCGCGTAGGTGTATGCCGCGATTTCCAGCACCTCGCCATCACCTTCTGCCGCGCCCTCAATATTCCTGCGCGCTACGCAACCGGCTACCTGGGCGACATTGGCGTGCCCGTCGTGCTGCCGATGGACTTCAGCGCGTGGCTTGAGGTCTATCTCGACAACCGATGGTGGACATTCGATGCCCGCAACAACCAGCCGCGCATCGGTCGAATCCTCATGGCAACCGGCCGCGATGCTTCAGATGTCGCGATGACTACGTCATTCGGGCAAGCCGATCTACGCCATTTTTTTGTGGTGACGGAAGAAGAGGCTCCAGTTTCTGAGGTCCAATAGACTCGGCAACCCGGCACCTAAAGAAAATGCCGTATGTTACGAATCTTCCCCCCAAAAACAGCTCTGCACTGATCGAAAGCAACGGAACGGCGCCGTCTACTTTGAATCGCCGCCCGGCGCGTAGTAGCCTTCCCGCGTGGCCACTTCCAGATCGCCCTTGTTGGCCTTGAGCGCGATCTTGTGGAATCCGCCATCGTTATCCACCTTGTCGGGAGTGTAGGTAAGCAGGTACTGTCCGCGCAGCTCCTCGGCAATCTGGCTGTAGATATCGTCGAGACTGTCTTTCTTCTTGGCTTCGAAATACCGGCCTCCGGTGCGCGTGGCGATCTTCTCCATGATTTTCTTACCGTCCACCCCCTGCACACGGGTGCCACCGCGCCGTCCTCCTCCTCCGCCTGGGTAGCCGCCACCTCCTCCGGGATAACCCCCACCGGGATAACCGCCGCCACGGCCTCCGGGATAGCCATTGCCGTTGCCGCGCCGCCTGTCTTCCGGAAAGCCGTTGTCCGTGTTGCGTTCCTGCTCACCCTTGAAGTAGATGGTGTAAACGGCGACATTGGCCCGGTCCGCCGCGTCTACCGCGTCGTTCAGCGTTTCCTTGCTGCCCCGGTCAACACCGTCGGAGAAGACTATCAGCGCCTTGCGGCCGTCCTTGGGCTTCATCAACTCGTCGGAGGCAAGATAAATAGCGTCGTAAAGCTGCGTACCGCCGCCGTGCATGCCGCGTGCCTCTCCGCCGCGCTCGTCCCCGGTGGCCTCAGGGCCCTGGCTGGAGTTGCTGCCCCGCGACGGTCCCATGTCGTCCAGCTCGTAGTGCAGCTTGTCGCGCGAGTTGGTAAAGTCTTCCAGCAGTTCCACCTCGCGGTCAAAGTGAATCAGGAAAGCCTGGTCCGTTTCCGCGCCGGCTTTGGGGCTGGCGGGCAGCATCTGGTCCACAAACTTCCCCGCCGCCTTGCGCTCGTTGTCCATAGCCCCGGAAACGCTGTGGCTGGTGTCTGCCAGCAGCCCCAGGCGGAAGGGCAAATTGCTTTCCCGCGTAAAGCTCTTGATGACTTGCGACCGGCCGTCTTCGGTCAGCGTAAAGTCGCTGATTTTCAGACTGGTCACCAGCGCGCCGTGCTTGTCGCGCAAGGTCACCGGCAGCAGCACCTCCCGCGCCTGTACCTTCAAGGTCAGGACCGGCTTGTCTGAAGCTGGCTGCTGGGCGGGGCCGGTCGCGGGCTGCAACGCCAGGGCCAGCATCGAGACAACGAGGCAAAACAGGGATCGATTTCGCATAGGCATCAAGGTTTACACACTTTCATCCCATTAGACGAGCCGGCCCCCGGGACGGTTGACTCGCTTGGCGCGCAGCCTGCCATCCGTAGCCCCCATCGTAGAACGGCACATGAACCGGGTGGTAAAATCCAGCTTCGGAAGTTGCAGACCTTGGCGCATACGCCTGGAGTTACATGTGGAATTCAAGCAGAGATTCACTGGCATGAAGAT
>JARLGF010000098.1 GCA_031296165.1 Occallatibacter sp. | reverse complement strand
CTGCCGCGCGCCTTCACCACCAGCAGCGGGAAACCCCGCGCAGGCGGCGCACGCCCCAGCAGCAAGCCCGGCAAGCCGGCCGGACGCACCTACGGTGCAGGGCCGGGTGCAGGCGCAGGCGCCCGTTCAGGGTCTGCACCGCGCAGCATCGACCCGCGCACCGGATCGGGATACCGGCCTCCTTTTGGCGCCAAACGCAGCTTTGACGGCCCATCTTCCGGCTCGCGCCCGTCTCGGCCTTACACACCGCGCCCGGAAGGCGCAACCGATTCCCGCCCCATCCCCTACACCAAAAAGTTTGCCGGGGCGCGCGGTGAACGCAGTACCGATACTGGCTGGAAACCCAAGACTCGCTATGGCGGCTCTGGAAAGCCAGCCTCCGGTGGACGTCCCAAGCCGGGTGGCTTCTCCAAATCCGGCTACAAGGGAAAGCCTTCCGGCTCCGGTCCACGCCCCGGAGGCAAGCGTCCCGGCGGCGCACCGAGCGGAAGGAAGCGCGGGTAAAAACAGATTTGCTGGGATGGGAAACAGCGGTTATAGCAGTTCTCCAGTTGCTATAGAGGGAAACCATGCCTCTCAGTGGCTTTTTCCTTAAGAAAAAGCCACCTGCTACCAAGCAGGTCACGCTACATAAACTGGAGAACTGCTCTAGAGCAGATGGAATCTCTGCTTCCCGCGCCCGTCCCGGCGCATCTTAATCACTATGAGCATTGAAAAGGCAACATTCGGCGCAGGCTGTTTTTGGGGAGTCGAGGCGGCGTTCGCTGCCATTCCGGGCGTAACGGCCACCGCCGTGGGCTTTGAGGGCGGCAAGCTGGAGCGGCCCAGCTACAAAGACGTCTGCACCGACCAGACCGGCCACGCCGAAGTGGTTGAGCTCGATTTCGACCCCGACCAGATCGGCTTTGAGCAGCTTCTGGACGCGTTTTTCGCGCTCCACGACCCCACCACCCTCAATCGCCAGGGGCCGGACTGGGGCACACAGTACCGCTCCACCATCTTTTTCCACTCCCCGGAGCAGCAGGCGCAGGCCCTGGCCAAGATCGAGCAGCTCACCGCCGAAGGCAGCTTCAAGCCCAAACGCATTGTCACCAAGGTCGAGCCTGCCCAAACCTTCTGGCGCGCGGAAGAATACCACCAGCGCTATCTGCAGAAGCGCGGTCAGGCAAGCTGCCACATTTAGAGCGATTTCAGATGATGAATATCGATCTTGCTCAGGCAAGCAGCTTGGATGGTTGAAGTGCTGATGTCTTGTATCGGTCGTCCACCGGCGTTGCCGCTCCAGGCTACCGGAAACACTACGAGAACTGGAGAACCGCTCTATACTTGCCCCATGCAGCCAATCAGCATTGTAGTCACCGTCCTGAATGAGGCCCAGGACATCGGCCGAGTGGTTCCCAGCCTGCTTGCGCAGACCCCTTCGGCGGCCTCGGTCATCGTGGTGGACGGCGGGTCCACGGACGGCACCTGGGAGTGGCTGGTTGCGGCGCAGGCCAAAGACCCTCGCCTGGTGGCGATTCGCGATGAAACCTGCAGCCTCAAACACTCCTTAGGTCCGGTTTCCAGGGGCCGCAATGTGGCAATTGCCGCCGCAACCTCGCCGTTCATCGCCTGCGCGGATGCCGGGTGCACCTACCCGCCGGACTGGCTGCGCAACCTGACCGCCCCGCTTGAAGCCGGCCTCGCCGAATACGCCGTCGGCGGGTCTTGCCTTGACCCTGACGATCACACCCTGTGGGATCTGGCCTCGGCGCCGTTTTTCAGCATCAAGCTCTCGCCGTCGGAGCCCACAAAATCCTGCACCGCCCGTTCCATGGCCTTTACAAAGGATCTGTGGCAGCGCATCGGCGGCTTCCCAGAATCGGTTCTGGTCGGAGAAGACACCCTCTTCGACTTTTCCGCCCGGCGGCTGACGCAGCCCGCTTTCGTGGAGCGCGCCAAGGCCCTGTACCACCCGCAAAACAGCCTGCGGGCAGCCAGCCACCAACTGGCGCGCTACGCGGTCAGCGACGGCATGGCCGGGGTGCGGCACGCGCGGCTTTTTCGCAATACCGCTCGCTGCGTGGTGCAGGTGCTTGCACTGCTCAGCCTGCGCTGGACCGTGGTTCCGCTGCTGGTGATTCTGGTGCTTGAATCCTGGTTCGCCTACCACCGCGATTGGCGCTTTCTGCGCCGCTTTGGGATGCGCGCCATCCTGGCCCGTCTTTTCTTCTCGATCCTGGTTCCCTGGATCGTCGCTTCCAATCAGATTTATGGCAGCTTCTCGACCAAAAAGCAGACCAACTGGCAGAACACCACAAGCTGAACAGGGCCGTGCTCAGGAGCGCGGCGGCAGTACATAAAAAAGAATGGCAACATAATGGGCAACGCTGCCGGCCAGCACAAACACATGCCACAGGGCATGAAAGTAGCGCAGACGATCCAGGGCGAAGAACACGATACCGAAGGTGTACGCCAAACCTCCCAGGCCCAGCCAGAACATGCCGTGCCAGCCGATGGCGTGGTACAGCGGGTTGATCGCGAAAATCACAAACCAGCCCTGAAACAGATAGACCAGGGCTGATGCCACTTCAAACCGTCCCACGGCAAAGCACTTGAAGATAACTCCGGCAATGGCCAGCGTCCATTCAACGCCAAAGACCGTCCAGCCCACAGGCCCGTGCAGCGAGATCAGGGTGAAGGGCGTGTAGGTGCCTGCGATCAGCAGGTAAATGGAGGAGTGGTCCAGTACGTGGAACACATGCCGCGCGCGGGTGCGCACCAGGGAATGGTAGAGCGTGGAGCACACGTAGACCAGCACCAGGGTACTGCCAAAGACCGAACAACTGACAATGTCCCAGGCCGATCCCCGCGTTGATACAGCAATCAGGTAGACAGCGCCAATGATGGCGAAAATGGCGCCAATGCCATGCGTAATGGCATTGGCCAGAATGTCTCCCAATTTGTAATGGGTTTGCACACGCTGATCATAGAACGATTCAGCGGGTACTGCCTGTATCCTGCATTGGAAAGAATGGCTTGGCGCTCGAACGGAATTCCCGGCGGTCACGGCCACGAGATCCAGGCAAACCCGCTCGCAGTGCTGGCCGTAGCCTTCATTGCCCCCGCATGTGAGCGAAGTCCAGGTTGGATTCTTAGGCCGCCAGATGGGCTTCCAGCACCTCTAGGAAGCGCGCCAGCCAGGCCGGATGCGCTGTCCACGCCGGGCCGGTCACCAGTTTCCCATCCACTACCGCACCCGCAAAGTCCACCGGCACAAATGTTCCTCCGGCCAGCTCCACCTCCGGCGCGCAGGCCGGATAGGCGTTCAGCTTGCGCCCTTTGAGCACGCCCGCCGCGGCCAGCAGTTGAGGACCGTGGCAAATCGCGGCAATGGGCTTGTCTGCCGTGCTGAAGTATCGAACGATTTCAAGCACCCTGGCGTTCAGGCGAAGATACTCCGGCGCGCGGCCGCCGGGAATCACCAGTGCGTCGTAGCTGGCGGGGTCGATCTCGTCAAAGGTGGCGTTGAGCACAAAATTATGTCCGCGCTTTTCCGAGTAAGTCTGATCGCCCTCAAAGTCGTGAATCGCTGTACGGACAAAGTCGCCCTTCTTCTTGCCGGGACAGACGGCATCCACCGTATGGCCCACCATCTGCAGGGCCTGGAACGGAACCATGATCTCGTAGTCCTCGACGAAGTCGCCGGCAAGCAACAGCAATTTTGCGGGTTTCATTGCGCGTATCCCTCCACCTCAAGTCTGCCACATGGAGAAAGGCGCAATGACCTAGAATTTCTCCATGGCCACTGAGGCAGCCTCTCTCAAAGTCCTGAATGCGCGCATCGTTGCCTGCGACCTTTGCCCGCGGCTGCGCGCGCATTGCGCTGAAGTGGCGCGGGTGCGCCGCCGCATGTATGCGGAGTGCGAGTACTGGGGCAAGCCTGTCCCCTCGTTCGGCGACGAGCGGGCGCGCGTTCTGGTGCTGGGGCTGGCTCCGGGAGCGCATGGCTCCAACCGCACCGGACGGATGTTTACCGGAGACGGCTCCGGAGATTTTCTCTTTCCCGTGCTGCATGAGGCCGGTTTTGCCTCGCAGCCCAACGCCGTTTCGCGCACCGACGGCATGAAGCTGAGCGGCATGTGGATCAGCGCCGTGGTCCATTGCGCTCCGCCGGCCAACAAGCCCACGCCCGAAGAGCAGCGCAACTGCGCGCCCTGGCTTGACCGGGAGTTGAGCCTGCTGCGCGACCTGCGCGTAGTGGTCTGTCTGGGGCGCATCGCCTTCGATGGCTTGCTGGCTCATGTGCGGAGGTCCGGAAAACAGCCCGCGGCCCTGGAGCCGCGATCCGGATTGGTCTTCGCACACGGGGCAGAATATGCGCTGCCCGGCGGCCTCACGGTGATTGCCAGCTATCACCCCTCGCTGCAAAATACCAACACCGGCAAGCTCACCCGGCCCATGCTGCTGGCGGTCTTCAACCGCGCGCGGCAAGTCGCGGATTTGCCATCACAAAAGATTGCCGGCAACAGGCCCTAAACTGAAAAGTTGAGTCCTGAACTGAGAAATTGAAAAGGAGAACAGAGTGGATCAATTGGCAAAGGAAATTCTGAAGGATGCGGCTGGTGAGGAAGTCGTCCCCAAGACCCGCAGTTGGAACCCGGTCGATCATTGGACGCGCGCCATTCTGCTGGAACGCGCGGAGTATTTGCGCAAGATGGCCGCCCACGGTGACGGCTCGGCCAGCGAGACGCTCAAAGAGTACCCGCAGCACTTCACCATGCTCTCGTTTCGCAGCCGCGACGGCGAGGCCGAGGTGCATGCAAACTTTGCCGATCTCTTTTATGTGCTGGATGGCTGCACCACGCTGGTGACAGGCGGCAAGGTAATCGGCGG
>JARLGF010000097.1 GCA_031296165.1 Occallatibacter sp. | reverse complement strand
TGTTACAAACGTGCTAATATCGTTCCTCAAGGAGCTGGCAGACCCGCACTCAACCCCGCCGGACCATCGCAATGTACCTCTATCTCATGCGCCACGCCAATGCCGGAATGCCCCGCGAGAACCCTGCTCTCGACGCCAAGCGTTCCCTCATCAAAGAAGGCAAGGAACAATGTGTCCTGATGGCGCGCCTGTTGAGCGCACTCAAGATTCAAGTCGACGTGATCGTCTCCAGCCCGCTCAAGCGCGCTCTGCAAACCGCGCAGTTTGTCGGCACTGAGCTGGGTTACGACGCCAAAGTGGAGATCAGCCCCGCTCTCGGAATGGATGCGGACTACGCAGACTTCCAAAAGCTGGTGGCAAAATATGCTGACCGCGAGGGCGTGCTCATGGTGGGCCACAATCCCAACCTGTTCCAGTTCCTCGGCAAGCTGGTCACCGGCAACGGCGGCGCCGCCATCCGGATGCGCAAGGGCTCCGTGGCCCGCATCGCCGTTGATCGCCATCCGCCTCTCTTGCAGTGGCTCATCGACCCCCGCATGGCCCGCTCCATCTACGCCAGCGTGCAGAAAAGCTCCCGCCCAAAGACCTCGCGGAAGTAGTTCGCCTCCTTGCGCAGACTCCACAACTCCAGTTCCGCCCCGGTCCGTCCCGGCTGTATCTCCAGGTACACCCGCTTGGGATAGACCCTGGCCGCCACCTGCAGCACATCGCTGGCCCGGTCCTGGTTCAGCGCCACGGCCAGCCGCAGCAGCACCACTGCCCGGTGTACGTTCTTGTGCTCCTCGACGGGAATGTTGCGCAGCGCGCGGTCGCCAGGCTGCGGACGGCTCTTGCCCAGATAGCGCGCAATGGCTGAAATCGTGGTCCGCTGCACCGGCGTGTAACCGTAAATTTCGGAACTCGACACAATGTACTGCGTGTGCCGGTGGTGCCCCTGGTGGTTGATGAACTTGCCGGTGTCCTGCAGAATGGCTGCGGCAGCCAGCCAGTTCTCGTAGTCCGGCGGCAACTCGTGCAGTGTCTTCAGTTCCCGGAACAACTGCACGGCATGGGCGCGCACCGGCTCCGCCTTCCGCGGATCCACCCCGTACCGCCGCGCCGTGGCCAGAACGCTTTCCCAGCGCTCGCGCTCAAACTCCTGGTGCGCCGTGGCCCGGGCGTCCTGCTCAGCCAGCATCTGCGCCAGCATCCCGTCGCGCAATCCCAGCGGCGAATAGCGGAATCCCGGCAGCCCAAAACTCTCCAGCAGCTCAGCAAACACCTCAGCTCCGGCCACAATAATCTCTGCCCGCCGCGGTCCAATCCCCGGCACCGCCTCGCGCTCCGGCAGCGCCATCTTGGCCAGCCGGGTGGCCAGCTTGCGCACCCCCGGCGTGGTCGCCAGTCCTACCATCGCCGCCGCGCGAGTCAGGCTGGCCGTCCGCGCCGGAGCCCGCTTGCCGGCAGTTTTCGTTGCAGCCTTGCCCGCCGTCTTGCCGCCTTTCGCCGCTGCCGCGCAGGCTTCGCTCAGTGCCGACGCCGTGCCGGACGTAGCAATCATCAGCGGCACCTTCACCGGCTGAATCCGGCGATGCGCCTTGCGCAGCTCGCGCACAATCAGTTGCCGCATCCGCGCCAGGCCCTCGGCCGGAGCCGGATCTGTCTGCAAAAACTCCTCGCTCAGCCGCACCGCGCCCAGCGGCAGGCTCACCGTTTCCTTGATCCTCTTGTGTTCTGACAGCGTAATCTCGCAGCTTCCACCGCCCAGGTCCACTAGCAGCACCCGGCCGCCCATTCCCGGTTCGCCGCCGTTCGCGCCCAGCCCCATCAGTCCCAGGTGAATCAGCCGTCCCTCTTCCAGGCCGGAGATGATCTCCATGTTCCAGCCCGTCTCCGCCTTCACCCACGCCTGAAAAGCCGCCCCGTTGCGCGCGTCGCGCAAGGCCGCCGTAGCCACCACCCGGATCTGGTCCACCGCGTGCGCCTGAACCGCCCGCTGAAACCGCTTCAGCGCCCGCAGCGTCAGCGCCATCGCCTCCGGAGAAATAATCCCCGACTCAAAAACGCTCGCACCCAGCCGCGTCACCTCGCGGTCCTCGGCCACCGTCTTCAACTGGTGCGCCACAACCTTCGCAATCTTCAGCCTGCACGAGTTGGAACCGATATCGATAGCCGCAAAGATAGGCATGGGGGGTTAAAGCACGCTCCGTAAGTTGAAATTTCTCTCAGGGGCCAAGATACACGACCGCACCCGCACGGCGCAGTACGCCCGGCACACCGTCCCGGCTTTGCATGGAATCCACGGCCAATCGCAATCGGTAACGCTGCACACATTAATTGATTGCAGCCCTCTTGCCGCACGCACCGCCGCCGATAGAGTGCATAAGCTCGATGAACCCGTTCCTTCGAGCCGATCAGCGGCAACCATAGAAAATTCAGGAGCCCAGCCGCTCGCGCATGGATGACAAGGAGATTTCCAATGCCGGAAACAGATGTAAAACCCGCCCTTAGCAGAAACACCAGTTCCCTTTGTCGCCGGCCTCACGTGTATTTAGCCGCTGCCTGCCTCCTTGCGGCCATGCTGCCCGGCAGCGCGGCCCGCGCCACTGAAAACGGAGCCTGCATCTATCCCATCGGTGCGGATACCGTAATGCCCGGCCTGACGCCGGCCCGCAATGGAACTGTGCTCGATGAGTTCACTCTTTTTTATGCCGCCAACCGGCTCAACAATTCCTCCGGGGCAAGCTCCGTACCGGAGTTCAAGGTAAGGATCCTGGCAAGTGCAATCAAGCTGGTGCATAACTGGAACATCCCCGTCTTCAACGGATTTCTGAACAGCAATCTTACTGTTCCAACTTTTTATGAGCAGTTACACGTTGCGTCGGGAAAATACAGCAAAAACGGCCTTGGCAACGTAATTTTCGGAGTCGTTGCCGTCGGCTACGAAAAGAACTCGTGGCACTGGTTTTATGAAGGGGATGTCTACTTTCCCGGCGCTCCCTACGTCAAGACCGATTCGCTCAACATCGGACAGAATAACTACGCCGCCGCCCCCGTCGCAGGTTTCACGTTTCTTCCCCATCACGCCGATTGGGAAGTGAGTTCCAAATTGCAATACATCGTGAACTTCCACGACGTGGCCACCCACTACCGCAGCGGCAACGAAGCCACTCTGGAATACGACGTGATGAAGCACATCTCCCACAAGGCTGCGATCGGCGTCAATGGATATATATACAAGCAAACCACGATCGACCGGCAGAACGGGCGGCGCGTCGGCGACGGCAATCGCGGGCGCGATCTGGCCATCGGCCCTGAAGCGCGCTTCAATCTCGGAACCCACGGCGCTTTCGCATTCAAATACTTCCGTGACACCCTGGTCCAAAACAAGCCGGCCGGAAACGCCTTCTGGTTTGAGCTGGGCGTTCCTCTTAAACTGACAAGATCCTTGTAAGCCTTGCCGTGTCCTCGCGGCCATCTGCTCTTCCCGCAGCTTCACAGGCGCGGTTCCAGGGCAGGCATGGTTCCTTGAAACCACAGCTTCTTCCGTCACCGCTCTAACAGCCGGGTTTGGATACCCACGGGACAGTTCCCTCCCGCGAGTATCCAAACCCGGCTGTTATCCTTGTCACGACGAAAGAATTCCACGATGACCAACGAAACGACAAGCGAAACCAGCACTTTTGAACGCCCGCGGCAGTCCCCTTCCACCCTCAGTGTCTGGCTGCTCCTGGCAGCCCTTTTTGCCGCCGTCTATTTTGCCTCCCTGTTCACCCCGCCGCTCATGGACGACGTGGATGCCTCCCATGCCCAGGCCGCTCAGCACTTTGCTGAGAGCGGCGACTGGGTCACCGCCAAGATCAACGGCTTCCGTTACATTGAAAAGCCGCCCCTGCCCTACTGGCTGGTCGCCGTCTCCTACAAAATCTTTGGCCAGAACACCTTTGCCACCCACCTGCCCAATGCGCTGGCCATGCTCGGCCTCACCTGGCTCTGCTGGCTCTGGGCGCGCCGCGCCTGGGGCCCGCGCGCCGGCCTTTATGCCGGTCTCGGCGTCCTTACCTCCATCGGTCCGTTTCTCTTCACCCGCTTCATCATTCCCGAGGCGGAGCTGAGCCTGTTTCTGCTCATCGCTCTCTACGGCCTCATCACCGGCCTGGAGCTGGACCGCCCCAACCGCTTTTACCTCACCTGGGCCGGCGTAGCCCTCGCCCTGCTCACCAAGGGCCTCATCGCCCCCGTCTTCTTTGTCGGCGCCGCCGTTCCTTACCTGCTGCTCACCGGCCAGTGGCGCCGCTGGAGGCAACTCAAGCCCATCTCCGGCCTGCTGCTCTTCCTCGCCATCGCCGCCCCCTGGCACATCCTCTGCGGCCTCGCCAATCCCGACCAGGGCCATGCCATCGGCAACCACCCCACCTTCGGCAACGTCCACGGCTTCTTTTACTTCTACTTCGTCAACGAGCACTTCCTGCGCTTCTTCTCCCTCCGCTACCCCCACGACTACAACAAGCTCCCCGGCGTCGCTTACTGGCTGTTGCACCTGGTCTGGCTCTTTCCCTGGAGCCTGTTTCTCCCAGCCGTCGTCGTAGTAGCCTGGAAAACCCGCCATAACTGGCTCCAGCACCTACACCGCGAAGCCGGCCAGACCGTCGATTTCTACCTCGACAATGTCACCCGCGAAGATGCCGCCAGCTACGTCCTCCGCCTCAAGTTCCGCGTCCGCACCGTCTGGCTGCTTTCCCTCTTCTCCGCCTGGACCCTGTTTTTCTTCTCGCTCTCGTCCAACCAGGAGTACTACACCTTCCCCGTCTGGCCGCCTCTGTTCATCCTCATCGCCGGCGTCATCGCCAGCACTGAGGAAAGCCGCGCGCACAAAGGCGCGCCTCCGGGCAGCCGTCCGCTGCTGTCCACCGCATGGCTTACCGGGGCGCAAGCCCTCTTCGCCGTCGTCGGCGTGCTCAGCGCCATCGCCCTCGGCTGGGGCCTTTGGGACTCGCGCCACCTGCCCTTCGTCTCCGACATCGGCACCCTTCTGGCTCACCGCGGCGTTGGCGACTACACGCTTTCCATGTCCCACCTCTTCGACCTCACCGGTCCCTCGTTCGCCGCGCTGCGCCTGCCCGCCATCCTGGCCGCCGTCACGCTGCTCATCGGACCGGCCGCCGGCTGGTTGCTGCGTCTCAAAAAGAAGCACATGGCCGCCACCGTCAGCGTTGCCCTCACCTCCGCCGTCTTCCTCATCGCCGCGCACATCGCCTTTGCCCGCTTCTCGCCCATGCTCAGTTCCAAGCAACTGGCTGACACCATCGTCCAGAAAGGCTCGCCCTCCGACACCTTCATCATCCTTGGCGAGCAGTCCGACGCCTCTTCGGTCGTCTTTTACACGCACAAATTTTTCAATGGCCGGCTGTCCCTCATGGTTCTGCCACAGTGCGGACAGCATGGCGAGGGTTCTCCCCTGCTCTGGGGCTCCTGCTACCCCGACGCCCCCAGAATCGACATCAGTGAAGATCAGCTCTCCAAAATCTGGGGCACCGGCGAGCGCAAGTGGCTCTTCGCCCAGGACACAAATCAGTCCAAAGCCGAGCAGCTCCTAGCCGGCCGTCTCTATCCCGCCAAGTCCATCGCCGACAAAGCCCTCTGGACCGACCGTCCGCTCCAGTAGCCCGTCGGTGTCCTCGAAGATTGCCTCGCTGTTGGGCGCCGGGGAGAGACCACGAACCAAAAACGCGCAGCGTGCATGCCGCACCGCAGGTATTTGCAGATAATTACCCCACCCAGGCGCACAATCGATCCATGGTGTCTTTTTGAGCCAGGCAGTTGGCCCACTCACCGATCCATCCACCTGTCCATCCCAAAAAGCCGAAGCTGTGCCCATTCATCGCGGCTTTATCGCGATGAGTGGGCCGCCGGGCCGCAAAGGGATGCCATCAAAGGAGTTTACAACCCGATGCAAAGCGTTAAAATCTCAATATACGGTACGAAAACCGCAAACCCCCCCCCAAAAACAGCCCCTAACTCCTTTGTTATCTAATTTTTGACATATAAACCCTTTAGAATCTAATTTTTACGGCAATGCACACCTCGTATCTCATTGAAAATGGAGAACTTGACTAAATACATAGGGGGGGGGAGGGGGGGGGTAATCAAAAGGTACTGGCAGGGACAACTCTGGGCTGGGCCGGCTGCCTCAATTCAGATTGATTTTGCCCCCCTCGCAAACTCAATTTGAGAGTCCTATGCCGCGATCAATTCTTTTTCCTGTATTGACCGTGCCAGGATGGCAGAATCTCGACGTCGTCGAACGCATCCCGGCGATCGTGGCGGTTTGTGGGGTCAGCCTGCTGTGCTTGTTCTTTGTTGATCGTTACTACCACGGATTTTGGAGGAAGGAACTCGGGTTGTGCCGTTACTTGTCTTGACGAAGTGCCAGCTAGGTTGCTTCTGGCTGGCACAGCGGGGACCGGCACGGACTCCGCTGGCGCGGTGCGGACCAGAGAGTCGGCGTGCTTGGACCCCGGCCCGCCTTGCGGCAAGGATTCATCGTCTTGTGCGCTGGTTTCGCGCGCATTGTTCAGGTTCTTCAGGCCCCGTGAGAAGAACAGGTTCCTCAGACCGCTCAGCCGCGATGCCGTTTCATCTGGACTCGCTTTCTCCTCGGCACGTTCTACTTCCTCGGTTGAGGACGCGGGGATAGGATCTTCGCGTCTGCTGGATACGCGCTCCCAGGACTGGGCCGGAGGTGCCTCTGCCTGGGGCGGTGGCGGGACATATTGGTAGGCAGTGGCCATTTCAGGCTCACGCACCCTTGCCTGTCGTGGAAGTGCCTCAGGCTCAGGCACATTGGCTGACGAATCGATATCGGCGAGCCACCAGGGCATGTCTGTATTTTGTTCTGACTGCTGTTGATTTGACTCCTGCGCCTGAGCCAGGCTGTTGAATCTCTGCAGGATTTGTTGCGGTTCTGCCGAACCACCGGACCAGGAAGCAACCGCCGGCGCTGAGCGGCTAACGGCAACCGCTGAAACAGGCTCCGGTACCGGCCGGGACTGTACGCGTACTGCCCCCTCCTGGGAATAGTTGCTGCCTTCAGTCGAGGCTTCGTCTGCGTAGGAACTACTTCTTACCGTTCGCCTTGCAGTCGACTTGCTCTGGCTGCGGAGATACCTCTCAATGGCATGAACGGATTGACGAAAACCCAGGTCGGCCTTTGCCAGTCCCACACGGTTCAACACGAACCCTACTGCTGCCACATTGAGCCGCTGCAGGGTTGCAGATACCTCGCGTAGTTGTGCACGAGTGGTGACGCCCGACTCGACGACGACGATGACGCAATCGACAAAACGCGCAAGATACGCAGTCTCGGCAGAAATAACCAGCGGCGCGGTATCGGTGAGCACCAGACTCTCTGCCTGCGTCTTGGTCTCTTCGGCCACCTTCTGCAACAGAGCTGTAGAGCGGCTGCCGCGCTGTGTGACCACCAGGTTTTGCATACCGGACAGGCCATTCCCTGAGGCGCTTGCGCGCGGAGCCGGAGGCGGAGTTCCAGAGGCATCCACAAGCACCGTTGACCTACCCATGGCCTCCAGCATTTCTCGTACCTTGGTCGCCACAGTGGTAACGCCTGCCCCTGACCCGGTCCCGGTAAAGATGCCGCTCTTCAGGTCGCCTTGTTTGCAGGCATGTTCGATAGCAGCCGAGATCCGCAGCAGATGTTCTGCTGCCACCTCGTCCGATACCTCCGTAAAGTCAGGCAGTACAGCCATGGGTGCAAAGCCTAGTACCTGCTCTATATCGGAAGCGATGTATACCCGGGGGTCCAGATTATTGGCGATCAGCGCAACCAGTAGTCCTAACAACACCCCCCCCAACGCCATCGGCAATGTTTTCCGCAAGATTCCCGAGATCGTGGGGTGTAACGGAGCCACCGCGGCGACCGACAAATGCACTGCGCCCGGTACGCTATCTTGAAGCATTAGATTGTGTAACTGCTCATCCACACTGGTGTAGCGGGTCCGCAGACGAAGAATGTCGGTAGCCAGGTCACCAGCTCGCTGCAACTTGGGCGTGGCGCTGGCTGCAGTCCCGGCCAGTTGACGCAGTTGCCCATTTAACTGTGCCTCAACCTGAGCGGTCCGGGCCAGGTCCGTTCGCAACCCTTGCTGGATGCGCGAAGCCGCTTTGGCTCTCAGATCGTTCATCATGGAATCGAGATTGCTGTTAATCTTGGCCAGTTCTTCTGCGTCCTGCCTATACTCGGGGTTATTGGACGTCAGGTTGGCCATCTGTGTAATCAGAATGGCGCGGCGCTGATTCAGCGACGTTTTCATGCTGTTCAGGCCGGGATCGCTGGCCATCAGTTCGTCGGCCGCGGAATTGATGGCCACAGAAGACCCCTTGTCAGCACCCATAGCAGCAAACCGCGCTGCGGCCACGTCGTGATCGGTCCGGGCCTTGATCAGTTCCTCGCGCGTCTTCCCAATGTCGTCGTCGATGAGATCGGGAGCAGTGATTCCAACTGCAGCCATGCCCAGTTGCTTGTTTAGTGCGTCCTGTTCGACGCGATCGGCATCCAGTTCATTTTGCACGCGAGTCCGCTCCTCGCGCAGGATAGACAATCGTTGATCATTCCCGGCATTTTCTTCTCCCGATGCTCTCTCTACAATGCTTGCGGCTACGACGTTGGCAATCTGAGCGGACAACTCAGGATCTGCGGCACGCGCGATAATCGCGACCTCGTAGCTGGTTCCGACCCGCGCCACTTCAACGGACTGGCCAAGCCGTCTGGCCGCGGACTGTTCGCTTTCGTCGTTCCGCTGCCAAGTGCCAGGTCCCAATTTGTGGAGTGCGCTGATCAGCACTTCAGAGTTGGAGGCACTTTGCACCTGTTGCTGGATATACGAGTCGTAGGTATTGGAGTCGTAAGGCCAGCGCGGCTGATTGCCCTGATCCATCACCTTCGGTGCCACGGGCTGAATATAAACCTGGCTCTGCGCGGTATACACTGGCCACATCTTCACCGCATTCGCTACGGCCAGAGCCACGCCAATCAGGGCAATACCCAGCGCTAGCCAGCGATGCAATTGCAGACTGCGCAAGAAGTCCAGCCGGAAGAATGGCCGTTCGTCGCTGACAGAAGAGAGAGAATTACCCACAGGGAGCGGTACTGTGGCGGTGTCATCACCTGGCGTGAATTGCTGCAAGGAGGCGGATTGAGCACGCAGCAGATTCATAATACCCCCGCGTAAAAGGCCATTGAGGCCACGCTGACCAGCGGGCTGAGCCGCTCTAGAACATAAGAG
>JARLGF010000096.1 GCA_031296165.1 Occallatibacter sp. | reverse complement strand
CGGCTATGTGCAGGAGCATGTGGCCAAGATCGTCGAAGAGCGCGCCGCCCGCCTCGGCCTGCCGCTGCCGCAGCCCGAGACCGATCCGGCCATTCCGCGCAACGAACTGCGTTTCGACATCTACGCCTACATCTGCGGCCTCAACAACATGGTTGCCTCCGTGCGCGAACGCCTCGCCGGCTACGGCTGGCACCGCAAGCAGATTGTCTTCGAGCGCTACGACTGAAGGCTGTCGGCCTGTCAACCAATTTGGCGTAACCAACTGTGCATTGTTCTGCAACGGAAGTTCACGAGGAACGTATGGCTCCAGTAATGACAAACCCAAGCATTTTGAAACGGATGGATGAGCTTATCCTTGAAGGACAACTTATATGGCAGTCCTTCAATAAAGATAAACCGGTTATTGAAGACCCGGTCCGATTTACCCAATGGACAACAAGTTGTCTAAATTTGCTGGATAAACTATCTATCTCGACAAATCGTTTTGTTACTGAATTTGAGGCGTGGGCAAAACGAGGGAGAGGCTTTGAGATTAACGTCGGAGCCTCACTTGGCGTTCTCATGGCGGCACGTGCGGAATACGCGCAAGGGTTTGCAATCGAATACCATTTATCTGTTGCTTCTGCGGTGTTCGGAGGCCTCCTCCATCAAGCGGAGTATCTCTTTGAGAAGGGATATATCCGTGCCGCCACGGTATTAGGGGGAGCCGCGCTTGAAGAGGCACTTAAGGCACGCGCTCTTGCGATACCAATCGAGCTTTCTGGCAGAGAAACCTTAGTGCCTCTTTTGCACAAGTTAAAGGACAAAACTGTTGGTGTTCTTACTGAATTCCAGGCCACGAATCTTGAAGCTGTAGCAAAACTACGCAACGACGCAGCCCACGGAGGACCGTTCGAATACACAAAAGAACAAGTCGAGGGTGCATTGAGGGCTATTAGCGATACTTTGGAACAGGTTTTAGGACAACATTAACTGAGCAGGGTAGAAAGCCGGGAGCCCCAACCAGACAAGGTTGGCCCCACCGCAGGTGGTCTACAGATTGAACAGTTCCCTGAGCCGCTTGGTCTGGGCGCGGCTCACCGGGATCTCCGTATGCTGCTTGTCGTCCATGCGCAGTTGGTAGCTGGACTTGAACCACGGCACCACCTCGCGAATGTGGTTGATGTTCACCACAAAGCCGCGATGCGCGCGCCAGAAGTTCGCCGGGTCAAGCAGCTCCAGCAACTCCTCCAGCGTGCGGCATTTGGACTGTCCCTCGAAGTTCTGCATCACCACGCGGATCACGCCCTCGTCGATGGCCGCGTAGCAGATCTCCGCCTGGTCCACCAGCAACAACCGGCTCTGCGCCTGCACAATCAGCTTGGCCGGCTGCGGAGCGCGCGATGCGCCCTGTGGACGATTCAGCAGCCGCAGCAGCGCGTCCAGTTGCGATTCAATCGGCGAATCCCCCGCCGGTCCCGCACCCATGCGCCCCTTCACCCGCTCCACGGCCTGTTCCACGCGGGTTCGGTCAAACGGTTTTAGCAGATAATCGACGGCATTCACGTCGAAAGCGCGCACCGCGTACTGGTCATAGGCCGTGGCAAACACAATCTGCGGCAAGGGCGACGGTTCTTTGCCGGCTCCGGCCCCAACCCTCGTCCGGTAGCGTTCCATCAGCCGCTGCACCACGGCCAACCCATCCAGTCCCGGCATCTGCACATCCAGAAAAACCAGGTCGGGCCGGTACTCCTCGATCAGGTCCACGGCCTCGATGCCGTTGCTCCCCTGAGCCACCACATCAACCCCGCCCACCTGGTCCAGCAGGTACTTCAGCTCCTCGCGGGCCAGTTGTTCGTCGTCGATAATGAGCGCGGAGATAGACATGCGGGTCGGCTGTTCGATTGTAGGAAGGGAAAGCGGCGCGGTCAATGCGGGCATCGAGCCAGGACAGGCTGCACCCCCGCTCCACGCCCAGGCTTATAGCATTTTTCGGAATTGGTGTAGACCGAATCCATGCTCTCAAGTGGCTTTTTCCTTAAGAAAAAGCCACCTGCAACGATTCTAAAAAGTCTAGGTGTATTCCGAAAATGCTCTAGTCGCCCAGCGCGCGCAGCCGCGACGGCATGTGATCGCTGGCCAGCTCATGCCCGCAGCGGGTACAAAACTGGTCGGAGGTGCGCACCGTACGGAAGCAGTTGCCGCAATTCGCCGTGAGCTGATAGTTGCACTGCGGGCAGAAGTGAAAGTCGCTTTGCACGTGTGTGCCGCAGGCCGCGCAAAGCGAGATCTCCGGCTGGCGCAGCAGGAAGTAAAGCACCGCGCCGATGCCGCCCGGCATCACCAGGCAAACCAGCATCCACAGCCGCAAACTCATGGCGCGCCGCGGAGCGTCTTTGCTGATGTAGCCCACCATCAGGAAGTACAGCGAGACCAGTAGTCCCCAGGAAATATTGAAGTAGATACGAAAACCAATGGGCGGCGGCCCATGGTGCCGCTGCAGCGGCGCTACGACCCAAAAATAGTACTCCACCACAACGAAGGCCGCGACGGCGACCACGATCGACCACATCGGAATCATGCGTTCGTCTTCGTTGACAGTTATAGATAGCGGTTCGCGCATAGGTATTGCCCCCTCACAGGGCCCTTCAGGAGGTAAAGCATAGCTTAACCCCTATTGAGATGGACGGAAAAGAAAATTTGGAAGTTGCACGCTCAGCCATATCCATTGCGCTTTATATCGAATTCTCGCGGACTCAGGACTTGCGGCGCGCCCAGCCGGCCACCAGTGCAGCCGCCACCAGCGACGGGCAAAGGATGCAAACCAGCAGGCCCACCTGCGGTGCCAGGTCGCTGATGTGCTCCCCTTCGATCAGGTCGTCCGCAACCCGCCAGATCAGGGGACCCAGCGCAAAACCAACCACCAAAATAGCGGCCAGGGCTAGGGAGCGATTCCGTTTGCGCCCGGCTTTCTGTTCCTGCATCACGCCCAGAGAGGTGCTTACCACCCGGCGCGTGCGATAGGCCACCGTGCGTTCCCGCCCAGCCTGATTGCCGGCCAAAGCTGAAAGCAGGTCGCTGCTGGCGCCGTCGCCGGCGTCAACTCCTGCCTCATCTGCCGCGCCGTGGGCGCCCAGATCTGCGCTCTTCACACCGGCTCCTGATAGCGCAGATAGTTGCGTTCCAGCTTGGGCCTGATGATCGCTAAACCCCTATATAGTCTTGACTTTACTGTGGATAGAGGAGCCCGTGTCACCTTCGCGATCTCGTCCAGCGACAGCTCTTCGTGAAAGCGAAGCACCAGCACTTCGCGGTAAAGCGTATCCATCTGCAGCAGCGCCGCCGCAATCCGTTCCCGGTCTTCCAGGTTCGAGAAACAATCGAACGGCGTCGGATCGTCGTCGGCAACTTCAAAGCTCATGGGACGATCGTCTTCGCTCTTGCCCTCGAACAGCTCATCCAGGCTGCTCATGGTCCGCTTGCGCCGCAGATCGATCACCAGGTTGCGCGCAATGGTAAACAGCCACGTATCGAAACGCGCCTGCCCGTTGAACTGCGCACCCCGCACCATCACCCGCATCCAGACTTCCTGGAACAGATCCTCGGCCATCTCCCGGTTGCTGGTTAAATACAGCAGATAGCGCATCAGGCGGTGCTGGTACCGGACAATCAGCTCGTCCAGCAGGCCGGCATCCTGGCGCTTGAGCCCAGCCGATACGGCAAGGCTCTCCTGCCGCACCTGATCGTCAACTGCGGTAGCGGTACCCCGTAAAAAGATTGGCTGAACAGACGCGGCTGTACTCATCTCCTTTAATTAGACGACAAAAACCGGCCCAAAGCCGACAGAAATATGGAACGCATATAAAAAAGCACTCATCTGGCAGCGAAAGTGCTCTGTTTAGAGCCGAAAAATGCCCCGTGCCCCAGCCATTTCACAGTTCCATCGTGAAATGGCTGGGAAACGGCAAACCCCAATCCGCCCTTCCATCGGGTGCAAAACACCCCAGAAGCAAGAATCTATCCCGTCTCGCGTTCGCCCTTGGCCGCCACCCGCAGCGCCGCTTCCACCACCTTGGCAGCCCGCCGTTCCCGCGCCTCCGCGTTCTCGCTATAGAAAATCCCCAGCAGAAAATTTCTCCGCTGCACCACCGTCATCGCCTCCCAGCCCACGCGCGCCTGCGGCTGTCGCAGAAAGGCCGCCCGCAGAACCGGCGGAGGTTCCTCCTCGCCTTCCATGGCCAGCAGTAACCGTTCCGCCATCTTTTCCGCGCGCTTCACCCGGCTTTCGGCGCTCTTCGGCTCGCTCACCCATTTGCCGATCTCCCGCCGCATCGACGGGCTCAGCCCATCGAACCACTGCCGCAGTCTCCGGTCCCCTTTCATTGCCCCGGCCAACTCCGGTGGCGCGGTAGCCGGCCGCTCCTCCATATCCGGCTCCAGCCGTATCCGCACCTTCGACCCCACGCGAGCTTTCGCCCCCTCCTGCATCTTCCGGTTCACCAGCAGGAAGTGACCGCCGCCGCCCGAATAGGCAAACAGCGAAGTTCTGAAGGCAACCCCCTCAATCTCGCCCTTTACCCGCAGCCGGTTTCGCTCCGGCCAGGCTACAGCCACGTCGAACGGAATCCGCGCAACCACCCATCCCAGCCCCGACTGCAGCGGCTCCAGCACAGCTTTGAATGTCTTCACCGTGGTCGGACTCATAGCCCTCCAGACAGCCCCAGTATGTAACCCATCAACCGCTCCAGCAACACAGAAACGATCGCGATCCCCTCAATCTTCTACACTACCCTCATGGAAGTTTTGTATGGACTGCACCCGGTCGAGGAAGCGCTCAAGGCCGGCCGGCGGCGTTTTGACCACGTTCTGGTTGCCCAGGAGCGTCACGACGCCCGTCTCGCCCAGCTCGTCCTGCTCTGCCGTCAGTCCGGCGTCCGTGTCCGCCAGGAATCCCGCGAGCAGTTGACGCTCACCGCCCAGAATCCCGCGCATCAGGGCGTCGTCGCTCTCGTCTACCCGCAGGAGTCTCTCTCCATTGAGGACTTGTTTACGCCGCAGCCGGCCACTCCCGGTGCAGCCCGCCTGCTCCTCGCTCTCGACGGCGTGGAAGACCCGCAAAACCTCGGCGCTCTGCTCCGCGTAGCCGACGGCGCCGGCGTGGACGGCATCGTACTTACCGAGCGCCGCGCCGCCCCTCTCAGCCCTGTCGCCGTTAAAGCCAGCGCCGGAGCCGCCGAGCACCTCCGCATCGCCCGCGTCGTCAACCTCGTCCGCTCCCTTGAAGAACTCAAGAAACAGAATCTCTGGATCATTGGTCTCGACGAGCGCGGCTCTTGCGATTACGACCAATTCGACTTCACCGGCAACCTCGTCCTGGTCCTCGGCCGCGAGGGCGAAGGCCTTCACGATCTCGTCCGCAAAACCTGCGACCACCTCCTGCGCATTCCCATGGCCGGCGGCGTCAGCTCTCTCAACGTCTCCGCAGCCGGAGCGGTCGTGCTTTACGAGGCCTTCCGCCAGCGCCGCAACGCCGCCCGTTCAGCCGCTGGCGCTCTCCCCGGAGCCGCCCCCGCGTCCAAACCCAAAAAACAGAAAGGCCTGGGCTCATGAAGCTCTCTATCGCTCGGAACCTGGCGCTGCCCGGGCTCGCCGCACTTCTTGCCGTCGCACCCTCCATGGCGCAAAAGTCCCACGATCTCCCTCCGCCGCCACCGCAAAATGCCACGCCGCAGACCCAGCAATCCGGCGGTCAGGTCATCTTTTCCCGCTCCACCGATGAAAACGGCCAAACCACCACCCAAACCGGCCCCGCCGCCGCGCCGCCCGCCATCCAGATGGCCGGCGCACCCGCCGCCAGCGACGCCGACCGCCAGGCCGTCACCTTCACCGCCTTCGACATGGACGTGCATCTGCGCGCCGCCCAGCAGCACATCGCCGTCCGCGCCCTGCTTACCGTCCGCAACGACGGCAAAACTCCCCTGCCCCGCATCCCCCTGCAAATCTCCTCCTCGCTCAACTGGGAGCAGATTCGCGTCCTTGGCCGCTACGCCGCCTTTGCCGTGGCCACCCTCAACTCCGACGCCGACCACACCGGCCAGTTGCACGAGGCCGCGGTCCCCCTCGCCGTTCCCCTCGCCCCCGGCCAGTCCATCCAGCTTGATGTCTCCTACTCCGGCGTCATTCCCCCCTCCGCCCAGCGCCTCCTGTCCATCGGAACCCCCAGTGACGTAGCTCTGCACTCGGATTGGGACCGCATCGGCCTCCCCTTCACCGGCCTCCGCGGATTTGGCAACGTGGCCTGGTACCCGGTCTCCAGTGTCCCGGTCATCCTCGGCGATGGCGCGCGCCTCTTTGACGAAATGGGCGAGCACAAGCTCCGCATGGCCGGCGCGCATTTCCGTCTGCGCCTCTCTGTCGAGTACCCTCACGGCAGCGCGCCCACCGTGGCCCTCGTCAACGGCCACCCGGTTCAGCTCGCCTTCACTAACGCCACTGACCCGGCCCAGGAAGTCGAAGGCGTAGCCACCGCCGACCTCCCCAGCTCGACCCTCGGTTTTGAAGCCCCCAGCCTCTTTGTCGCCATCCGCACGCCCAACCCCGCCACCAACACCACCATCTGGACCCTCCCCATCGACGAAGCCGCCGTGCCCGCCTGGTCCACGGCCGCAACCGCCGTCACGCCTTTTCTGCAAGGCTGGCTGGGCCTGCGTCCCCGTTCCCAGCTCACCCTGCTTGACCTGCCCGACCCGGAAGACACGCCCTTTGAGACCGGAGCGCTCCTCGCCACCTCCATCCGCCAGGCCACGCCCGAACAGTTGGATGGCATTCTGGCCCACGCCCTCACCCACGCCTGGATGCAGTCTCCGCGCGCCTGGCTCAGCGAGGGCGTAGCGCACTTCATGGGAACTCTCTGGGTTGAAAAGCAGCGCGGCCGCGAACAGGCCCTGGAAACCCTGGAAAGCTCCCGCCTCGCCCTGGCACTGGCTGAGCCTTCCAGCCCCGGCCAAAGCGTAGGCCAGCCGCTCGCCGCTGCCATCTCGCCCGTCTATTACCGCACCAAGGCCGCTTATGTCTTGTGGATGCTCCGCGACGTGGCTGGCGACCAAACCCTCTCCGCAGCCCTCCGCGCCTACAATCCCGCCAACGATCTCGGCAAGGACACCGGCCGCAGCTCCTTTGAGCGCCTGCTGGAACTGGCCGGTGACCGCCGCGATCTCTCCTGGTTCTTTGCCGATTGGGTCGATGCCGACAAGGGACTGCCCGACCTCGCCATCGACAGCGTCTTTCCCTCCACCGCCCAGAACGGCAACTGGCTGGTCGCCGTCAACATCTCCAATGCCGGGTACGCCGCCGCCGAGGTCCCAGTCACCGTGCTCTCCGGCTCCAACTCCGTCACCCAGCGCGTCCTGGTTCCCGCCCGCGGAAAGGCCGTCAAGCGCATCCTCATTCTCGACAAGCCCACTCAGGTCCAGGTCAACGACGGTACCATCCCGGAAACCCAGGCCAGCGTCCACATCACCAAACTGACCGACGACACGGCAAACCCGGCCACATCCTCCTCCAGCCAGACCGGCCCTCCGCAGCCCTGAAACGCAGCTAAGAGGCCGGCGTCCGCGCCGACCGTTCAGCCAGCCTTCTTTGCGCCGCGGCGGCTTCAATCTGACTGTTGATCTCCGCTCCAACCAACAGCATCAGACCCGAGATATAGAACCAGGTAAGCAGTACGATCACCGCGCCCAGCGACCCATAAGTGAAGGTGTAACTGTTAAAGAAATGCAGGTAGATGCGCAGGCCGAATGAAGCAAGCAGCCACCCTGCAATGCCTACCGCGCACCCGGGCGTAAGCCAATGCCAGCGCCGCGCCTTCACATCCGGAGCCCAATAATAAATAGCCGAAAACGACAGCGCGAGCAATGCGGTTGCTGCTGTCCATCCAAGGAACTTGGCAAGGCAGGCAACGGCGGTCCTCAGAGCCGGATCGTACATGCTGTGATTGGCTACCGCTGCCACATAGTCTCCGCCCAGCATCGCGCTCAGAATCAGGGTAGCTATGACGGTAAGAACCACGGTCAGGCCGATAGCGTAAACGTGGGCCCTCAAGTAAGAGCGGCTGTCCTGAACCTTGTACACGGCGTTCAGCGCATCCTGTATCGCGGAGATGCCCACGGAAGCGGACCATACAGCCGCAATCAGTCCAAAGGTCAGCTTGCCGCGGCTGGCTGCGGCCGTCGTCTCGTTGAAGGTTGTCAGCACCGTACCCAGAGCCGACGTCGGAATCACCAGGGAAAGATAAGCCAGCAGCTTGTCGTAAAACTGCGCGGCCGATCTCGCGGCAAGTCCAAGAATGGAGCTGGCGCTGAACAGAGTGGGGAAAAGCGCAAAGAGAAAGTAAAAACCCAGTTCTGCCGCGCGGCCAAAAATGTTGTCCGCAAAAAGGGACATCCATGTGCGCTTCGCCAGGATAACCACGGATACGCCCTGAAGATCCCAGTGCGAGTGCAGCGGTGAACGCGAAACAAGCTCCCAGATGAAATGCTGGCGAGCGTTGAACGACCTCACGGGATTGTGACCGCCGTTGATCATAGCGCTTCTTCCCATCAAGGCCCTATAGCATTTTCGGAATGGATGTAGACCGAAGCCATGTGCTTAAGTGTCTTTTTCATTAAGAAAAAGACACCTGTTACGGCTCTCAAAAAGTCCACAAGTATTCCGAAAATGCTCTAGCGCATCGCCAGCACTGCCATGTATTGCGGTGTACGAGCACAAAATGATTCCTCTTGGCCCTCCCGCTCATCGTCCGTTGTGCCATCGAGCACCGGACTTACGGCTTTTCAATGACCTTTTGTGCGTGGCCCAGCTTATTCTGGATCGTCCCCGCTACTTTTTCGCCAAT
This sequence comes from Occallatibacter sp., assembly GCA_031296165.1. Taxonomy (GTDB): domain Bacteria; phylum Acidobacteriota; class Terriglobia; order Terriglobales; family Acidobacteriaceae; genus Telmatobacter. The sequence continues at coordinate 6,911 of JARLGF010000096.1, read as the reverse complement.
ACCTTTCCCTTCCAGGTTGGGATTGTTCGTCGCACGGCCCACTGCTTCCTTGACCTTGCCCTTCGCTTCGTGAATCTTGCCTTCAACTACATTCTCGGTACTCGATTTCATCTTGTCTCCTTGGATTGATTTCAATTCCGGCGCGGACGATCGGTCCTGGCAACAGCCGGCTGAGAACCTCAGAGGCCCAATCTAAAGCAGGACGAAGGCGGTTATCTGCTCACATTGATACATGCTCAAACCCAACGTATTGATTCCGCAGTTGCGGACAAAGAAAGGAATGTATTTATCCACCGCCAGAGCCGCTGGTTTTACGGTTGCTGTCTCTCAATGAGCCCTGTACCGGAGCGTTCCATGCAGCCCGTAACCCGTCGCCCCGCGCCGCAGGCGCAGCGTTTGTCAGCCCCGCGCTTCAGCGTGGGGTGGCCGTACCCCAAAAATGGATCGGGAGTCCCGGAGGGACGGTGTTCCTCTCTTCCAACCTCTTTAGGTACGTTTCCACAGAAATCCAGCCAGTTTTTACGGGCAAAATCCGCCAAAAACAGCCAATCCATCCGAAATGACGCGCTGGCGAGCAGGTTTCACCGCCTCTGGAGAGCCGATTTTCACGGGTGGCCCAACCCTGACCGTCCAAAATGATCGGGTGCCGGGGAGACCACGAACCAAAAACGGGCCGCGTGCCTGCCCCACCGCAAGGTATTTGCAGATAATTACCCCACCCAGGCGCACAATTATTCCATGGTGCTTTTTTGAGCCAGGCAGTTGGCCCACTCACCGGTCCATCCACCTGTCCATCCCTAAAAGGCGAATCTGTGCCCCATTCATCGCGGCTTTATCGCGATGAGTGGGCCGCCAGGCAGCAAAGGGATGCCATCAAAGGAGTTTTCAACCCGATGCAGAAACGTCCAAATCTCGCATTACGGTACCAAAACCTCCAAAACCGCCCAAAAACCGTCTATAAGTCCTTTATTATCTAATTTTTGATATGTAACCCCTTTAGAATCTAATTTTTGCGGCGACAGACCCCTCGCATCTCGTTGAAACTGGAGAACTTGACTAAATACATAGGGGGAGGGGGGGTAGGGGGTACCCAGGAGTACCGATATGCGGTACAAACTAATTCTGAGAAGCGGCGGGGAAACCCGCCTCTCCCTCAGCCTGCGCTACTCTTTCTTCTCCGCATTCCGCGCCCGCACCTTGAACCAGATCGGCGTCCCCTTGAAGCCGAAGGCCTCGCGTATCTGATTCTCCAGGAACCGCTCGAAGCTGAAGTGCAGCTTGATGTCGCGGTCGGTAAACAGAATGAACGTGGGCGGCGCAACCGCAGCCTGCGTCATGTAGAAAATCCGCACCCGCTTCGACATAGGCACCGACGCACGCTGGAAATCGATCTTCTCCAGGAAGCGGTTCATCTGCCCGGTCGTCACGCGCTTGCGCCGCTCGGCGGCCACGGACTTCACCTCGTTCAGCACTCGCCCCATGCCGGTCCCCTCCAGCGCGGAGAGAAAAACCACCGGCGCATAGCTCAGGTACTTCAGTACCGAGCGCAGTTGCGTCTCAAAGATTTCGCGGTCGGCCGGCGGCTTGCCGTCTGTCCGTCCCGTGGTCACCGCATCCCACTTGTTCACCACGATAATCACGCTGCGTCCGCTCTCGTGCGCATAGCCGCCGATAGTCGCGTCCGCCGCCGTCACGCCGTCCGTCGCGTCCAGGATCAGCAGCGCCACGTCCGCAGCTTCAAGGTGCCGCCGCGCCATCACCACGCTCATCTTTTCCGCCATCAGGTGCGTCTTGCCCTTGCGACGGATGCCGGCCGTATCCACAAACCGGAACTGGCTGCCCTCAAACTCCACCAGCTCGTCCACCGCGTCGCGCGTAGTCCCCGCCACCGGAGAAACAATCGCGCGCGAAGTCCCCGTCAGCGCGTTCAGCAGCGTGGATTTGCCCACGTTCGGCCGCCCGATAATTGCCACTGAAGTCTCGTGGATCTCAAACTCCCCGTGGGAGCGATGCAGCGCCTTTTCGTCCGGGTGAGGCTCCGCAACCTCTGCGTCTTCCTCTGTGCCCTCCCACGCAGCCGTCTCGGCTTGCGCGGTCACCGCGTCTTCCGCGGCTTCGGCCTCGCGCGCGGCCTGAACTTCCTCCTTCGTCGGCACAGCTTCAGGCGGCGCGGGAATCGCATCGGAAATGGCGTCCAGCATGTCGCCAATCCCCAGCCCATGTTCTGAGCTGATGGCAAACACGTTGCGCAGCACCAACTGGCGATAGTTCTCCGCCGCCGCCGCCATGGCCTCGCTCTCCACCTTGTTCGCCGCCAGAAACACCGGCTTGCCGCCGCGCAGCAGCAGGCGCACCAGGTCGTAGTCGGGACTCGCCAGCTCCGTCCGCGCGTCCACCACCAGCACCAGCGCGTCGGCCTCTTCCAGCGCCACCTTGGCCTGCGCATAAATCTCCGTCGGGATCAGCTCCGGATCGTCCGGAACAATGCCGCCCGTATCCACCAGCCGGAACTGCCTCCCCGCCCACTCGTACTCCCCATAGATGCGGTCCCGCGTAATGCCGGGCTCGTCGCCCACAATCGAGCGGCGGCTCCGCGTCAGCCGGTTGAAGAGCGTCGATTTGCCCACGTTGGGCCGGCCCACTATGGCCACCAGAGGCAGCGCCGCTGCGCCCGGCGTTCCCGGTACTACCGATCTCCGATACTTCGTCAAAACCTGTCTCCAGTCGCCGTTTGCCTGAGGGGCCAGACGGCACTCACATATCCCAAATCCGCTTCACGCCATAGCGGTCGAAAATCGCGTCCCGGCTTACCAGCGGAATCCTTAAATCCAACGCCTGCGCCGCCAGCAGCCGGTCGAACGGGTCGCGGTGATAGAGCGGCAACATGCCGGCGCGGATTACGTGAGAAACCTCGGTATTCAGGAGTTCGTATCCCGCAGAGGAAATTGTGCTGTCAAATTCCCGCAGCAACTCTTGGGCGTCGAGCTTGCCGGAATTGGTCTTAATTGCCAATTCCCACGGGGTCGCAATCGAAATCAACAGAACAGAGGCGTGATCTTCTATGATTTTGCGCGCCAGTCGGGAAAGCTTGCTCGGAGACTCGATCGTCCAAAGCAGTGTGTGCGTGTCCAGCAGGTATCTCATTGTTGGCCGAGCGGCGGAACGAGTTCTCCATCCAGCAGCGCGCCAAACCCATATTCGGCAAGTTCCTCGTCGGTGAGCGGGTCAAAGGCGCTGTCGTCAAAGTGAATTCGTCCACGATAGGCGCCGATCAGACGAAATGGCTGCTTTTTCTCACTCGGCGCGTCAATCGGCACTATCTTCGCCACCGGCTTTTTGCCGCGCAGAACAATCACTTCCTGTCCCGCTTCTGCCTCTTTCAGCAGTCGCGAGAAGTGCGTCTTCGCCTGGTGGACGGTGTAAGCCATGGACTAAGTATGCTTAGTCCACTCAGCTAAGTCAACCGTAGTAAGGCCAGCGTCACCATGCCGGAATAAGTGCCTTCTCATCTTCACTGCCCAATCCTGGCAAGCCCCTTGCTTCCCGCGCCTCCTCAGGAGGGAACCATGCATATTCACGGGAACTCCATGGGCATCCAGGCAGCCAGTTTCTACTCCGCCGCCCAGGGCGAAAAAACTGCCGCGGAGCGCGCAGCCGAGGTGCGCAAGCGCCTGCTCAAACACGCCGCTGGCATGGATACGGAAGACCAATCGGAAGAAACGCCGTCCTTTGGCCAGTGGTTGGACTTACAACACACCCGGTTAACTAGCGGAGAAGAGTACAACAACGCTGCCTCCGGCAAGGACTCCGACTTCAGCTAGAGCGGTTCTCCAATTGCTGTACACAGAAACCCATGCTGCCGAGTGGCTTTTTCCTCAAGGAAAAACCTCCTGCCATGGTCTTGTCAGGAGTATGTCTATTGGAGAACCGCTCTAAACAGTAGGTCTCTGCCGCCGCGCGCAGAGCCCGGATAACCGTGCGGAAATTTATTTTCGCTTTCCTGTGGCAATCCCACACATCCTGTGCCATACTTGTGTGGCATCAACACAGGAGACTCTGAATGGCGGAAACCAAGCTCGACCTGCTGCAAGGCACCCTCGACATCATGGTGCTGCAAACCCTCGCCACCATGGGCGCTCTGCACGGCTACGGCATTGCCCGCCGCATTGAGCAGGTCAGCGGCGATACCATCCTGCTCAACCAGGGAACCATCTACGCCGCGCTCGTCCGACTGCAGCAGCGCGGGTGGATCTCCGCAGCCTGGGGCACCTCCGACAACAATCGCAAGGCTAAGTACTACTCCATCACCAAAGCCGGCCGCGGCCAGCTCGCGAAGGATGCCGCTTACTGGCACAGACTGTCCAGCGTCGTGGACCGCGTGCTGTCCATGACCGCGGAAGGAGAATTCTGATGGGTGCAATGCGGGAAGCGGTGAATCGTGTGCGTTCCTTCTTTGGCAAGCAGCAGCGGGACGCGGAGCTGGATGCCGAGGTAACAGCGCATCTGGAGCTGGCGGTCGAAGAAAACCTGCGCCAGGGCATGACCGCGGAAGAAGCCCGCCGCCAGGCATTGATCCGTTTCGGCGGCGTGCCGCAGGCCAAAGAGCAGCAGCGCGCGGCGCGCGGCATCATTCAACTCGACATTCTCTTGCAGGATTTCAAGTACGCCATCCGCACACTCGGCCGCGATCCAGGCTTTACTGTGGTGGCCGTGCTCATTCTGGCCCTCGGCATCGGCGCCAACATCGCCGTCTTCAGCGTGGTCAACACCATTCTCCTGCGCCCCCTGCCCTTCCCCAACGCGCAGCAGTTGGTTTGGATTGCGCCGCCGCCGGCCAAGTGCGGCATGTCCTGCGCCACCTATTCCACTGACGCCTATGACACATTCCGCGTGCAAAGCCGCTCTTATCAGGACGTGACCGGCTACTACGCCTTCTCCTCTCCTGACAATCTCAGCCTCAGCCGCGGTGGCGCACCCATCCCCGCCACCGGCATCGCAGTCATTGCCAATTTCTTCCAGGTTCTCGGCGTGCAGCCGGCCATGGGCCGCTTATTCACGGCAGACGACGGGCGCGACGGCGCTGCTCCCGTTATCGTGCTGACCGATGCATGGTGGCGGCGGCAGTTCGCGGCCGACCCGGACATTGTGGGCAAGGCCTTCGACATCGGCGGCCGGCAAACCACCGTCATCGGCGTTCTGCCCGCCTCCTTCGATTTCGGCGCGGTGTTTTCGCCGGGCGCAAAGGTGGACGCCCTCACCCCGCTCGATCTCTACGGCCCGCCTCGCAACGAGGGCAACATCATCACCTTCATCGGCCGTCTCAAGCCCGGCATTTCTCTCCCACAGGCGCGGGACGATGCCGCCGCCGCCGCGCCGCACATGTGCTGGAATAACAACATGGCGCGGTCCTGCGGCGCTTACAAAGACAGAGTGGTTCCCGTGCCGCTCAAGGATTATGTCAGCGGACGCCTGCGCCGCTCGCTCGTCGTTCTCTGGGCCGCCGTCGCCACGATTCTGCTCATCGCCTGCGTCAATCTATCCAACCTGCTGCTGGCCCGCGCCGCCGCTCGCGGCAAGGAGTTCGCCCTGCGCGGCGCTCTGGGCGCAAGCCGCATGCGCATCGTCGGTCAGTTGCTCGCGGAGAGTCTCGTCTTATCCGGCGCCGGTGCGCTGCTCGGCCTGTCCTTCGCGTGGGTCCTGGTCTCCTGGTTCGCCCATCAGGGATCGGTTGCTCTGCCTCTGCTCAGCAGCCTGCGCATTGATGGCGCGGCCCTGGGCTGGACAGTGCTGATTGCCATCTTCGCCGCTCTCTTCTTCGGTCTCGTTCCCGGACTGCGCATGGCCGGCGGCAACTTGCAAGAGTCGCTCAAGGACTCCGGCCCCGGCTCCGGTCAGGGACGCAAGCATGAGCGTATCCGTTCCGTCCTCGTCGTCTCTGAGGTCGCTCTGGCCTGCGTCCTGCTCGTCGGCGCCGGCCTGCTGCTGCACAGCTTTCTCAAGGTCCTCGATGTCGATCTCGGCTTTGAGCCCACCCGCGCCGCCGCCGTCAAAGTAGACTACGACGACGGCGGCAACACTCCGGGAGCGGTAAAGGCGGACGTGATTGCGCGGCGAACCGCCATCTTTCAGCAGATCCTCGCCCGCGTCGGCTCCATTCCCGGCGTCGAGGCTGTCGGCATGTCGGACTTCCTCCCCCTCGGCCAGAACCGGTCCTGGGGAACGCCGTTTCCCAAGGGTGTCCAGCCCCCGCGCAACCTGCTTTCAGGCCCGCTGGTCTACGTGGTCACGCCCGGCTACATTCGCGCCATGGGAAGCCGCCTGCACGGACGCGACTTTACCTGGGACGACGGCCCAAATAGTCAGCGCGTCGTGATGATCAGCGCGTCCTTTGCCAGTTTCCTGGCGGGATTCACCCATTGGCCCAACAACGATGCGGTCGGCCAGATCATCGCCAGCGGCAGCAGCAGCAACGACCTGCTCGTCGCTGGCGTCGTTGACGACGTTCATGAGGAAAGCGTGGAGGGCGAAGGCGGCTGGCAAATCTACTATCCCTCAACCCAGGCATACCCAGAGGGCGAACAGCTCGTCGTTCGCAGCAAGCTCGCGCCTTCCGCCCTCGCCAACAGCGTTCTCCTCGCCCTGCGCCAGTTGAACCCGAAGCAGCCCGCCGCCGAGTTCCGGCCCATTCAGACGCTGGTGGACCGCGCCACTTCGCCGCGCCGCTTCTTCATGCTGCTGGTCGCCGCCTTTGCCGCGCTCGGCCTGCTGCTGGCCTCGCTCGGCATCTACGGCGTCATCTCCTACTCCGTCACCCAGCGCACCCAGGAGATTGGCATCCGCATGGCTCTCGGCGCCACCCAGGCGCAGGTCCAGCGCAACGTCATCGGCAAAGCGCTACGCCTGGTTTGCAT
>JARLGF010000095.1 GCA_031296165.1 Occallatibacter sp. | reverse complement strand
GCGCCGGTAGATCGCGCTGGCGAACGCTCGCCGTTCCTGTCTTGGAAAGCACCGAACCAATGCTGGAAACAGGGAATGTCTTGGTGATTACGCCGAGACTGATGTAGTCCGTGATCCGAGCACCCGGAGGCAGTTCCGCTACCGTACGCGCCACTTGTGGCCCCTGTCCTTACCTCATACAGAATGCCACAAATCTCATTAAGTGAACAGTATTAGGGTTAACCTCAACTTCTCGAACCGCCCGGTGCGGACCCGCATGCCGGGTGGTGCGGCAGGGGAGGAGAGTCAAATCTCCCCCCTATGCCGATTCGAGCACCACATATTCATTTATCCGATAACAGGCAGACCCGCCAAAGCCATGGCAATCTCTTCTTCGGGATATTCGTAGTTCTCCAGCTTGCCCGCCTGGTAGGCGATGTAACTCTGCATGTCAAAGTGGCCATGTCCGCTCAGGTTGAACAGGATGGTCCGCGGCTTGCCTTCCGCCTTGGCTTCGAGAGCCTCGCGGATGGCCGCGGCTACGGCATGGTTGGATTCAGGCGCGGGAATAATGCCTTCCGAGCGGGCAAACTGGATGCCGGCCGCAAAGGCATCCAACTGCTGCACGGTGGTGGCTTCAGCTAATCCCAGGTTGAGGACGTGCGAGACCAGCGGCGCCATGCCGTGGTAGCGCAAGCCGCCGGCGTGAATGCCCGGAGGCATGAAGGTGCTGCCCAGAGTGTGCATCTTGACCAGCGGGGTGAGGTGGCCGGTATCGCCGAAGTCGTAGGTGAACCGGCCCTTGGTGAGGCTGGGACAGGCTGCGGGTTCGACGGCTACGACGCGGGCCTTGCTCTGGCCCTTGAGCTTGCGGCCCAGGTACGGCATCGCCAGCCCGGCAAAGTTGGAACCGCCGCCGGCGCAGGCAATAATCACGTCGGGATCGTCGTCGGCCAGAGCCATCTGCTCAATGGCCTCCAGGCCAATCACGGTCTGGTGAAGCATGACGTGATTCAACACGCTGCCCAGAGCGTACTTGGTGTCGGGATCCTTGGCGGCCATTTCCACGGCCTCTGAAATGGCGATGCCCAGGGAGCCGTTCGAATTGGGATGCTTGGCCAGAATGGCGCGGCCCGACTCCGTCTCGTTGCTGGGGCTGGCGGTAACCGATGCGCCGAAAGCTTCTATCAGGGCGCGCCTGTAGGGCTTCTGGTCGTAGCTGACACGCACCATGTAGACCTTGCAATCCAGGCCGAAGAATGCGCAGGCCATGGACAACGCCGAGCCCCACTGGCCGGCCCCGGTCTCCGTGGTAAGGTGCTTGGTGCCGTCTTTCTTGTTGTAATAAACCTGCGCAACGGCGGTGTTGAGCTTGTGCGAACCGGCGGGACTCGCGCCTTCATATTTGTAATAAATATGGGCAGGCGTATCCAGGGTCTTTTCCAGGCGGCGCGCGCGCATCATCGGCGCGGGGCGCCACTGCGCGTAAAGCTGCCGCACCTCCGCGGGAATCTCAATCTCCCGCTCCGTGCTCACTTCCTGAAGAATCAGGCTCATGGGAAACAGCGGGGCCAGATCGGCGGGGCCGATGGGTTTCATCGTGCCCGGGTGCAGGGGTGGCGCCAGGGGCGTGGGCAGATCCGCCTGGATGTTGTACCAGGCCAGAGGAATCCGGCTCTGCGGAAGGTTGTATTGAATTGTTTCCATGCGCAACATTCTACCAGCGGTGCGTCTGGCACCGGTTGTAGCCTGCATCACAGCGCGGCCCGGTAGCCGCTCGTACGCTTTGAACGTAGTTGGAGGAAAGATCGATGCCAGCAATAGCTGCGGAAAACATTACCACTGTTCAGAACCTTATGGCCGCCTTTGAGGGCGAGTCGAACGCACACGCCAAGTACACTGCTTTTGCCGTCAAGGCCGACGCCGACGGATTGCACGGAGCCGCCAGCCTGTTTCGCGCCGCTGCGCGCGCCGAGCAGATTCACGCCGGCAATCACGCCCGCGTGATCAAGCAGTTGGGCGGCGAGGCCACGTGCACGATTCACGCGGTTGAAGTGAAGACAACTCTGGAAAACCTGAAGACCGCGCTGGGCGGTGAGCAGTACGAGATCAACACCATGTACCCCGGCTTCCTTGCAGAGGCCACGGAGCGCGGTAACAGAGCGGCCATCCGCACCTTCCACGGCGCACTGGAGGCCGAGAAGACCCACGCGCGTCTCTATGGCGAGGCAGTCGCGCTACTGCAAGCTGGCAAGAAAGACTCCTGGCTTGGAACGGTGCGTGAGTTCTATGTCTGCCCGGTCTGCGGCTACACCTCTGAAACCGAAGAAGAGCACGAGCGTTGCCCGGTTTGCAATTGCCCCTGGGAAAAGTTCGAGATTATTCGGTAAGACCGGTCTTCTTGAAGGGGAAGCCATCCGAATGGGTGGTTTCCCAGCTTGCCCCCCGCGAGAGATTTCTCGGCTCCGCTCAGGGCTGGCTTTCGGCAACTGTGGGAATTTCTGCCAAACACGCTGGCTCTGCTGTTTGATTGCTTATTGCGGCAGCGGATTCTCCCACGGAGATTCGCTGCTGCACAGCCTGAGCTTCGCGCTCCAGCATCGGATCTGCGGGGTAGCGCTGCTGCCCGTCGCGCAGCAGGACGAGCGCCTTGTCCCAGTGGCCCTGGTGAGCCTCGATCGTGGCGGCCACGATAAAACTGCTGGCTGGCGGCTTGCCCAAGCTGAGCCGTTGCGCAGCCACATTCGCGGCGGTAACTGTATCTCCTGCCTGGAACGCGGCGGCAGCCCATATCTCATACAGTTCGCCGGCCTCCGGTTCGCGGGCCACTCCAGCCTCAATCCGTTCAAGACCCGCAGCAAATTCGCCCAGGCACACTTCGCAAGCTCCCAACTTGCACTGTAGCAGTGGAGAGGCCGCCGCACACTCTGCTGCTAGCCGATAACAGCGCACCGCCTGCCGCGCATCGCCCGCTTGAAAGAAAACGTCGCCCAACGCTGCTTGAAGCAGCCCCGAGTACACGTCCATTTGTTCGGCATGACGCAAGCAGTCCAAGGCTTCACGCAGCCGTCCCAGCCGGGTGAGGCAGATGCCGGCGTAAATCCACGCGCCTTCGCGAGCGGGATTCAACGCGAGAGCGCGCTCAAAGCAGGTCAGGGCCGCGGCAGCATCGTGATGATGTTCCAGTTCGCTGAGGCCCAGTTCATAATGCGCCCAATCGTCTTCCGGATTGTCCAGGACCTTCTGCCGGCCCAGTTGATAGTAGAGTTCGCGTTTGTCCTTGCCAACCTGCTCAGAATCCTCAACAGCGCCAAAGTGATGAATGACAAACGGCGCCTCGGCAGCGTGCAGTCCCAGCGCGCGAACGCGCCCGGAGACCGTCTCATGAACGCAATTTTCAAAGTAAAGTCCGGGAAGACGACGAAACAGCAGCGTGTTCAGGTGCCGCGTATAGGCCGGGTAAGGGCGCGACTCCTCCAGTCGCACCGGGTTCGGCTCGGCCACCAATTCCCCGCTCCGGCTGTTCAGTGTGCGTACGTAGTTCCAGCGCCATACCTCCCAGGCATCGACCGGGACTTTTGCCTTCTGGTTTTGCTCGAGCAGCGCGGGAATCCATGCAGCGCCCGCGGGATCGAGCATCTCGTCGGCGTCCAGCCACAGCACCCAATCCGCGCGGCACTCCTGCAGCACCGCATTGCGGGCCTTGGCGAAATCGTTTTCCCAGGGAATCTCCAGAACGCGCGCACCCATCCCTTGCGCAATATCGCGACTCGCATCTGTCGAGCCGGTATCGCCGACCAGGATGCCGCTCACCGCCGGCAGGGAGCTGTTCAAGCAGCGGGCCAGGCAAGACTCTCCATTGCGCACGATCATTGCCAGCTCAAGAGTGGGTCCGCTCATGATTTCTTCCCTCTCTACAGAAAACAAGGAATGCGTTCTGAAAGGAAGCCATGCGGACAGTCAAAAATAAGGTTCTCCCGAATCAGGAATGTGCACAAAGCGTGGGACTGAGGTTGAAGAGCGCACAAGCGCTTCGTGCGCGCCCGTTTTTGCCGCGCCTTGTAGCGGCCAGAGCGGGAAGCAATGAACCTCAAGGCGCGCGAACGTCGGCTGTCCGTGCCGTTGCTCTCATCCTTGCGACTTTTTTCTGTCGCAAGGATAAAAGCCAACGAACCTTATGCCGCGCAAGCGGTGTCCGCCGCACCGCAGGTGCCGCAGGTGCCGCAGGTGCTTACGGCTCGTCGTTATAGATGCCGATCTGCACCTTGCCGCCTTCCACCTGGCGCGCGCGGAACATGCCGGGCGTATTGAAGCTCCACGTCAACTGGCCGTCCGGCATAATGGCGATGACGCCGCCGTCTCCCTTCAGTGTGTCCAGTTCCTTGTGAATCACCTGGTCGGCAGCCTGCTGCAAACTCATGTTTTTGAATTGCACCAGGTTGCACACCTCGCGGGCCACGCCGAGTCGGATGAAGTACTCGCCGCTGCCGGTGGCTGAAACCGCGCACGACTGATTGGACGCGTAGGTACCGGAGCCGATGATGGGTGAGTCGCCCACGCGGCCCGGCATCTTGCCCTGCATTCCGCCGGTGGATGTGCCCGCGGCGATGTTGCCCATCCGGTCCAGAGCCACAGCGCCCACGGTGCCAAAGCGGTGCGAATCGGCCGACTCATCCAGCATGGCTACCGGCACGGCCTTGCCTTCAGGCGGCACGCCGGCGGGACGCGGCGGCACCGGGCGGCCTTCTTTTTGAAGCTGCTTCACCAGCGACTGCCAGCGGGCTTCCGTAAAAAAGTAGCTGGGCGGTTCCTGCTCCAGTCCGTTCTTTGCGCCCACGGCATCGGCGCCCGGGCCGATCATCATGACGTACGGTGTCTTCTCCATGACCGCGCGCGCCAGGCTGATGGGATGCCGCGTGGTGGTTACGCCGGCAACCGAGCCAGCCTTCAGATTCGAACCGTCCATGATGGCCGAGTCCATTTCGTTTTTGCCCTCGGCGGTAAAGACCGCGCCGTGGCCGGCGTTGAACAGCGGATCGTCTTCGAGAATTTTGATGGTGGCCTCGACGGCATCGAGCGCCGAGCCGCCGCGATCGAGAACCGCCGCGCCCGCCGCCTCCGCCCTGGCCAATGACGCGCGATAAGACGAGGTTCCTTCCGGACCAAGTGCCGACCGCTCAATGACGCCCGCGCCGCCATGCACAACAATGGCCCAGTGCCCGGCTGTGGCTTGCTGCGCGGCTGCTGCCGCGGCAAGAGTGGTTGCCATGATCGCTCCAGTCAGGAGTCTACAAATTTTATCCATTTTCTTCATGCGGGTTCCCTCCCCGGTTGCTCCCATGGTATCGCGGGACGCATGCAATCGCTTGGCAGCCTCACTCAAACCGCAGGGCCGACGCATATAAATGGACCAGTCTTGCTATATGCAAAAAGGGGTGATGCTGTGAAAAGGGAATATGGACAATCCTCTGAAGTATTTTTCTGAGTTGACGGACCCACGGGTGGAGCGGAACCGGGAACATCTGCTGGAAGAGATTCTTCTGATCGCCATTGCGGCGGTGTTAAGCGGAGCCGAGAGCTGGAACGAGATCGCTCAGTATGGCGAGGACAAGTTGGAGTGGCTGGAGACGTTTTTGACCCTTCCTGGCGGCATCCCGTCTCACGACACCTTCAACCGTGTCTTTGCGGCGCTGGACCCGGAAGAGATGGGAAAGGGCTTCGTGGCGTGGGTTTCGTCGGTCGCCAAACTGACGGCGGGCGAGGTGGTGGCCATCGATGGAAAGACCTTGTGCGGCACGCGCGAGAGCGGCAAGAAGACGCTGGTGCACATGGTTTCGGCCTGGGCCGAGACCAATGGTCTGGTGCTTGGTCAACGCAAGGTCAACGACAAGTCCAATGAGATTACGGCTATTCCCAAGCTGCTCGACGCCTTGGAGTTGGCCGGAACTGTGGTGACCATTGACGCCATGGGATGCCAGCGCGAGATTGGCCGCCGGATCGTCGAAAAGAAGGCCGACTATGTGCTGGCCGTGAAGGAAAACCAGCCCTCGCTGCTAGCCGACATCAAGGATTCGTTTCAGATGTTGGCCGCCGACGCCGTCGATGAAGAAATCGATTGCGGCCACGGGCGCGTCGAACGGCGCACCTGTTCCATATTGGCCGACCTGAGCTTGCTGGAAAAGCCCTTCGAATGGGCGTCGATCAAAAGTCTGGTGCGTATCCAGAGCGAGCGCTATCACAAGGCCTCAGGCAAAATCGAGCGCGAAATCCGTTACTACATCACCAGTCTCAAGCCCGATGCCCGGCGGCTGAACTCGGTGATCCGCCAGCACTGGGGCATCGAAAACAAACTGCACTGGGTGCTGGATGTGGATTTTGACGAAGACCTCTGCCGCAAACGAGCAGGACACGCAGCCGAGAACTTCTCCGTCCTCCAACGCATCGCACTCAACATCCTCAAACAGGACAAATCTTCCAAACGAAGCATCAAGGGAAAACGCCTCCATGCAGCTTGGAACTGCTCTTACCTGCTCAAATTACTGGGAGTTTGATATGCGTCGGCCCTG
>JARLGF010000094.1 GCA_031296165.1 Occallatibacter sp. | reverse complement strand
CGCACAGCGCTGCGGCTGGTGATGGTGCGCTGCGCCTTATCGACGGTGACTTCGCTTTCGCCGGCCCGCGCAAAGTTTTCGACAGCGATCCACGTCCTGCCGCCATGGGCGAACTGAAGTTTAAGGATGCCGCTGCGCGCCGTGCCGGTGATGGATGCCTGGATGCCGGAGTCGGGCAGCGAGACGCTATACACGGACGGCGTGGCGTGCTCATCGCCATGAGAGAAGGGCAGCGCAGGCAGCGCTGTGGTGAGGTCGGGATTGCCCTGGCCCATCATGATCTGGACGCTGCCGTATTCCTGCGTCGCGGAACCGGAAAGAAAATGCGAGCCGCGAAAGCCGAGAAATTTTGTGTCGGCAAAGTAATAGGGGACAAGCCCCTTGCGCTGGCCCTCTTCTGTGGCCGGTGTCCACTGCGTCATGGCAAAGGGCACGCCGGCGGCGGGAAAGGTCTGGCCTTCATTCGCCGTGCCTACCAGTGGATTCACCAGGTCGGCAGGTTTTGACTGCGCGCCCGCAGCAAGAGATAGGCCGAAAAACACAAAGAAAAAAACAGGAAGAAAGGCTGGGATACAGCGATGAATCTTCATAGGAGGGAGTCCAATCTTTAGATCGTCCGAACAGGCGATCATAAACCTTCCATGGCCTTGTGCAGCGCGGGGTTTTCGTTTTTTGTGTACAGAACTTGTAACAGACTGTAACGAACGAAGGCGCAGCGGCTTCGGCCCCTCGTTTCAGCCTGCGCCCACGAATCACTCCCTTCCAGCCAAATTCGCCCAATGGAAGCGCAACGGCCCGCGTGATAGACTTCGTGTGCTCATAAACCACACCCTCGTGGAGGATCTTCGTCTCATGTCCAAACGCTCATTCAGATATTCGTTCACACTTGTTTCCATCGCCGCACTCCTGCTCGCCATAAGCGCATCTGGCCGCGCCCAATCCGCAAAGCATCCGCAGTGGGTGGGCACCTGGGCCACCGCGCCCATGCTGGCTGAAGGTGGCTTCCACGTACATCCCTTCGCCGCTGTCACGCTCCGCGAAATCGCCCACATCTCGGCTGGCGGCGATCAACTGCGCATCCGCTTCACCAACGAATTCGGCCTTGATCCGCTCACCATCGGCGCGGCCCATGTCGCCCTTAGCGCCGGCGGCTCCCAGATAAAGGATGGCACCGACCACGCCCTCACCTTCGGCGGCGCAGCCTCGGTCATCATCCCTCCCGGTTCGGTCATGTACTCTGACCCGGTCTCGCTCGCCGTCGCGCCGCTCTCTGACGTAGCCGTCAGCTTCTACCTCCCCTCGCAGGTCATGCGCGGCGAAACCTATCACAGCTTTGCCGATCAGGATAACTTCGCCGCAAATGGAGATCAGGTCGGAGCCAGCGAGCTGTCCCAGGCCGCCAATCTGCAGTCCTGGTACTTTTTCGACGGCATCGACGTAGCGGCCGTGGACGGTTCGCGCGCCATCGTCACGCTGGGCGACTCCATCACCGACGGCGCTCACTCGCCCGTCAATGCCAATCTGCGCTGGCCCGATGTGCTCTCCGCCCGTCTCCAGCAGGACCACAGCCTCAATCATGTCGGCGTGTTGAATGTTGGCATCGGCGGAAACCGGGTGCTGAACGATGGAGCCGGTCCCAACGCCCTCGCGCGCCTTGACCGCGATGTGCTCGCGCAGAGCGGCGTTCGTTACGTGATTGTTCTCGAAAGCATCAACGACATAGGAGGTCTTGCCCACCTGTCGGCGCCAGAGAACGACATCACCGCCGCGCGGCTGGAGCAGGGGCTCAAGCAGATCGCCGATGCCGCCCACGAACACGGCATCAAGGCATTCGGCGCTACCATCACTCCCTACGGCGGTGCCGGATACTCCTGTGCCAAAGGCGAACAGGTACGGGAAGACGTCAACAACTGGATTCGCACCAGCGGTGCCTTCGACGGAGTCATCGACTTCGACAAAATCACGCAGGACCCGCAGAATCCCACCCGCTTCAATCCGCTCTACGATTCGGGCGACCACCTGCACCCCAGCGACGCCGGATACAAAGCCATGGGCGATGGCGTCGATCTCGCGCTCTTTAACCGCTAGCCAGTACCGGCCGCGCGGGATGCAATCCCGCCGCGCCGGGCCACAAACAGTAAGGGCGCCAACCGGCAACTCCGGCGGCGCCCTTTTGCCATCCAACGCTAAATCTCAAACCAGGCTACCCAACGCCTGCATCTCTTCCATCTGCTGCCTGAGCTGGTCCATCTGCTTTGGGTCAATCTTCAAATCTTCGCCCTTGATGCGCTCGCGCAGCTTCTCGGCCTGACCGTGCTTGGCCTCGGCGTCCCTGCCAAATTGCCCCGCAAATTCCGGATCTATCTCCGCAACCACCAGCCCTTCGCCCACGGGGAAAATCTCCTCAAACTCCAGTTCGCTCTGCTTGCGCTTTGAATCCACCTGCAGCGTCAGCGTCTGTTGCTTCTTGTCGCGCAGAATGGTCACCTGCACCTGCTTGCCCAGGTTCGAGCGCAGCGCGCGGTCCCAGCCGGCAAGATTCGTCACCGGCTCTGTGCCCACCTTGAGAATTACGTCGAAGGCCTTCAGCCCGGCCACATCGGCTTCGCTCTTGCGCACCACCTGTTTCACCATCAGACCGCTGGGAACGCCGAGATACTCAGCCATTTGCGAGGTCAGCGGCTCCACCAGCACGCCCACATGCAGGCTGCCGCCGAAGAACGGCAAATGGAACCCTCCGCCCGCCGGCGCATCGCCCCCGCCGCCTGAAAGCATGCCCATCCCCAGCCCCTGTGGTGCAAATACATTCCCGCCGCCGATTCTATTCCAGATGTCGTGCTCCATCGCCCGGCGATCCGCCAGTTCCACGGTCAGCGTCTGCACATTGCCGTCGCGGCTGATTTCAAGACTGACCTTGCGCCCCGAGGGAATCTCCTTCAGCATCCGCCGCAACTGTTCGGCGCCTTCCACATTCTGCCCGTTCAGTTCCAGCACCACGTCGTTGACTTTCAGTCCGATCTGTCCCGCCGGAGCGTCGTGGTCGATCAGCGTAATCACCGCGCCGCGCACATTTTTCAGCTTCAGCGTCTGCGCCTGTGCCGAGTCAACGTCCGCCAGGTCCACGCCCAGGTAACCCTGCGAGTTTGCGCCTAAAAGCATTGGCCCCGGCTCTTGCAGCAGTTGTACAAGCTGGAGTGCCTGCGCCCGGGCTACCGGCGGCGTCATGCACAACCACGCTCCCATCCCCGTCAACGCGACGATCCCAAAACAACGGTACGGCCTCAATAAGTGCTTCATCGCTACGTCTCCCCGCTTCGTTTACCCCGGCCCGCACTCTTTAAAACGGTGCAATCGCCATAGGGTAAAGGCAGTGCTATTGAATCTCCGGCTCCCGGCTCAATATCTGTGTTGAAACCGTCCGGATATATGGATTCCGGTCGGAATTGGCAACCGAGTGCAGCACCTGCCGCACGCTCGTATCGCCTTCCACCGGCTCCAGAATGTTGATGGCAGCCGTACGTATCTGCGGGTCGCCATCGTTCAACAGCGCCTCCAGAACCGCATTGCGCACCCGCACATCCTCGGCCACATAGGGTTGCAGACCCTCCAGTGCCTTGTGGCGCACACCCACATTCTTGTCATAGCGCAATGCCACCATCAGCGCATCGCGTATCCCCGCTCCCCGGCAACTGCTGTGACCGGCACGGCACTCGGCCGCCAGCAGGCCCACCGAGTCGTCCCGCACCCCGGCCGAAGTCGAATTCTGCGACGCCAGCATCAGCAACCGGCGGATCGCCGGGTCATCCAGCGAACCCTGCATCCGCTGCGGCACCAACTGGTTGTAGCGCACTTCCACCATCTCGCTGTTCGGCTGCCGCACAATGCTCGATATGTTCGCAACGCTGGCCAGTTCCGGCTGCACGGCGGCAAGCTGCGGCAGCAGTGCCGCCGACTTAGCTGCCGTGGCCGTCTGTACCGTAGCAGCCGCATGGGCCGTGCGGTTCTGCGCAATCTCATAGCCGCCCAGGCTACCCGCTCCGGCTCCGGCCAACAGCAGCAGGCACGCCGCCACCGGCGCGGCCTGCAAACTGGCAAAATTGTTCATCATGCGCTGCCCCAGGAGTTCATACCAGCGCAGGGGCGGCAGGGCGTCCAGCGCCTCGTCCAGTTTCATGCGGGCGCGCGCCACCAGGTTCGCTCCAGGCTCCTCCACCGGAAGCGCGCTGGCCAGCACCTTCAGCGCCAGCAATTGTTCCCGCTCCGTATTGCAGTCCGGGCAGACGGCCATATGCCGCTCCAGCTCATGCATTTGTTCGTCCGGCAGCTCCCCATAAGCTGCCGTCACAATCCACTCGTGTGTAAGCTCGCAATTCATCGCTACGTCCTTCCAGCCTCAAAAGCCCTGCATTCGGCCCCAGAAAATCCGCATCCCTTCAAGGGATTGCCGGGAGCCTTTACCGCAACTCCGCCAACTGTGCTCTCAACTTCTTGGTCGCCCGGAAGAGTGTATTCTTGGCGGTCTCTTCCGTGGTGCTCAGCATCTCTCCGATCGTGCGCAGCCGGAGTCCCTGGTAGTGCTTCAACTCAAAAACCATCCGCTCCCGCGGCGTCAGCTTGTCCAGCGCCGCTTGAATCCTCGCGCCCAGTACCTTGCGGTCCAGCTCCTTGGCCGGATTCGCATACGACCGGTCGTCGGAAACCGACGCAAGCAAATCGATCTCGTCTCCGGAATTGTTCACAATCACCGCATGGTCTTCGCGGCGGGTCTTGCGGCGCCGCAACTGGTCCAGGCAAAGATTGGTCACAATCCGGTAAATCCACGTATAAAACGAGCACTCGAACCGGAAATTCCCGATATACCGGTAGGCCTTCAGAAAAGCCTCCTGGTAAATATCTTCCGCATCGTGTTCGCTGCCGGTCAGGTGCAGCGCCAGCCGCAGCACCTGGTGCTCGTACTGCCGCACCAGCGTGTCGAACGCCGACCGCGAGCCCGCTTGCGCCTCGCGAATCAGCTCCATCTCAGGCGCGCGCGCCTGCATGCGCTCCTGTGCGCTCTTCGTTACGTCCATTGCCCGGGAAGCAGCCATACCTGGGGAAGATTGTACCTTCCGTGAAGCTGGCCAGCCTAAAGAAGCCGGGACTCGGACCGGAGAAACCGGGAAAATTACCGCATCCGTTGCCATTGAATCAGTGCTCCGGAAATAAGAATGACCCGCTTTCGATGGACGCGGCAATCGCTGTTTTGTGAGCAGAAAGCCCGGCTGGACGCGGCTTTCCGGCGCATCCATTCCGGCCGTTTCCCCGGCGCCGGCCAGGACGTTACACTGGAAGTCAATGACCGGAAATCTATTTGAAGATCCAGCGCCCCCCACCGCCAGCGCTACCGCTGAGTGGTTCACAGCCCACTGCGACGGCGGCTCCCGCGGCAACCCCGGCCCCTCCGGCTACGGAGCCGTCGTTGAAGACAGCAAGGGCCATGTCGTGGCCGAGCTCAGCCAGTTCCTCGGCATCCAGACCAACAACTACGCCGAGTATTCCGGCCTTCTCGCTGTCCTTCAATGGGCAGTCGAGAACGATGCGAAGTATCTCCGCGTCGTCTCCGACTCCGAGCTGATGGTCAAGCAGATGAAGGGCCAATACAAAGTCAAGAGCCCCGGCCTGATTCCCCTGTGGCAAGAGGCCAAACGCCGCGTCGCTCGTCTCGACAAGTTCGAGATGCGCCACACCCTCCGCGGCGGCAATAAGACCGCCGACCGCCTCGCCAACGAAGCTATGGATAAGGGCACAGGTCGCCCCCGTCTGGACTAGCGGCAAGTCGGGCGCTGGTCCCTATTTATTCCCTGCCTTTTTCACGCCTTCCGCCCCAGGTCGTTTCTCCAGGCGTGTCCCGTCTTCTCCAGCAGGTGATCGGAGCACTCCGGCCCCCAACTGCCGGCAAAATAGTTGGGAAACACCTCCGGATTTTTCGCCGCCCAGGCCTCCAGAATCGGCGTATACAGCGCCCAGTTGGTCTCCACGCCATCGCGGTGCGAGAACAGTGTCTGGTCGCCCAGCATGGCGTCCAGCAGCAACCGCTCGTAGCCGTTGGCGCTCGACTTCCCAAACGCCGCCTCGTAGTCGAAGTCCATGTTCACCGGGCACACCGCCATCTCCGGTGTCGTCGGCACCTTGGCCCCGAACCGCAGTGAAATCCCCTCGTCCGGCTGGATGCGGATGGTCAGCAGGTTCGGCTGAATCACCGAGCAGGCCGACTTGGCCGCGATCCGGTCAAAGATCAGCAGCGGCGGCTGCTTGAACTGGATACTGATCTCCGTGGCCCGCTTCTTCAGCCGCTTGCCCGCGCGCAGGAAAAACGGAACCCCCGCCCAGCGCCAGTTCTCAATCTCCAGCCGCACCGCGGCGTAGGTCTCCGTGCCCGACTCGGGATTGACCCGCTCCTCATCCCGGTAGCCCACCACGCGCTGTCCATCCACAAGGCCCGGCCCGTACTGCCCGCGCACCGCGTTCAGAATCGGAATCGACGGGATCGCCCGCCACACCTTCAGCTTTTCCCGCCGCACGCTTTCCGCCTCAAAGCTCGACGGCGGCTCCAGCGCCACCAGGCTCAGCAG
Source organism: Occallatibacter sp. (assembly GCA_031296165.1). Taxonomy (GTDB): domain Bacteria; phylum Acidobacteriota; class Terriglobia; order Terriglobales; family Acidobacteriaceae; genus Telmatobacter. The sequence goes on along the minus strand of JARLGF010000094.1, from coordinate 3,108 downwards.
CTCCATCATGTGGTTCTGCACCACGTCGCGCAGTGCGCCCGCCTTCTCATAAAACGGCCCGCGCCCTTCCACTCCCAGCGTTTCTGCCGCGGTAATCTGCACGTGGTCAATGTAGTTCCGGTTCCAGATCGGCTCAAAAATGCCGTTGGCAAACCGAAAGACCAAAAGGTTCTGCACCGTCTCCTTGCCCAGGTAGTGGTCGATGCGGAAGACCTGGCTCTCATGGAATACGGCGTTCACCTGGTGGTTTAGCTCACGCGCCGAGTCCAGATCGTGCCCGAACGGTTTTTCAATCACCACCGCCGCCACGCCGTGCTCCGGCTGCGCCAGTCCCTGCGCGCCCAGGTTTTCAACAATCCCGGCAAAAAACTCCGGCGCAGTGGCCAGGTAGAACATCCGGTTGCCGCCAATGCCCTTTTCCTTGTCGATGCGGTCCAGTTCTGCCTTCAGTCCCGCATAATCCGCCGGATCGTCGAAGTTCAGCGCAAAGTAGCTGATCTGCTTCACAAACTTGTCCAGCTTGGGGTCGCTCGCCTCCGCTCCGCCAAACTCCACGATGCCCGCGCGCATGTCCGCCGCAAATTCGTCGCCCAGCGGACGCCGCGCCACGCCCACAATTGAAAACGTATCGGGCAGCAGCCCCGCCTGCTCCAGGTGGAACAGCGCCGGCAGCAGCTTGCGCTTGGTCAGGTCGCCCGACGCACCAAAGATCACCAGAATCCCCGCATCGGGAATCCGCTCCTTGCCCTTGGGAACCTGCAACAGATCCTCGGGTCGCACACTCATCTGCATGGTCGCCATTTCTGACTTACCTCCTGCTCGCTAACTTGCTGACAACTGATTACTGGCAACTAGTCTTTCTTCACCGCATGTCCGCCAAACTCATTGCGCATGATGGCAAGCATCCGGTCGGTAAAGTTATTCTCCTCCCGCGAGCGGATGCGCCGCATCAGGGATTCTGTAATCACCGGGGCGGAAACATTCAGGTCAATTGCCTCCATCACCGTCCAGCGCCCTTCGCCGGAGTCCTCGACAAACGCCTCGAGCCCCTCCAGCGTGGGGTTCCTGCACAGCGCATCGGCGGTCAGATCCAGCAGCCAACTCCGCACCACGCTCCCATAGCGCCATATCTGCGAAATCTGCGGCAGGTCCAGGCCGAACTCCGCTTTCTTCTCCATGATGGTGAACCCCTCGGCGTAGGCCTGCATCATCCCGTACTCAATGCCGTTGTGAATCATCTTCACAAAGTGGCCCGAACCGCCCGGACCCACATGCCCCCAACCCTTATCGGCTGCCGGCGCCAGCGTCTCAAAGATGGGCCGCAGATATTCCACCGGCTCCTTGTCGCCGCCGATCATCATGCTGTAGCCCTCTTTCAAACCCCACACTCCGCCGGAGGTTCCCACATCCACAAACTGGAATCCCTTGGCCGTAACTTCCTGGTGGCGGCGCATCGTGTCTTTGTAATTGGAGTTGCCGCCGTCGATCAGAATATCGCCGGGGTTCAGCAGCGGCTCCAGCTTGGCAATCGTATCGTCCACAGGTTTGCCCTGCGGCACCATGATCCAGATGGCCTTCCGGCCCGTCAGCTTTTTCGCCAGATCTTCCAGCGTAGACACGCCCACATTGCCTGTTGCCGAGAGCTTGGCAACCGCTTCGGCGTTGAAGTCGAAGCCCACCACCTGGTGGCCGCCAAAGCGGAGACGTTCCGCCATGTTGCCGCCCATCTTGCCCAGGCCGATCAATCCTAGTTGCATAGAACCTCCTCAACCGCATCTTGGGGACCACGCGAGGCAGCAAGCGCCTTGCGTCTTGCAGAGCGCAGTCAAACGGGGGGAATCTGCGCTTCGTGCACGATGAGTTGTTGCTTCGGTGTTACGTGTGGCTGCGTTCCATCCGTGCTAGAGAACTCCCAGCCGCTCCAATTCCTGCCGCAAGCCGGCCTCGCCGGCAAAATGTATGCTCTTGATCCCCATGGCCTCCGCAGCCACGATATTGGGTTCCCTGTCGTCGATAAACAGAATCCGCTCCGCGGGCCGGCCCAGAACATCCAGCGCCATGCGAAATATCGCTGGCTCCGGCTTGCGCACTCCCAGATAGCAGGAACTCAGCGCCACCTTGAAATAGTCGCGCAGGCCAAAGGTCTTGAAGCGATATTCGTTGGTCTCCCGCGGCTCATTGTTCAGAGAGCCCACCATGCATTTATCTGATGCCACAATCTCCTTGAGGATTCCCATGGCCCCATCGGGCAGCAACTGGGACTCGTTCATCATGAACGCGATAATCTCTTCGCGGGAAAAGTTGCGTGGCTCGTTGAACACTACATCGTCCAGGTAACTCTCCAGGCTGGCCTTGCCCGTGTCCCAGGGAACGTAGAACTCGCGATGACCCGCATCCAGCTTTTCCCGATCCAGATGAAAATGATCGGCTGCCCGCCAGCGTTCGGGATAGTCCCAACTGTCGGTAAGCAGTACTCCGCCAATATCGAAGAGAATTACGTCGAAGGGAAACATGCGCGCCTTTCAGGTTATTGTGCCGCAATGAATTTTGGATGAACTTGCTTGGACGAAAAGGACGGACCGCCCGCTGGAAATAGCAGATCCTTTGCGCGAACCACCGGCCTGGCAAACCTGAGAGGCCTTACGCCGGGTTCGCTCCGCCGTCTCCACACTGATATTTGGCTTCGATCGCCTGAACCTTCTTGAAGCGCCGCGTATAACGCTCTACCGTGGTATTGAAATGCGCGCCAACAAAGGCGTTTACGCACTCAAACGCCAGCGATGGACCGATAATCCGCGCGCCCAGCACAATCACGTTCATATCGTCGTGCTCCACGCCCTGGTGTGCCGAGTAGGTATCGTGGCACATGCCTGCGCGAATCCCGGGAATCTTGTTCGCCGCCACGCACACGCCCACTCCCGAGCCGCAGATCAGAATTCCCCGCGGCGCATCGCCCCGGCGCAGCGCCAGGCCCACCTTTTCGGCAAAGTCCGGATAGTCCGACGGCTCCGCGTTATAAGCCCCCAGGTCGACCACCTCGTGGCCGGCCTCAGCCAGATAGGCGCGAACCTCCTCCTTCAGAGGAAATCCCGCATGATCCGAAGCAAT
>JARLGF010000093.1 GCA_031296165.1 Occallatibacter sp. | reverse complement strand
GCAATCGGGAACCATTACTCTGGGCGGCGACCTGACGGTGAACCGCGTGGGTTTCGGCGCCATGCGCATCACCGGCAAGGGAATCTGGGGCCTTCCTGACGACGTTCCCGGTGCCCTTGCCACACTGCGCCGCGCCGTGGAGCTCGGCGTCAACTTTATTGACACTGCCGACTCCTACGGCCCCAACGTCTCAGAGGAGTTGATCGCCGAGGCGCTGTGGCCTTATCCGGCGGGTCTCGTGATCACCACCAAGGCCGGTTGGGTGCGCCACGGTCCGGGGGTCTGGCAGCACAACGCCTCGCCGGCGCATATTGAGGAAGCTGTCGAAGGCAGCCTGAAACGCCTGCGTCTTGAGCGCATCGACGTGTACCAGCTCCACGTCCCGGACCCCGCCGTCTCCTTCGACGCCTCCATGGAAGCCCTCGCGCGGCTTCAGCAGCAGGGCAAGATTCGCCACGTCGGTTTGTCCAATGTGACTCTGGAGCACATCCAAAGGGCTAGAAAAATCGTTCCCATCGTGAGTGTGCAAAACCGCTACAGCTTTTCCGATCGCGAGTGGGATTTCGTGCTCGATTATTGCGCGGCCAACGGCATCGCCTTCCTGCCCTGGGGGCCCATGGCGCAGGGGCGCAAAGCCAATAATGTGGTGGAAAAGATTGCCGCCGCGCGCCAGGTCTCGACGGCCGTGGTTTCTCTGGCGTGGCTTTTGCACCGTTCGCCGGTCATTTTGCCCATCCCCGGCACCGGCAATGTGAAGCATCTTGAAGAGAACGTGAGTGCCGCGGGTTTCCGGCTGAGCGATGCGGAGTTTGCCGAGCTGGCCGCCGTGGCGCCGAAGCCATATTGGCTGCGCGCCTGAGTCTGTATCAACCATCGGGAGGCTCCGATGTGGAGAAAGTTCCTGATCACGGCGATGGTCCTGGTGGGCGCCCTCAGTCCAGCGGCAGCACGCAATAAACACCCGCACTATCTCTTCACTTTACCGGACGGATTCATCGGTTGGATCCAGGTCGTCTTCAATGATCCGCAGGCAGCGGAGTTGCCATGGAATGGAGACGGTTGCGACATGAGAATCCCAGAGAGTGGAGTGCTTCGAACCTCGAGTTTGCGCGTTCACCATTTCGCGGCGGACGAGTTCTATTACAGGATCTCCGATGCGGACAGGAAGACGAAGCTTCTGCCCGTCCCATCGGGATACGTGCTTTCCGGCGACAGTGACGGCGGCTTCGGTGTAATGGATACTGGCGGAAAAGGGAAGGGGTACTCGTGGTTTATCTTTATCGGCCCGCCGGAAATACGTGCCAGAATCCCGCTTGCAGACTGGGGCAAAGTCGTTGAAGAATATGCGCGGACCCATAACGGCAGCAAACGGGTCGAAGCGCCGGATGCGTACCCTACGCCCGGGAGAATGGCCCCGCCAGCTTTACCGGCTCGATAGATTTCCAGGGAATATCAACTAAAGCCCGCACTGGAGCGGAGATTCTATTCGCAGTTTTACCGATGCCTGTGTTGAAGGCGAACGCTGCCGGCCTGTCTCCGCTTCCCGCTTCATTACGAAAGTCTCGGAATCATCTAATTCTCCTTCAAGCGGCAGATGCGCGCGCCGATAGCGAAAGTGTACTCACACCAACTTGTATCTCTGTGGAAGGTGATATGCGACTTCGCTTAATTTGTGCATTGCTGGTTCTGGTTGGACTATCCGGTTGCGGAAACCCACTGGCCTCTACGTCCACCTCGACGTCAACCCCCTCCGTGCAAACACGCACATATAACGGGACAGCATCGGTGGGCGATTTCCTGACCATCACCCTCAATACCACCGCGCTGACGATGACTTACAACAACCTCTCCAACGGCGACACTGGCACGTTTCCGTACTCGGTCAACGCCAATGGCAGCTATGCACTCAGCGACCCGAATGGAAATCTGCTCTCGGCGTACGAAATTCCGGGGTATGCGCTGCTGATTCAGGCGGCCAAGGCGGGACCAAACCACAACACGCCAGCCGTGATTACGGCGGTGGAAACCGGCCCGATCTCGTTGAGCACGTTCACTGGCAAAAGCTACAACTACATGCAATTCCGCACTGCAGCGGGCGGGCTGGAAGTGGGTTCTGTGACCGTTGGTGCGACATCCGGCACGAACTCCTCGTACTGGCCCTATGGCTCCTTCAACCAGAACTCCGGCGGCGCCTTTAACGGCGGCACACTGGACTTCAGCCAGATGACGGAGGCCACTTCCGGAACCTATATGTACGAGCCGGATGCGGGCGGCGGAACCGGCGATGACTATGTCTTCGGTACAGCGGGCGGTTTCTTCATTGTGGATTCGCCCAACGGGTCGATCATCGGCCTGCCCAAGGCGGTATCTTCGGCCTTCGATCCAACGGTGGCGGGAACCTACAGCGGCATCTTCTACACCAAGGCCAATGCGCAGACGGGCGTTAACAATGTGGAGACCGGCAAAGCGTCAACGAGTCAGGCTACGATTGTCGTGACTGCCGCAGCCAACATTACTGTCACCGATTCATCGGGTAACACGATCATCAATGCCACGCTGACTCCGGTGGCCAATTCCAGCTTCTTATACGGCAGTGCGGGCCAACTGACGGGCCCTTGCAATGGATTGTTCGCCTTCCGTGCGGTGACCGGCACTTACGAGCATGATGTCTTTGTCACCTTCGTGGGCAACTCGGTGGTCTTTGCGAAATTCAACGCCAACCTGCCCTGGACGCAGTCCAGCGGTTACAGCTATTGGTACGGAGTGGGATTGAAATAGATAGAGCATAAGGTTCCAGTCGGCAGG
>JARLGF010000010.1 GCA_031296165.1 Occallatibacter sp. | reverse complement strand
CGTGCAGCCAAGGCGAGAACCAGAGAAGCGCTGGACCAAGCGATCACAGGACTGCTGCCTGCCATCACTCCTGACGACGCCAAAGCATGGTTCAGATTGCCCTTTGCCGCTCTACAGAATTAGGCAAGATGCTCTAAGCCGCGCCCTTTCAAAACCGCACTGCGCTGATATTGAATCTGCACTACTCCAGGTAAGAAGCCACAACAGCCAGCGCGGCGATGGCCGCCGTCTCCGCGCGCAGAATCCGCGGACCCAGCGATGCGGCGCGCCAGCCGTTGGCATCGAACAGCGCTTCTTCAGAGGGAGCCCATCCGCCTTCAGGACCGATGGCGATCTCCAGCGTGGGCATCTCCTCCTCGGCCGCGGCCATGGCTTCGTCCAGCGCGTTGCGCAGCGTGGTGGTGCGCTCCTGCTCGGCAAGCACGATGCGCGTGCCCACGGAAGCTGCCCGCACGCGCGCGGACAACGGGACCGGATCGTGAATCAACGGCACATCGGAACGGCGCGCCTGCTGCGAGGCTTCATGCACAATGCGCCGCCAGCGCTCGGCGCGCTTCTCCGCGGTCTGGGCCAGGTGTTTCTCCGTCCGCCGCGCAATTACCGGAGCTATCGCCGCTACACCCAGTTCCGTAGCTTTCTCGATGGCCCACTCCATGTGGTCAAACTTATACACGGCCAGCACCAGCGTCACCGGCATTGCGGGCTCCGCTTCGAGTTCGGAGGCAAGGTTGAAGCGAACCTCCTGCGGGCTGACGGCGGCAACCACAGCATGAAACACATGCCCGCCTGCTACCACATCGGTTTCCATGCCCGGCTGAGCGCGCAGCACGCGGGCCATGTGTTCGGCCTGCGCGCCAATGATGGTAGCGGTGGCTTCATCCCAGTGTTCGGCAATCCAGCGGCGGCGTGTCATGGCGATTGAGAAACCGTTCCTTTCGTAACCAGTTTAATCTTTCCGCAGAAACACTGAGGGGGACGCTTTTGAGCGTCCCCCTCGCGTGTTGCCTTTTCGTTGATGGTTGATTCGCTACTTCTTCTTCGCGGCCTTTTTCGCGGCTTTCTTCGCGGGGGCCTTCTTGGCGGGTGCCTTTTTGGCTGCCTTCTTGGTTGCCATTTGCCTATTCTCCCTTTTCGATGGTTTGCATCGATCTGCAATAGCGATATTGCAGTTGATGAATGTATAGATTCATGCTTCAACGGTGTCAAGAAAAAAACGATGCCATGGTGGAAAAATGGTCAACAATTTTTCGGCTGCGCATCGAGAACCAATTCTAGAAAATGAAATCCATCGTCATAGGTTCGCTGCATGTCGATTTTCAAATGTGTATCTGTTCTGAAAAACACTTGCGCTGCCCCATCTCCATCGCTTCTCTCAGCACTCGATCACATTCAACGCAAGCCCGGCAAGGCTGGTCTCTTTATAGCGCGATTGCATATCCAGACCGGTGAGATACATGGTGCGGATCACTTGATCGAGTGAGACTTTGTGCTCCTCCTGCTCATTGAGCGCCAGGCGCGAGGCGTGTATGGCTTTGGCCGCACCCATAGCGTTGCGCTCAATGCAGGGAATCTGAACCAGGCCGCCGATGGGATCGCAGGTCATGCCCAGGTTGTGCTCCATGGCGATCTCCGCCGCATGTTCCACTTGTCCATTCGTGCCGCCCAGCGCGGCGGTCAGCCCACCGGCAGCCATGGAGCAGGCCACGCCCACTTCGCCCTGGCAGCCCACCTCCGCGCCGCTGATGGAAGCGTTCTCCTTATATAGGATGCCGATGGCCGCCGAGGTCAGAAAGAAACGCATCATGCCTTCGTGGTCGGCCCCGGCGATGAAGCGGTCATAATAATGCGCCACTGCGGGAACCACGCCGGCAGCGCCGTTGGTGGGCGCGGTCACCACGCGGCCGCCCGCCGCATTCTCTTCATTCACCGCCATGGCATAGACCGTAACCCAGTCCAGCGGAGCCAGCGGATCGCCGTGCAGGCCATCGGCTTCTTTTTCGCGCAGCCGCCCGGCCAGGCGATGCGCGCGACGGCGCACATTCAAGCCGCCGGGTAGAATCCCTTCGGCCGCCATGCCGCGCTCGACGCATCCCTGCATCACCTGCCACAGCCGCTCGATGCCCTGGCGCACCACGGCAACAGGCGCGCGCTCCCCATTGCCTTCCACCAGCGCGCACTCGTTCTCAAGCATGAGCTGGCTGATGCTCAGTTCGTTGGCTTCTGCCGTTGCCAGCAACTCCGCGGAGCTGTGAAAGGGAAAAGGAATGGGCGCCTGCCGCTTGTAAGCCGACGCATCGGCGCCGTCTTCGATGATGAATCCGCCGCCGATCGAAAAGAAGGTGCGCATGTCTAGCACCAGGCCCGCCGCATCGTAGGCCGTGAATTTCAATCCGTTGGGATGCCGGGTCTGCGCGCCGGGAGGAAACATGAGATCGCTATGGAAGACTAGGTCGCTCGATTCGTCAAAAGCAATCGGGAGCGTTCCCGCCAGTTCGATCCGCCGCGACGCACGAATTTCCGCGACCGTGGATTCAATTGCATCGGGATCGATGTTGGCCGGCTCGTTGCCTGACAGACCCAGCAAAACAGCGCGGTCCGTGGCGTGGCCCAGTCCGGTGAGGGCCAGCGAGCCGTACAGCTCCACCTGCACGCACTTTACTTTATCCAACAGCCCTCGGTTCTCAAGTTCGTTTGCAAAGCGGAACGCCGCGCGCATTGGTCCCATCGTATGCGAACTCGATGGACCGACGCCGATTTTGTACAGCTCAAAAAGGCTCGTGGTCACAAATGAAATTGTAGCGTGGACAGAAGTACAGTTGTCAGTGTTCAGTGAACAGTGGCCAACGGCAAGGATCTTTCAGCTGCCGGGTGCGGCGCAAGCATGAGTATTCTGTCCACTGGCACAATCTGGTTCAATGACCAGGCGCAGGCCAACTGACAACTGTTCACTGACAACTGACAACTGCAGTCTGTTACACTCGCTTCAATCTTTGACCATGCTATTTAAAGTCCTCAGCGCGGCGGTCTACGGCATCGATGCCAACCTCATCGATGTCGAGGTGGACTATAGCGGCGCGGTTGCAGAGAAGGAGGTGTTTCACACCGTGGGCCTTCCCGACGCCGCGGTGCGCGAGAGCCGCGACCGTGTGCGCGCCGCCATCAAAAACTCCGGCTACCTGATACCGCCCACGTTCATCACCATTAACCTGGCGCCCGCCGACCTGAAAAAGGAAGGCTCGGGCTTTGACCTGCCCATCGCCGTTGGCATCCTCGGCGCCTACGGGGCGCTACGCGTCGACGATCTCAGCCAGTTCCTGCTGGTGGGCGAACTAGGCCTGGACGGAAGTCTGCGCCCCATTCCCGGCATGTTGCCGGTGGCCATTCTGGCGCGTGAAAAAAATATTCCCAACCTGATTCTGCCCGCGGCCAACGCCGCTGAAGCCGCCGTGGTCGAGGGCGTCAACGTCTATCCCGTTTCCTCGCTGTTGGATGTGCTGGAGTTGCTCAACAGCTCTGTGGTCGGCGTGATTCAGCGCGAGCCCTTCCGCGTAGACACCAGGGAACTGCTCGGCGAGCTGCAGCATTTCTCCGTGGACTTCAGCGATGTGCGCGGCCAGCAGACGGCCAAGCGCGCGCTCGAAGTCGCAGCGGCCGGCAGCCACAACATATTAATGATCGGTCCGCCCGGATCGGGCAAGACCATGCTGGCCAAGCGCCTGCCCTCCATCCTTGCACCGCTCACGTTTGAGGAAGCGCTGGAGACCACCAAGATTCACTCCGTGGCCGGCGTGCTGGATGCAGCAGCGGGACTGGTCACGCAGCGGCCCTTTCGCTCACCGCACCACACCATCTCCGATGCTGGCCTGATCGGCGGCGGCGTCGTGCCCCGCCCCGGAGAAGTTTCGCTGGCCCACAACGGGCTCCTCTTTCTCGACGAGCTGCCGGAGTTCCCCCGAAACGTGCTCGAGGTCATGCGCCAGCCCCTTGAAGACCACACGGTGACCATCGCCCGTGCCTCCATGTCACTCAGCTTTCCCGCGCGCTTCATGCTGGCCGCGGCCATGAATCCCTGCCCCTGCGGCTACTTCAACGACAAGTCCCGCGAGTGCATGTGTACACCGCCCATGATACAGCGCTACGTGGCCAAGATCTCCGGCCCGCTTCTCGACCGCATCGATATTCACATCGAAGTTCCAGCGGTTCAATATAAGGAGCTGCGCGGCGGAGCGGCGGCCGAAGGCTCGGCACAGATTCGCGACCGCGTGATGGCCGCGCGCGAACAGCAGCGGAAACGCTTCAAGAAGGCCGGTGAAAAAATCTACGCCAACGCGCAGATGACCACCCGTCAGATCCGCGCCTATTGCGAACTGGGCGCCGATGCCGAGCGCCTGCTGGAACGCGCCATGCAGCAGCAGGGCCTGACCGCGCGCGCCCACGACCGCATCCTGAAAGTGGCGCGTACCATCGCCGACCTGGAAGGCTCCGAACACCTGTCCGTTGCCCACCTGGCCGAAGCCATCCAGTACCGCACCCTGGACCGCAGTTACTGGGCGTGACAAATTTGCCCTATTGGCCTTCCAGTCAACGCCCCGGTGACTTTAGATTCTAAGGAATCCTTAATCCTCTGCCGATAACCTTCAAAGACTGCATAAGAAAACCCTCATGCAGTCTGTCCAATTTCACGGAGGTCACCGTGCACGAGCAAGTCTTGAGTTCCACCAGGGACGCTTTGTTGTTTGCAATCCCATTTATTGGATTGTTGCTAGCTGGTATTTTTCGCCTGGACGAATTTTTTGTCACCCCCAAGCGTGGACATCTGCCGCGGCGACCGCCCTCCGGCGTGGATATCCACGGAGATCTCATTCTGTGCGATCCGGATGGCCGGCGTGTACCGCCCGCTTACCGAAATGTAACCAGAATGGTTCGAGCCGGCGCGAAATAAGCTGTTTAGTCATACGAAGGGGCAGATTTACCTGCGCCGCTTTTATCGCACAAATACGACAGTATCTATATGATAATAAACAAATTGCACAATGCAATAACCCTAACCAGAAAGGAGGCGCTTCCCGCGGATGGGGCTGGCCGCGAAGATGAGCATTGCGCCCCCGATCCTGTAAACTGGCCTGCATGAGTACTTTGCGTATTGCTGCGGTCATTCCCGCGCGGCTCCGTTCCACGCGGCTCAGCCGCAAGGTGTTGCGCAGCCTTGCCGGCCGGCCCATGGTCGAGTGGGTATGGCGCGCGGCCGCCGCCAGTGGCCTGATGGACCCGGTAGTCGTGGCCACCGATGCAGAGGAAGTGGCCGAGGTTTGCCGGGAGCGCGGCATTCCCGTGGTGATGACCTCGCCGTTTTGCCCCAGCGGCTCTGATCGCGTCCGTGAAGTGGCGCGCCAGATCGACGCGGACATCTACGTCAATATCCAGGGCGACGAGCCGACGCTGACGCCCAACTTTTTCCCGCCGCTGTTGAATCTCTTTGCGCGGCCTGAAGTTCAGGTCACCACGCTGTCGGTTCCGTGCCCGGACGAGGAGATCGACAATCCCAATGCGGTCAAGGTGGTTACGGCCCTCGACGGCCGCGCGCTGTATTTTACCCGCGCTAAGGTTCCTTTCGACCGCGACCATACCGGCGTTCGCTGCTGCCGCAAGCATCTGGGCATTTATGCCTACCGCAAGGCCGCGCTAGAGCGCTTTGCTTCGCTCAAGACCTCCCCACTGGAGCGGCTGGAGCGGTTGGAGCAGTTGCGCCTGCTGGAAAACGGAATCGATATCTATGTAGCAGAGGCACCCAGCGACACCACTGGCGTGGATACCGAGGAAGATCTGGAGCGGGCGGAAGCCACACTCAACAAACTGATTGAGAGCAACCGTGAACCTGGCTCTTAGCCTTTGCACATTCCCTTCGAGACTTCCGTTCTTTTTGATGAGGGCCAGAGAGAAAATCGGAATTGCGCGCAAGAACCGGGTAGCGGACCGGGCGGCGCATCGGCGACTATAGCTCCCATGAGTAGCAAACCCCAAATCGCAGCCGCCCGCAGCATCGCCGCACTGGCCGCAGACCTCGATCCCGAAACAGCCTGGCAGCAGCTCCTCGCCCGCGATTCAGCAGCCAGGTTCTTTTACGCGGTCACCACCACCGGCATTTTTTGCCGCCCCGGCTGCTCCAGCCGCCGCCCGCTCCAGAGCAACGTGCGCTTCTTCCGCTCCGCCGCCGAGGCGCGCGCCGCCGGCTTTCGCCCCTGCAAGCGATGCCGCCCGGAGGCTGCGGCGCAGGGCAGTCCGTTGGACACGATTCGCAGGCATATCGAAGCCAAGTTCGACCGCCGGGTTTCGCTGGCCGAACTTGGCCGCATCGCCGGGCTCAGCCCTTTTACCGTGCAGCGGCTCTTCAAACACGAACTCGGCGCAAGTCCGCTCCAATACCAGCGGGCGTTGCGTGCAGGCTCACTGCGCAGCGCACTGAAACAAGGGGAACCCGTGACGGACGCAATTTATAACGCCGGCTTCGGCTCAGCGAGCCGTGCCTATGAAGGCTCGCAACTGGGCATGACGCCCACGCGCTTTGCCCAGGGGGGGCACGGCGAGCGCATTGGCTACACCACGGCCCATTCGCCCTTTGGCTGGATGGTTGTGGGAGCTACCGCGCGCGGGCTCTGTTGGCTGGCTTTGGCTGCCTCATCGGCTGAAGCCGAAAGCAGCCTGCGTGCGGAGTTTCCGTTGGCCACGCTCCAGCACGATCCATCGCTTGCTGGCCTGGTGGATGCTGCGCTGTGCGTGGTGGGCGCGGATACAGGCGATGCGGCCAATGGCTACGAACCGCAGGCACCACTGGACCTGCGCGGCACCGCCTTTCAACTGCGGGTCTGGCAGGCGCTCCGAGCCATTCCGCGTGGACAGACCCGCAGTTACAGCCAGTTGGCGCGCGAGATGGGCAACGCCAACGCCACCCGCGCCGTGGCCCGTGCCTGCGCCACCAATCGCGTGGCCCTGGTGGTGCCGTGCCATCGCGTAGTAGGCGCCAGTGGCGCGCTCACCGGTTATCGCTGGGGCATCGAGCGCAAGCGCCAACTGCTGGATGCGGAGCGCGCCTGACCCCGTTACAGCCGCGCTCCTCCCGATGCCTGGATCGTCTGCCCGCTTACCCAGACCGAGTCGTCTGAAGCCAGGAATGCGGCAATCGAGGCGATATCGTTTGGCTGGCCAATCCGTCCCAGCGGCGTATCCACAATGGCCTGCTTGTGGAAGTCGGTGCCAAGGAACCCAGCCGCATGCACGCCTTCAGTCTCTACCATTCCCGGATTCAGCGCGTTCACGCGAATCTGCTTGGGGCCAAGCTCCTTTGATAGCGCGACGGTGATGGAGTTGACCGCGCCCTTGGTGCCGCTGTACACCGCGGCCGACGCCACCCCAGAAGCCGCAACTGAACCGATATTGATGATGCTGCCGCCTTTGGAATCGAACTGCTGCAGCGCCGCTTGCGTGGTCAGCAGAAGGCCCAGCACGTTGAGGCCAAACTGCCGTTGATAGCTTGCAGCCGTTACTGCTTCAATCGGCGCAAACTCATACACGCCCGCATTGTTCACTAGCACATTGATGGGGCCGAGCTCCCGCGCCGTGGTCTCTACCAGCGGGCCGATTGAGTCCGGGTTGTTCAGGTCTGCCTGCACGGCGATAGCTTTGCCGCCACCGGCCTTGATCTCAGCTACAACTTTTTCCGCGGCAGCCTTGCTGCCGGAGTAGTTGACTGCCACGGCAGCGCCGCGCGCCGCCAGCTCTTTGGCAATGGCAGCGCCAATGCCCTTTGATGCGCCGGTAACCAGCGCGACCTTTCCCTGAAGACTGCTCATGTTCCTTCTCCCTGCCGAAACGCCTTCACTTCGACATTTCGACAACTATCGAATTGATTAGGGAGGTAGAAAATGGATTCAGACGATTTGTGGAAATCTTTGGATAGGAGTTTCAGCGTCCCGGGCAGGGAGACTGCTCCAGCGCGGCAAGGATGGCGCTAAGGGCTTCAAGAACGCCCGGCTTGAGAGTCAGAAAATGGAATTTTCCTTCACGCCGGATGTGAATCAGGCCGGCTGCTTCCAGTTCCTTGACGTGGTGCGAGAGCGTGGCTGCCGAGATGGGCAGAGCAGCGCCCGCCTGCGAACAGTCCAGCGGACAGCGCGCCCTGGCAATGCGTTCCAGCAGCTCAAACCGCCTGGGGTCGGCCAGCGCCTTCAAAATCGCGGTACGGCGGGCCCGCGTGAAGTGAACGGCTTTGTTTGCGGGTTGAGGCGCGGAGGCGTTCTTTGCAACGGCGGCCATGGGGTCCATTTCTTGCGGTACGAATTCTAGAGTATTTTAGACTCACGGCGGATTGATAGGGTTCGCGATTCAGCGCGCTAACCTGGTTTGTTTCCTACCGCCAGCAGGGTTTGAAATTGCGGCGTTTCCGGCTCCTTGTGCACGACTGAAGTTTCCACCTGCGAGAAGCCGGTTTTTTCCAGCATCGCTTCCAACGCCGACTCGCTGAACCCCAGCCACTCGTCGGCATACATTTCCCGCGCTTCTTCAAAGCGGTGCTTCACCAGGTCGAGAATTACGATGCGGCCCCCGGGCACAAGAATTCTCCATGCCTCTTTGAGGGCGCATTCAGGGTGCAGGGCGTGGTGCAGCGATTGCGAGAAAAAAACCAAGTCCACGCTGGCGTCGTCGATGGGAATCTCTTCCATATCGCCAAGCCGGAATTCCAGGTTTCCGACCTCGTGGCGCAGAGCCAGCTCACGGCCCACTTCGATCATCTTTGCCGAGCTGTCCACGGCAATCACTTTTTTGGCGCGCTCGGCCAGCAGCAGCGCAAAGGCTCCCTCGCCCGCGCCCAGATCGGCAATCACCAGGGGCGGCATGAGCCGCAGCAGCGCCTCGGCCAGGCTCTTCCACGACTTGCCCGGAACGTAATCCTTGCCCAGCCGGCCGGCCACCGAGTCAAAGAAGCTGCGCATCTTGTCCTGCCGCTTGCGCAGCACCTGGCGCCGCGCCGCCTGGTCCTCTGCCGCTTCGGGAATCTCCTGCTTTGCGCGGTCAAGCAGCTCAATCAAAAGGCTGCCCGCACTGGAGGCGGTCAGCCGGTAGAGATTGCTCTTGCCGGTGCGCCGGTCTTCCACCAGCTCCGCCTGCTTCAACTGCGACAGGTGCGTGGAAATGGTGCTCTGGCCCATGACCAGAATCTCCTGCAACTCCGCCACAGATAGTTCCTCGCCCCGGAGCAGCAGCAGGATGCGGAGCCGGTTGGGATCGGCCACCACGCGCAGGATTTTTACAATCGACGCCATATTTCGCAATTGACTACAACAAGGAGGTTCTGGTACATATCAACATATCACGATAGGACGATATAAGGAGAATCCGGATGGCAACTTCAACACTGGAAGTCACGAATTTGGGATACAAAGTGGCCGATATGGCCCTGGCCGACTGGGGCCGGAAGGAAATCAACATCGCCGAGCACGAGATGCCGGGCCTGGTTTCCATCCGCAATAAGTATGCCGCCGCCAAGCCTCTGGCCGGTGTGCGCATTACCGGTTCGCTGCACATGACCATTCAGACCGCGGTGCTGATTGAGACGCTGGTCAGCCTGGGCGCGGAAGTGCGCTGGGCAAGCTGCAACATCTTCTCCACGCAGGACCATGCTGCCTCGGCCATTGCCGCCACCGGCGTTCCGGTGTTTGCGTGGAAGGGTGAGTCTCTGGAGGACTACTGGTGGTGCACTTATCAGGCGCTGGCTCACAAGGGCGGCAAGGGACCGCAACTGGTGGTGGACGACGGCGGCGATGTGACCCTGTTGATCCACAAGGGCTATGAGCTGGAGAGCGGCGACGGCTGGGTCAATACGCCCTCAGGCAACCATGAAGAACAGGTCATCAAGGATCTGCTCAAGAAGGTCCATGCCGAAGACCCGCAGCACTGGCACAAGGTTGTCAAGGAGTGGCGCGGCGTCTCGGAAGAGACCACCACGGGCGTGCACCGGCTTTACAAGATGATGGAACAGGGCAAGCTGCTGGTTCCCGCCATCAACGTCAATGACTCGGTGACGAAGTCGAAGTTCGACAACCTCTACGGCTGCCGCGAATCGCTGGCTGACGGCATCAAGCGCGCCACCGACGAGATGGTTGCCCGCAAGGTTGCCGTGATCTGCGGGTACGGCGATGTGGGCAAGGGCTGCGCGCACTCGTTGCGCGGCATGGGCGCGCGTAGCATTGTCACCGAGATCGATCCGATCAACGCGCTGCAGGCGGCGATGGAAGGCTTTGAGGTGACAACTGTAGAAGAGACGCTGGGACGCGGCGACATCTACGTGACCACCACGGGCAACACGGACATCATCACACTGGACCACATGAAGAAGATGAAGGACCAGGCCATTGTCTGCAACATTGGCCACTTCGATAACGAAATCCAGGTGGATCCGCTCAATGCCGAGCCGGGCGTGACCAAGCTGAACATCAAGCCGCAGGTGGACTTCTATACCTTCCCCGACGGGCACGGCATCTTTGTGCTGGCCGAGGGACGGCTGGTGAACCTGGGCTGCGCGACCGGCCATCCCAGCTTCGTGATGAGCAACAGCTTTGCCAACCAGACGCTGGCGCAGCTGGATCTTTGGGCACACAAAGACACCTACAAAGTGGGCGTCTATGTGCTGCCCAAGAAGCTGGACGAAGAAGTAGCCCGCCTGCATCTGGAAAAGATCGGCGTGAAGCTGACCACGCTGACCGCCAAGCAGGCCGAGTATCTCGGCGTGCCGGTGGAAGGGCCGTACAAGGCGGACAATTACAGGTACTAAGAGCAGTTGTCAGTGAGCAGTTGTCAGTTGTCCTTGATTGGAAACTGCTTTGAGAGGTTAATTCGTTGAGTGCTTCAGTTCTCGTCTGCCGCAGCGGACCAGAGCCGGGGCGCTCAACGCACTTCATGGATTTCTTCGGGTGTTTCACGCATGACCGCACCGCTGAGTTTTTCCTTCGAGTTGTTTCCGCCGCGCACGCCGGAAGGCGTGGCGAAGTTGCGGTCTACGATCAGCCGCCTCGCCGCGTTGCGGCCCAATTATTACTCGGTGACCAACGGTGCCGGCGGTTCAGACCAGGAAGGCACGTACGAGACGCTGATGACCGTGGTGGAGCAGACCGGCGGAGAGGCCGTGCCGCACCTCACCTGTGTGGGTTCCACGCGCGCCCACGTTGCCGCGCAACTGGACCGCTACCGCGTAGCGGGCGTGAAGCGCATTGTGGCCCTGCGCGGCGATTTGCCGGCCACGGCCATGAGTTCCTCCGCGCCGGGCGAGTTCCACTACGCCAATCAACTGGTCAGCTTCATCCGCGAGACGCATGGGGATGCCTTCGAGATCGAGGTGGCCGCCTACCCGGAGATGCACCCGCAGGCTCCCAATCCCGCCGTGGACTTTGATAACTTTCTGCGTAAGGTGGAGGCCGGCGCGGACGGGGCTCTGACCCAACTGTTCTACAACGCCGACGCCTACTTCGACTTTATGGAGCGCTGCGGCAAGGCTGGCGTCAAAATCCCCATCGTGCCCGGCATCATGCCCATCACCAGCTTTGCCAACGCCGTCCGCTTCTGTGCCGGGTGCGGCGCCGACCTGCCGCGCTGGGTGCGCCTGCGCCTGGAACAACTGCAGGACGACAAGCCCGCGCTGCTGGACTTTGGCCTGGAGGTCGTCACCCGTCTTTGCCAGAACCTTCTCAGCAACGGCGCTCCTGGGTTGCACTTTTACACCATTAATCAGGCTGGCCCAGTCCTGCGCCTTTGGAAGAACCTGGCGCTGCCGGAGCCGGTTTTGGCGTAGCGGCTAGAGCCAAAATCAGAGTTTTTCATGTGTAAGAGCGCCATGCACCGGGGTGGAGTTCTTGCATTTGCGGCTTGCGGATTCCCCCCCATCGCGAACCAGGCTGGCTGACAACAACTGAAAACTGACAACTGGAAACCGATCTATCGCCGCTTACGGTGGGTCATCCGGTGATAGAACCACCAGGCGGAGGAATGCAGCAGGCGCAACTGCTCGGCCTTGAGGGCCTTGTACGAGCGCTCGACATAGTTGTCGAACTCCGGCGGCCAGCCGATGGTGGAGCGGCGCTCAGAGAAGTCGCCATCCGCCCACTTGGCCAGCACTGCTTTGTAGCCCACCACGTGAGTTACAAAGTCCAGCAGGCTGCGCGGCATCTGCTCCTCGATGATCAAGTAGGCTTTCTCGATAATGATCTTTTCGCGGACATCGTTCAGAGGCATGAAGATGGTGGTCATCCACAGCACCCACTCCTTCATCTCCGAATCCAGGATCGGTTCGCTCTGCGTTTTGTGCTGCTTCTTGAGCAGCGACCGGTAGGCAATATTGCCGGCCTGGGACGCTACGTACAGAGGGCCGTAGAACTCGTTGAGCCGCTTGTTCACCAGGCGCAGCATGTCCGCGCGCTGGGCCATCATGCGCGTGCTGAGAAATGTGACCAGATAGCCAGCAAAGGCCAGAATTATAGTGAGCATGGCCGCGTTTTGCAGGGTATTTGGAAATAAGATCGCCGATGGGTCCATTACGTGCCTTGCCGAGAAGTATACGCGTGCGGCCGATGGCGGGAATATGACAGGAACAGGATCGGGAACAGCCTGTTCCCAATTTGCAATCATGGCCGGTGCATGGGAACGGGCTTGACGGTTTCCGGGAGCACTTTGATCTCAAACAGGGTTGGCCATAGCTTGCCGGTGACAAACAGCCGGTCGTGCGCAGCGTCGTAGGCGATGCCGTTCAGCACCGCCTCCGGGCTGGAGCGCTGGTTCTGAGGCAGCAGGACGCTCAGGTTGATCCAGCCCAGCACCTTGCCGGTGGCGGGCGCGATGCGGGCAATACGGTCAGAGTGCCAGATGTTGGCGTAAATCTGGCCGTGGACGTACTCCAGTTCGTTCAGTTGGCCGACCGGAGCTCCGTGGTCCCTGACAACCACGCGCCGCACCTCGCGGAAGCTGGTCGGATTGAAGAAGCGCAGGGTCGCGGTGCCGTCGCTCAGAACCAGGTTCTTTCCGTCCCGGGTCAAACCCCAACCCTCACCCGTGTAATGGAAGGTACGCAGCAGGCGGAAGCTGAAACGGTCGTAGACCAGAGCGGTGTGCGCCTGCCATGTGAGTTGAATGAGCGTGCTGTCCCATTGCGTGAGCCCTTCGGCAAAGTACCGGCTGGGCACGTCGAGATTCTGCAATGTCCGCCCGGTTTCCAGATCTTCCATGCGCAACGTGGAGTGGCCGTTGAGGCCGGTGCTTTCATAAAGATGTCCATCCACGTAGAGGAGTCCCTGCGTAAAGGCCTGCGGGTCGTGCGGATAGACATGCACGACGCTAAAGCCGTCGTCCGCGCCGGCAGGCACGATCATGCCGGGCAAGTCCACGCCGACGCAGCAGAACAGGACAAGCAGCAACCAGCGCGATGACCGGAATCTCATGGGCAAATTGGCCCTAGTCTACGTCGTTGGCCATGAAGACTTCCACGGGAGGATTGCTGGTCAGCTGGGTATCGACGATCAGCACGGTGCGCACTTCGCCGCCAGTCAGGGCCAGGGATGAGGAGGTGTACTTGGGTGTCAGCAGGCCGGTGGGAACAATGACCATGGTGACGGTCTGGGAGGTAAAGCTGATGTAGCCCGCGGTGGAGCCGACGGGCAGAGCGGTAACGATGGGGATGGTATTGGCGATGGTGGTGCCGCTGGGAATCATGTAAACGTCGACAGCCCCGGTCTTGGGCGCCTGATTGAGAAAGCGGAAGGCGGAGTGGCCGCCGGCGGCCGCCACTTGCTGGTCCTCTAGAATCGTGACCTCGTAGCTGGTGGCTGCGGCGCCGTTGTCGGTGAGGAAAATGGAGTGCTGATGGCCGGCCAGCAGCGTACCATTGGTGGTTACCAGCGCCTTGCCGCCGGTGGCGGCTGTCACTTTGATCGAGGCATTGGTGGAGGCCGTCAGTGTGCCATAGGGAGTAATGCTTCCCTGGCCGATGTTGCCCGCAAGAATTGTTCCTTCTACCGTTACATTCACGGCCGGGGCAATGTACGAGGCGTCAATCACGCGGACCAGGCTGGGCTGCGTGTAGGTGGCCACGTTCTCGCAGGCCGAGAGCCCAAACGCCAGCGCCAGTGAGGCCGCAGCCGCAATTGCCAGCCTGGGCAGCGTCAAATGCCGTGCTTCCACCATCCGCAAATTCCAGGTTCTCTTCATGGCGTGCGCATTTCGAAAGACCAGCTTAAGCCTCCATAGTACAGGGGAAGGATAGGATGAGTTTACGACTTTTTGGCCATAGTGCCCGGAAAGGACTCAAGCAGGCAACGCTGTGGGCGCTGGCTGTGGATTTCAAGGCTTATTTTCCGCCGTGAAACAGTTCGAGCAAGGCCGCTCCTTTCCCTCTGCGCAATCCATGTTAGCAGGCCTTAACTCGCTCCCAGCCCTAACTCGCGCCTAAGTAGATAAAGCGGGTCAGAAACAGTGCGGCCAGCACGTAGAGCAGCCAGTCCTGGCGGCGAAATCTGCCAGTGGCCAACTGCAGCACCGCCCAGGAGATGATGCCGAAGCCCAGGCCGTTGGCAATCGAGTAGGTGAGCGGGATGAGCACCAGGGTCAGGAACGCGGGCACCGCGATCAGCGGCTCCCGCCAGGGAATCTCGGAGATGGTGGCCAGCATCATGGAACCGACAAGGATCAGCGCCGGCGCAGTGGCTGCCGGGGGCACGATGCCCACAAAGGGAGCGGTGCCGATGGCCCCCAGAAACAGCAATCCGGTCACGATGGCGGTGACGCCCGAGCGCCCTCCCGCCGCCACACCGGCCGTCGATTCCACGTAACTGGTCACTGTCGAGGTTCCGGTCAGCGAGCCGAAAATGGTGGCCGTGGCGTCGGCAAACAAGATGCGGCTCAGACGGGGAATGGTGTTGTCCGCGGCAATCAGACCGGCCCGCTTGGTCACAGCCACCAGCGTGCCCAGATTGTCGAACAGGTCCACAAAGAAGAAGACAAAAATAATCTCCAGCACGCCCTTGCCGAGCGCGCCGCGGATGTCCAGCTTGAAGGCCGTCGCGCCCAGCGCCTGAAAGCCGCCCGCTGCCGGAACCCAGTGCACCAGCCCGAAACACCAGGCCAGTCCCGTGGTCGCCAGCACGCCGAGGAGGATGGCCGCGCGGACTTTTTTCACTTCCAGGGCCACCATCAGGATGAGGCCGAACAGCGCCAGCGCGGTCGCGGGATTGCGGATGTTTCCCAGGCTGACCAGGGTCGCCGAGTCGCCCACCACCAGGCCCGCATTGCGGAAGCCGATGAAGGCGATGAACAGGCCGATGCCGCCGGCCACTGCGGCATATAGCTCGTGGGGAATGGCGCGCAGGATCATCTGCCGGATGCCCGCCGCAGTCAGCGCCAGAAATAGAACGCCGGAAAGAAACACCGCGCCTAGAGCCGTCTGCCACGGGATGTGCATCTTCAGGCAGACGCTGTAGGTGAAGTAGGCATTGAGGCCCATGCCGGGAGCCAGCGCAATGGGGTAGCGCGCCACCGCCCCCATGAGGATGGAGCCGAAGGCCGCAGAAAGGCAGGTTGCCGCGGTTACCGCAGCCAGCGGCATTCCGGTTGCCGACAGGATGGCTGGATTCACCAGCACGATATAGGCCATGGTCAGAAACGTCGTGACCCCGGCCAGAATCTCCGTCCGCCAGTTAGTTCCCAGGCGGGCGAATTCAAAGTAGCTTTCCAGGCGTTCGCGCATAGGCAGGTGCTTTTAGAAGAGCATACGCTCGGCCCACCGCAAAGGGATTTGTACGCGCCACATTGAAAGTCGCGGGTAGCTGCCGATGGAATGCCGGCGCATGCGCTTGAACGCAATCGGACTTTTCCACACGCGCCCGGCGCAAATGGCTTCGCAACCTGAACCCCTCACTCAGCATCCATACAGAGGAGCGGAAAGCCCGTGCTTGACTGGAGGCAACGGCCTCTGCAAGCTTCCCCGCCGAATTTCCCGATTTCCCCCAACCCGCAAGGTTCACCAACACGAATCAAGGAGATTTCCATGCCCACGTTTACCACCAAAGATGGAACGGAGATTTATTACAAGGACTGGGGCACGGGTCAGCCCGTGGTCTTCAGTCATGGCTGGCCTTTGGACGCCGACGCCTGGGAAGACCAGATGGTCTTTCTGTCTTCGCATGGGTATCGGACCATCGCTCATGACCGGCGCGGGCATGGCCGCTCTGGGCAGCCGTGGGAGGGCAACAATATGGACACCTACGCGGATGACCTGGCGGAACTGACTGAAGCGCTCGACCTGAAGGACGCGGTGCATGTCGGCCACTCCACCGGCGGCGGCGAGGTGGCCCGCTACATCGGCCGCCACGGAGCAAGCCGCGTGGCCAAGGCGGTGCTCATCGGCGCGGTTCCTCCGCTGATGCTGCAGACTGAAGCCAATCCGGGCGGATTGCCAATCAAGGTGTTCGACGATATCCGGGCCGGCGTTCTGGCCGACCGCTCGCAGTTTTTCAAGGACCTGACCTTGCCGTTTTATGGCGCCAACCGGCCCGGCTCCAAGGTTTCGCAGGGTTTGCGGGACTCGTTCTGGCTGCAAGGGATGCAGGCCGGATTCAAGGCCGTTCTGGACTGCATCAAGGCCTTCTCTGAAACCGACTTTACCGAGGACCTGAAGAAGATTGATGTGCCGACGCTGATTCTTCATGGCGACGACGACCAGATTGTGCCCATCAACGACTCGGCCCTGCTTTCCGCCGCGCTGGTGAAGGGAGCCACGCTGAAGGTGTATCCGGGCGCGCCGCACGGCATGTGCTCCACCCACAAGGATCAGGTGAATGCGGACCTGCTTGCCTTTATCAAAGGGTAGGGCAGGGGATGAATCAGTGGGCGGTGGCGCGCTGACGCTTCCGCCGATGCAGCAGCCAGTTCATTGAGCCGCCCTGCAGAACAATGGAGAAAACGACAACCAGGTAGGTTGCGCCGAGCATCCAGGTGTGGCCCAGCGCTTCAGGGACCGAGAGTGCGAGAGCAATGGAGAGTCCACCGCGGAGGCCGCCCCAGGTAAGCACAAAGACGGAACTGCGGTGGCCGGGCTGGAAGAAGCGCACCAGGGCGAGCAGAGCGGCCACCGCCCCAAGCCGCACCGCATTGACGGAGACAATGGCCGCGAGTCCTGCCCAGAGTGCCGGTATGTTAACGGTGACAGCCATGATCTCAAGGCCGAGCAGGACGAAGAGTATGGAGTTCTGAACCTCGTCGATCAGCTCCCAGAAGCTTTCAACGCTTGCATGGTCGATGCGTTCTTTGGGCTGATTCCGGTTGAAATGGCGCATTGCGATGCCAGCCACGACGGCCTCGAGCGGTGCAGAGAGATACAGAGCATCGGCAAGGACGTAGCCGCCCAGGGCCAGGGTGATGGTGAACAGAATGTCCACCTGGTGGGCGTTGACGCGGCGCATCAGGTGGGAAGTGACCCAGGCGGCGAGGATGCCGACGGCGATGCCGCCACCGGCCTTGAGGAGTAAGGTTCCGATAATTTGTGGGGGGGTGGGGGTATTTCCGCGGGCCACGTCCAGCAGGGTGAGGAACAGGACCGCGCCGAGGCCGTCGTTGAAGAGGGATTCGCCTGCCAGTTGGGCCTGAATCGGCTTGGGAACGCCGGAGCGGCGGAGCATCTCCAGTACGGCTATGGGGTCTGTGGGGGAGATGAGCGCGCCAAAGATGAGGCACTGCATCCAGGGAATCCGCATTCCGGTCAGCAGAAACATGAGGCCGGCGACCAGGAACACGGAAAGCACCGTTCCTACGATGGAGAGCAGCGAGACGGTGAGCTTTTCCCGCGCCAGTTGCTCCAGATCGAGCAGGAACGCCCCGGCAAACAGCAGCAGCGGCAGCATTCCGTGGAGAACGACGCTCTCGAAGTCGATGTGATGGGCCAGGTTCAAGGCCCAGTCGTGGAAGTGGGGAGCCAGTTGACCTGCCGCCATGAGGCACACGGAGGCAATCACCGTCAGCAGCATGGTCCCGACGGTAATCGGCAGTTTGAGCCGGCGGGTGCTGATGAGGCCGAAGACGGCCGCGGTGGCGAACAGAACGCTGATGACTTCCAGGGTGGACATGGGGGAGCCTTGCTACGAATGCACTTATGGTAGCGGAAGACGGGCGGGCTATGCGGTTTTTCGATTGCCGGGCCGGGCTTTACGCCAGCAGCATTGCCGCGTTTTTGGCGAAGTAGGTGACTGCAAAGTCCGCGCCGGCACGGCGAATGCCCATTAAGGACTCCAGAATGGCGCGATCACGGTCAAGCCAGCCCTTGGCAAACGCTGCCTGGAGCATGGAGTACTCGCCGGACACCTGGTAGGCGCCCATGGGCACGTCCACACGCTCGCGCGCCGCCCGGATCACGTCCAGATAAGGCATGGCGGGCTTCATCAGGATCATGTCCGCGCCTTCGCCCAGGTCCAGGTCGATCTCGCGCATGGCCTCGCGCAGGTTGGCGCCGTCCATCTGGTAGGTCTTGCGGTCGCCGAACTGCGGCGCTGAATCTGCTGCCTCGCGGAAGGGTCCGTAAAAGGCCGACGCGAACTTTGAGGCGTAGCTGAGGATGGGCGTATTCGCGCAGCCTGCTGTGTCCAACGCCCGCCGGATGGTTGCTACGCGGCCATCCATCATGTCGCTGGGGGCAACCACGTCGGCACCGGCTTTGGCCTGGCTGACGGCGGTGCGGGCCAGCAGTTCCAGAGTGGGATCGTTGTCCACGTCCCAGCCGTCGCGGCCTTCCACAATCACGCCGCAGTGCCCGTGGCTGGTGTACTCACAGAGGCAGACGTCGCCGATG
Source organism: Occallatibacter sp. (assembly GCA_031296165.1). GTDB lineage: Bacteria > Acidobacteriota > Terriglobia > Terriglobales > Acidobacteriaceae > Telmatobacter. Next base: position 1,350 of record JARLGF010000010.1, on the reverse strand, counting down.
AGCACCAGCTTTTTGGCAGCGGCTGAAGCCTTGAGCGCGCGCAGTCCCTGCTGCACAATGCCGTTCTCTTCCCATGCGCCGGTGCCTTGTTCGTCCTTGGTGGCAGGCAGCCCGAAGAGCAGGAGTCCGCCCAGGCCCAGCTTTGCGGCCTCCTCGGCCTCGCGGACAGCCTCGTCCACGGAGAGGTTGAAGACGCCGGGCATGGAGCCGATTTCGCGCCGTACGCCCTCGCCGGGACAGATGAACAGGGGATAAATCAGGTCGCCGGGTTCCAGAACCGTCTCGCGCACCAGCGCCCGCAAGGACTCACTGCGCCGCATCCGGCGCATCCGCATTTCAGGGAAGCTCATACACAAATTGTAGTTGAATGCCGGTGGGCGGGAGCACGGCGTTTGCCGCGTCGGCGGCGTGTTATGCTCGTTACTCTTTGTGCACCCCACCCCCCTCCCCCTATGTATTTAGTCAAGTTCTCCAGTTTCAACGAGATGCGATGGGGGTATCGCTGCAAAAATTAGACTCTAAAGGAGTTATTCGTAAAAATTCGATAACAAAGGACTTACGGGAGTTTTTTGGCTCTTTTTGAGATTTTCATACCGTAATATGGCATTTTATGCTCCTGGAAGCCCTTCGAGGATTCTTCCCCGGGGTCCAGGACAAAGGCAAAATCCAGGGCTGAAGCCCTCTGCTCTCTCCCGTAGGCTTCCCTTCGGAATTGGATTCCCTGGTTTTGAAAATCAGTCTATAAAGATTGTGCGCTTTGGAGGGGTAATTATCGGCAAACGACAGGGAATAGGGAACAGAAAGACTGCGGGTGGAGGTTCGTGGTCTCCCAGGTCTCAAAATCGAGACCTGGGGCACCCGCTCATCTTGGGGTTGGTGAGACGTGGGCCACCCGCCCATCCGTGAAAATCGGCGAAATGCGGCTCTCCAGAGGCGGTGAAACCTGCTCGCCAGCGCGTCATTTCGGATGGATTGGCAGTTTTTGGCGTATTTTGCTCGCAAAAACAGGCTTGATTTACGTGGAAACGTATCAGCCAAGGCCAGTTTCCTGCTCAATAGCGAGGCACAGGGGGCACCCATCTTCAGTGGTTGTTTTCACTTCTCCCGGCACCTGAGCCACCCGCCCGATTTTTGCATTACAATGTAATGCAGGTGGCGCCAAATGTCCGCGAATACACTTGTTCAGACCCGTATCAATTCGGAAATCAAAGAGGAAGCTACAGTGGTTCTCCAGGCAATAGGCTTGACCGTTTCCGATGCGGTTCGCCTCATGCTGACGCGCGTAGCACGCGACAAGGCTCTCCCCTTCGAGCTTTTGACGCCAAACGAAACAACCATTGCCGCCATGCG
>JARLGF010000092.1 GCA_031296165.1 Occallatibacter sp. | reverse complement strand
GTCGTGCGTTCCAGCAGAAACAAAGATGCTTTTGAGCGCGTTTGCTGAAGTGTACTTTGCAGGCTGCGGAAATACTCAAAACGGAGGGAGGCGGGGGTTTCAACCCCCGCATAAAGCCAACATAATCAATAGGGCTTCAGCCCCGGAGGGACGTCTTTCTCCAATTTCACCCGAAACCCCGAGTCTTTCCGCAGCTTGTAAAGCCCTTATGCCGCCTGCAGCTCCAAAATGATGGCCGCCCCGCGCGGTTCCAGGTTGACGGCGGAGGCGCGTCCGTTGTGATCACGGAGAATGGTGGCGCAGAGGCTGAGGCCAAGACCAGCAGTCTCTCCCACGGCCTGCGCGGGAGTAAAGGGGTCAAAGGCGCGCTCGGGGTTGAGGAAGCCCGGCCCCGAATGAGCCACCAGGATCTGCACCAGATGCCCCTCGCTCGTTGCCTCAAGGCGTATGGTTTTTGGTTCTTCTGGCGACGAAGCCGGGCCTCGTTTCTCCACCGCGGCAATGGAATACTGCAGACAATGCAGCACGGCCTGGCGCAATTGCTGCGCGCTGCACATAACCCTGGGAAGAGACGGCGCAATGCTCAGCCGAAAGTCGATAGAGCGCTGCAAAAGCTCGGAACGATGGAGTTGTTCCATGTCGGCCAGCAACTCGGCTACCGAAATGGCGGCGCGCTGATCACTGGGAGTTCGCGCAACGCGCGAGAGGCTCTCCAGGGTTGACCTCATGCGGCGGGCCTCGGTCAGGATGGACTCGATGCCTTTGCGCTCGGGAGCTTCGGGCGGAATGGTCTCCTCCAGCAGCGAGGCATAGCCCAGAACCACCGTCAGCGGATTGTTCAAATGGTGCGTGACATTGGCCGCCAACTGGCCCAGGCCGGCATATTTCTCAGAGTCGATGAGCTTCTCAAACAGCATGGTCTGGCTGCGCGTGGCTTGCAGCCTGGCGACCAGCATCTCGATGGGGAGCAGATCGTCGGCGCGCAGCGGGTCGCCGGGCAGGGCCAGGGATTTGCGCAGCGTGGGGCGCATGGCGGATAGCAGCAGCACGCCCTCAACGATGGTGCGGCCTCTCATGGGCACGGCTAGAACCTGGGTAAACCGCAGCCGTTTCAAATCGTCGCCGGGGCTCAGCCAGGGCGTCAGATCGAGGTTAAGCGTCTGGCTATGTTCCACGGCAGTGGGAACCGAACCAGGGGCCAGAAAATTGGCGGGCATGATGCGCACGGCCAAGTCGCTCAAGGCCGCGGCTGTTGCCTCGTCGAGCCCGGCGGAACCAACGAGCCGATACCGGCCCGCGCTCTCAAGCAACAGAGCTGCCTGGGCAAACCTGCTGTTCTTCACCACTATGTCGCAGATATCCGTGCCCTGGTGGTCAAAGTCCTCAACTCTGCGACGGGCGAGGATGAGATTGGCATACGCTTCCAACTCGCGGCGTGCCCTGCGTTCGCTCTCCTGGGCAGCTTTGTTGATGTTCAGCTCATCCTCAAGAGCCAGCAGAATCATGCCCGCCGCCGCGACAACCTTGGCCATCACGATGATGTGAATCAGGTTGAGATCCAGGGAAGAGTTGAGGCTGATGGCGGGAATGATCTCCAGAGCGGTGAGCGACCAAGCCGTAAAGCCCATCACGCTGAGGAGCACGCCCGGGGAAATACGCCGAAAGACGAAGACCAACAGCAATGCGGTCATCAACAGGTTCGAACTCTCAACAAAGATCAGCGCCCAGGTAGCACCCACCACAAAACAAGCCACAAGGGATAAACCGCCCATGAGGGCACAAAACGCCACTCCGAGCCAACCCGGCATACCATTCTGCGCCGCCCCCCAGAACAATGCGACCAGGAGAGAAACCGCTCCCAGCGCGGGAAAGATAAAGAGGGGCGGCCCGGCGGGCGTTATGCCGTGAAAAACCACATTCAGAAGAAACGAAGCGAGAACAAGAGGAATGGTGTAGGGGACCACGTAGAGAACGCGCCACCGGCCGATGCGAAAGCTCGCCGGAGTTAGCGAAGCGAGAAAGAGCGCTGAACCGACCAGAGCGCACCCTTGGCCTATTGCTAACATCCAGAAGTGAATCTGCGGGTTGAACTCCCACGGCCACTCAATAATGTAGCGCAGAGTCATGGAGGCCAGGGCAAACAGAAAGCCCAGAAACCACAGCAGCGTCCGCGTGTCGCGGAAACGCCAATATAGATACCCGAAGGCGGGCAGTAGGAGGGCGCTGAGCACGAGCGCGGGAACGTGGTAATAGTCGGGCATTAAAGCCGGAATCTCCTTCCGCTCCGGATGCGGAAACAGCAAGATGGCTTGACCGTTTCCGGCAGAGGGCAGGTATGATTTTCAGGAATGGCATGCGCACGTCAACCGCACGCCTGGCGGGCTCACTGAAGCCTGATTTCCCAACGCTCTATTCTGAAACCTGCCCGAAGGCCAAGTCCATGCGTCTAAAGTTGCAGCGGAGCCTGTCAAAGTGACGGAGCCCACATGAATTCTGCGCCAAGACTATAACTGACTGAGGAGTGTAACTGGCTTGAAAAGCAAATGGTGGATCGTGATGCTGGCGGCAGCAGGGTGCGCCCTTGCCGCGGCGGCGCAAAGCAAAGACAGCTTTACACCGATGCCGCTCGATGCCGGCTTCGGACACATGGATATCTCTTCGCCCGCCGTTGCGCCGGAACAGATCATCAAGCAGTTTGCCGCCAAGGAGAGCGAGTTTCAGGATGCGCTGAACCACTACACCTACCGCCGCTACGCCCGCGTGCAGACCGTGGACGACGACAACAAAGTGGATGGTGAGTGGTATGAGGTGGACGACGTTATCTTCGACTCCACCGGTCGCCGCACCGAGAAGGTTGTTTTCGCGCCGGGGAGCACCTTGCAGCGTGTCATGATGTCGCCCTCCGATCTGCAGGACATCTCGCATGGCTATCCCTTCGTTCTCACCACAGAGGCTATCGCCCAGTACGACGTCAAGTACGTGGGACGTCAAAAGGTGGATGAAGTCGATTGCTATGTCTTTTCGGTGAGTCCAAAGATGATCGAAAAGAAGAAACGCTACTTCGACGGCACCATCTGGGTGGACGCAACCGACCTGCAGATTGTGGTTACCAACGGCCGCATGGTGCCCGACGATACGCGCAAGGGGCAGGAAGATTTGCATCCACCGTTTATGACGTGGCGGGCGCAGGTCGATGGACACTACTGGTTCCCGGTCTACACCAAGGGTGAAGGCGAGCTGCACTTTTCCGGCGGCAGCGGCTACATGGCCCAGGACGTGCACATCCGCGACACGGTCAAGTACACCGACTACAAGCGCTTCGGATCCACCAGCACCATCATCTACAACGGCCAGACCCTGCCCGGCGCAGGCCAGCAACCCGATGCGCAGCCGAAAAAGTAACTCTGGGTTAGCCTTGGAATGACGGAGGTTCAAACGCAACCATGTCCGCTCAACAAATCAAACTCTCGCTACAAATCGTACTTCTTGCCTTGATGACAACAGGGCTGCTCTCAGCACAGGAGACGCGCAGAACCATCGTGAATCCGTCGGCAAACCCGGCCGACGACGCCAAGGAAAACAGCAGCGCGGTTCCCGATGTCTACGCCCTCACCGGGCACTTCGACCGCGTCGTGGTGCTGCGCTTCAAGTACAAGGCGGACCTGCTGGCGGGCCTCGAACAAATGGTCAAGCAGGAGCACATCCAGAACGGCGTGATCCTCAGCGGTGCAGGCTCGGTGCGCGGTTACCACATGCACCAGGTAAGCAACCGCACCATGCCCTCGCACGACACGTTCGAAAAGAATCTCACCCAGCCAGCCGACCTGGTCAGCATGAACGGCTACGTCATCAACGGCCGGGTCCATGCGCACATGACTTTGGGAACTCCAGACAAAGCCATCGCCGGCCACCTCGAACCGGGCACGACGGTCTTCACATTCGCCATCATCACCATCGGCGTAATGAACGACACCGACCTGAGCCGCGTCGACGACAAAACATATCGGTAGGGCAAACTAGCCGTTTGTACCAGAACATAACTTCCGGTTTGGCTAGCGACGATCCATTTAGAACTCACGACCGGTAGACCAATCTGGAGTATGGTTAACTGGAGATGCGCAAAGGTCGCGCATTAGACCTATGACTTTCCGCTCGATTCCACCCGCTGTCCTCGCCTCTTTTTTTCTTGTGCTTCTCCCACCTCGATATCACTGTTCCTCTGTGCCGCCGATCTCACTTCAGGATTTCCGACCGTTGCTACAAAAGCTCGCGGATTTTTCACCGGACCCATGCGGTCCCCCTTACGGACGGGAACGGGACTGGCACTCGGCGGATGTTGAGAATCCCCTCTTTGAGCAAGCGGGAAACTTCGTCGAACAGGAATTGAATGCAACCCGACCCGAAACGATATCACCCCAAGACCGAACGACAGAGTCACTGAAGAAACTCGAGCGACTGAGCGCAGAAATCAACGCAAGTTGGCCCGACGAGAACCGTTTCCATTTTCAGATACTCAACCTCCCACCTGCTCTAGTTCTGAAAATTACGATCCGTTCCCATGCAAGGTTTTTTGTCTTCGGTGTTCCCGAAGAGATTTCCGGGCAGCCCAACCGGCTTTGGCGTCGGGTCGGTTCGGACGACGAGTCATTTGAGCATGAGTCACCCAGTTCGTGGCTCGAACTTTACCCACTGCACCGGGGTACGTCAGGAAATGCAAGATTCCTTGCCGAGTTCGGCTATACCGGCTGCGCGGGCAGCAGCGGCGTCGTGTACGACGCCCGCGAGTGGAATCCCCGGGGCCTCGGAGACCTTGATCAGGTTATCAAGCAAGAGGGCGCTTTTGGCCTCGATGATAAGGTCCCCGGGTTCGCACAGGTCGGAAAGCTCCGAACCGAGGGTGCTCTCATCACTCTGCCATATTGCTGGTTTTCATCCTTAGACACTTGGGACAATCCCAGCCTTTGTGCGGTCGACACGTATGACACATCCGGCGACAACCTCAAGTTTCGTTCCCGAGCCTACAATCGACCGGATCTTGTGCCAATCGCCAAAGCAATCGAATACGCGCAGAGGCGGGACTACCCAGCAGTTCTCAGTTATTGCGTTTCTGGTGAAGTAGCGCGAAAGATGGTTCGCGGCCTACCGCCCTTTGTCTTCGCCGGCGATCTTCGCGTGACCCGCACAGGAAGCGGGAAGGAAAGCGTTGCTCTTGGCGACCCACCTGCTTATCACTTCCACGTGGAGAAGCACGGCGGTCGATGGCGAGTAGTCGCCTTCAGTGCGGATTAACACCTCCAGGATGGAAGTCTCTCCTAGCCACGTTTCAGGCAAAAGCCGCTTGGCGGAATGCATCTACCTCCAAACCATCAGGAGAAATGCTCCAGCGACCAACACAACCAACAATCTGTTAACCAGTCTCCAGAAAACTTTCATCGACAATTGGTCAGAGCGGCGGCTTGCGCTGTGAGTTGCGCTCCTGGCGTCGCCAACAGAATCGATGTCGAAATGCCAAACGGCGGAGAACACGCGGCAGTATTATTTGGCATAACGTAGATCATGTAGATAGGCGTCGCTGCTTGTTGCATTGTCCCCCCGCTGACCGGGTAGACCGGGCTCTGCGCCGGCACCGACAGCGTATACGAGGCACAGAACGGAGCCGTCCCGCCGCACGTACCCGAGGCAGTGCTGAACGTTAGCGACGTCGATGCGGGAAACAACGGCAACGCCAAAGCCCACAAATTCTCCGACCCGTCCGCGGCCTTCGAATTGTCCAGTGCCCGCATTGAAAACAGAGGCATCACGGTTCCCGTCGCAGCCGCCGGAGTGCTCGTGACGACTCCTGTGATTGTCGCCGGTGCGGCTGTTTGCACCTCGCCCGCCAATCCGCATGCCACAGCGCATCCACCCATCGGAATTGTTCCCAGGTCAGTTGTTGTTGTCACAGCCTGGACATAAGGGGGATACGACTTGCCGCTCGAATCCGTTGCTTCCAACACCAGAACCGATGGATAGGTGACCGCCTGCACGCACCAGCTGAATTCGCCCTTGGCATTGGTTGCAACCGACTGCGTTGGAGAAAAGATGTAAAGCGGCGTCGTACTCAACTCAGTTCCCGTCTCCAGGCTCGCCGTGCCTTGAGCGACCGGCTGCGAGGTCAACGAATCGCGCATGGTCCCCGAGAGCAGGATGCCGCTGCAGCCGTTTCCCAAAGACCCGGAAGATGGCGTCGGATTGCGTCCGCATCCTGGTATGAAGATGGAAAGGAACCAGACAAAGAGAACTGACGTACAGAAGGCTTTCATTACGGCCTCAAGATGTACGGGCCCTGGAAGCAGTCCGAAATCAAAGTCGCCGAATTATAACTCCGATTACTGCTGGCTAAGTGAAAGGGAATGCTTCTTCCTCTAAACCATCAGGAGAAATGCTCCCGCGCAGTGAGCGGAACTAATAGAACAGATACTTCCGCCACCGATCGTCCCCCCGCCCCAGCATGCGCATGATCTGACGGCTGGTGTGCAACGAAAACGGCCTCGGATCGCGCAGCAGAATCATGTCATCGATCTCGCTCAACATGCGATTGCCTTTTTGACGGTTGCAGGCGTGGCAGCAGGCAACCAGGTTTTCCCATGTCGAGTTGCCGCCGCGCGAGCGCGGAATCACGTGGTCGAGCGTCAGTTCGCTGGCCGGCAGCACCACGCCGCAGTACTGGCACGTATTGCGGTCGCGCAGCAGAATATTTTTGCGCGAGAGGGCGCGCGTCTGGTGGGGAATCCGGCGGTACTCGAGCAGGCGG
>JARLGF010000091.1 GCA_031296165.1 Occallatibacter sp. | reverse complement strand
TTTATTGCGCGCTATCCTTGAGGATCTGGTCGGCGAAGTAGTTGTGGACTTTCGCTTCGTTGTGGAGCATCTCAAAGTATGCGTTGCGGAGCAACTGCGCACGGCTGTCGTGCAACTGGGTGTGGATGGTCTGCTGCACGCGGGGATCGTTCAATTCGCGCTGTCCGGCCGGCTCGCGAGCAAGCAACTCGTAGATGGCATAGCCGACGGTGTGGTGTGCGGGGCCGGCGCTGTCGTAGACAGGTAGGATATCGGTGACCTGGCCGGGCTTGAGCTTGCTGATGATGTTGTAGACCTCAGGGTCTGAGTGCAACTGCGACTCGGAGACAAAGCCGCGGTCGCCGCCGTTCGATGAGGTGTTGGAGTCCTCAGAGAAGTTCATGGCCAGGGCTCCGAAGTCCTCGCCGCTTTCAAGCCGGGTATGGAGCGTCTGGATCTTCTTTTTCGCGTCGGCGTCGCCGGAAGCCTTGTTGTTTTGCAGATTGCCGGTTTGCTGCGAGGGTGCGCCGGTGGTGAGAATCCAGGCCAGGTGGTATTGCGGCTCGATGAGGTTGAACTCCGCCTTGTGCGCTGCATAATAGGCGCCGATTGCAGCGTCGGTGATGTTGATCTTGGACTCGATTTCCTTGTTGAGCAGCTTGGTGGTGGTGAGGGAGCGGCGCAGGAAGCGCTTGTAATCATCGAGGGACATATTTTGCTGTTGCAGTTGCTTGTCGAACACCTCCTGCGTGTAGGGCGCCTTGATCTCAGTGAGCTTGGCGTTGACATCCTCATCGGAGGCGACAAGGTTGAGCTTGGCGGCGCGCTGCTGCAGGATTTCGTCCTCGATCATGCCATGGAGAATGGTCAACCGGCCAATGTCAGCCTGTTCGGCGGATGGCTGCTGCGGGCTGTCACCCAGGTTGACTTTGTAAAGCCTTTCCAGGTCCGCGCGGAGAATTTCTTTGCCGTTGACAGTAGCCACCACGTCGGGAGCGGGCGAGCGATGGCAGCCGGCTACGGCAACGAGCAGAGAGCAGCTGAGAAAACCGAGAACGGCGATACGGGCGGGTGTCGTGAAAACAGATTCAACTGGCAACCTGGTGTCTCCTATCGGGCCCAACAAGGCCCCGACTTTCAAGGATAACGCCACAAGCCGGTGTGGCGATAGCGAGTAAATGCTTATTTTCCCGAGGCTGCCGCCTGGGGCGGAATGGCCGGCGCGGGAGGAGGCTGGACCCCGGCCGCGCGCAGGGCGCGATCGATGGACAGCCAGAGCTGTTCCTGGGGGACGGCGCCGCTGATGCGTTCGCCATCGATAAACAGGGCCGGGGTTCCATCGACTCCGAGCGACTCGCCTTCCTTGAGCGAGGCGAGTACCGGGGCCTCGTCCTGTTTGGCGATGCAAGCGTCCAACTGGGTGAGTTTTCCGGAGTCGAGTTTGGCCAGCGCGGCCTGCTGGCGGGCGATGCGGTTGAGCGCGTCGAAACTCTTGGGCAGATCCCTGCTCTGGCCGGTGACTTCATCGGCATGGGCGTGCAGGTAATCGACGTAGGACCAGTAGGCATCGCCGCTCAGCTCGGCCAGGCAACTGGAGTCCACGGCGGCGTGCATGGCCCAGGGGTGCATTTCCGCGGGGAGCGGGTTGTCTTTGTAGATGAAGCGCACGAGGCCTTTGTAGTGCTCGAGCGTGGCGGGAAACAACTGCTGGTGCATGCGGGAGCAGTAGGGGCACTCGAGGTCGTCGAAGTTAATGACGGTGACCTTGGCGGCGGGATTGCCGCGGATGGGGCGTCCGGCCACGTCGATGGAGAAGGCGCGATCCTTGTTCAGGTCAAAGGTTTCAAGCCGGGCCAGCTTTTGGTGGTCGGTGGAGATGAGAAAGTCCACGACGGACTTTTTCTCGCCATGGGAGATGGTGATGGGCAGCTTCTCATAGCCGGGAACCTGGCTTGGGGCGCGGGTTCCGATGGTCACATTGAAGTCTTGCGGGACGTTGAACTGGGAGCGGACCATGACTTCGATGTGGCGGTTGAGCTCGAGGTCAGGAGATGCTTGCGGGGCGGATTGTGCCTTGCAGCCCGCGGTGAGGCAGAGTGCGAGCAGGGCAGCCATGAAGTGAATGCGCGACAAATGGAATTCCTCTCTGGAAAGGATACAGCGGCAGGGGCGGTTTATGCCCTAGAACGCGGGCGGCAGCGCGGTGTCACGAAAGACGGTGTTGCCGTGGCGGATGTCGCCCACCGAGCCGAAGTTGGCCAGGGTGAAGCTGTAGAGCCACTGGGTTTCATCCCGGATGGAGCCAAGCTGGAAGCGCCGGTAACCGACGGTGAGCCCGCAGCAGTCCCAGTTATAAACCGCCTGGACGCCGGCGTATTGCAACTGGTTGAGGACAAAATCGTAGCCGGTGTTGGCGGCCAGATTGAAGCCGCCGCCGCTCTGCTTTCCAATGGAGAAGAAGGGCTGAATCTGCTGGCTCTTGATGGTGGAGGCGGTGTTGCCGGTCTCATCGACGGCGTTGAGCAGAGCGTGTCCAATGCCGACGGTGGTGCGGCCCCAATTGTAGCCGGCGTAGAGGTTGTCGGCGTCCAGTTGCCCGGCCCTGGAGTCGTAATCGAAATCCCACTCGATGCGGAGATTGTCGATGGCCTCGAAGCGCAGCCGCGAGGTAAGGGGAGCGACGTTGGTCGGCGAAGCGAGAAAGTCCACGCCGCTGAGATCGAGGGTGGTGTCAAAGACATTGCGCCGGTCGCGGATGATGGCTCCGCCGAAGGTGGGATCGATGAAGAATTTCTGGGCAAGCTGCCAACTGGCCCACTCGCGCGGCTTGGCCGGACAGCCGCCGGAAGCCTGTGGGTCCTGGGTGTTGCAGGGTTTCTCGACGGCCGGGCGGAGGTAGAACCGCTGCGTGAGCGAGTAGCCCGCTTCGTTGGTATTGGTGGCGATGTCCGTGGTGTCGATCACGAGCACATTTTGCGCCTGGGATCCGATGCCACCCACATACCGGTAAGTCAATTCAGGTTCAATCACGTGGCGCAGCACCCGGTTCCAGTGGTTGAGGGTAAAGTCGCGTTCCATGGCCGGCGGGCGGATGTCCACCGATGCCTCGGCATCGGTGCGGTTGAGCGGATCGTGACTGATGAAGGGCGTGCCGGTTCTTCCGATCAGATTGGGAGTCTGGCTGATGGTGTAAAAAGTTTCGCGCAGCGCGCCCTGGGGAACGACGGACCATCCTCCGGCCTGAAAGGGCAGGTAGAAATGCGGATAGAAGTCGACGCGGCCGAGATTGCGGGCGTGAAAGCGGGGTTCGGAACGGCTCAAGAAGGCGGCCGAGGAGGCCAGCCCCCAATAGAGAGGCGAGGCGCCGAGCGGCTGGTCCAGCACATCGAAGCGCGCGTTGGGCAGATGCAGAATTCTCGCCTCGTTGCCGTTGTCGGAGTTGGCGAAGGTCTCGAAGCGGTCAATCGAGAGCGAAGGAACGTACGCGTTATGGACGTGAGTGATCGCGACGCTGCTGGACACCTTAGAGCTGACCGCCTGCGAGTAGTTGTCATTGAAAACCAGCCTGTAGAGGTAGCTGGAGAGGTATTCGACGGTGCCGGCCACGTGAGTATCGGGGGTAAAATCCTTGCGGCCGAAGGCGATAATATCCACGCCTCCCTGGTTGACGAGCTCCTGGCCGACCGGACCGGGCAGGTGATCGGCCGGCTTGAGGGAAGGCTTTGCGGCAGTGGCGAGGGTGTTGCCCACCTCCTGCTCCACGCCGCGGTCCAGCAGGGCATTCCAGCGCACTGTCAGGTGATCGAGTCCCGGGCCCTTGTAGCGGAAATCGCCATTGGGGGCCCAGCCGCGCTTGCTGAAGTACTCGGCGCCGACGATCATGTCCATGCTGCGGTTGATGACCCAATACATCTGCTCGCCGACGATGAAGCCCTTGATGGACGAATTGCTGAGGACAGGGATCAGCAGTCCGCTCTGGCGGCCGGTTTCGTCCACAGGATGGTGGAGGTAGGGCAGATAGAAGACCGGAATGCCGAGAAACTCAAACAGCGAGTTGGAGGTGGAGGCTACACCGTTGGACAGGTTGATGGCGCGGGAGATCACCCGCCAGTCGGGCTTGGGCAAACGGCAGTTGGTCATGGAGCCGTCCACAATCCTGTAGTTGCCTTCGCCGAGTTGAAGCAGAACCCTTCCCGAGAAAATAAAGGGATTCGCCGTGGAATAGACCATGGTGCGGCCGGCCTTGCGGACACCCTCGGAGCCGTTGACGTTGAAAAAGCGCGCGGTGTGCATGTTGAGCCGCATGTCGCCGTGCGTGGCGTCGATGAGCACGTCGCTGGGCCCGCCGGCAACCTGGAGGTGGCCATCGGCTTCGAGTTCGGATGTGGACTGGTGGTAGACAACCTTGTCGGCGCGCAGGATGTAATCGCGGTAGTGGACCACGACATTGCCGGTGAGGGTGAGGGTATCTCCGGCCCGGTCCTGGCGTAGCGCCTCAAACTGGACGGGCACACCGGTTGGCGGCGCGGGCTCCGGCTGGGCCAGCGGCACCACCTCCTGGCCGGGGTCATCGGGCAAAAGCGCGGGCTGCGCGCCGGCTTCGCCAGAGACGGGTGCAGGGGCGCCGGCCGGGGCTTGCGGGCCCAGAGGTAACGCATTGGTCAACGTCTGCGCGCCAAGTAGCAGGTGACAGAGGGCCAGCAGCGTGATAAACACTAAGTTACGAGGACGCATCCCAGAACCTGAATAGTGCAAGGCTCAGCATAGCAAAAGCCGGCCACTTTGGATGGGACGCGCGCCACGTAGCTCTGGCAGCAGGCAAATTCGGATTGATTTTACCGGTCACGGATGTCACCATCCGGGGCGTGCCTGTTCGTCTCCGCGAAACCTTCTACCTCTTTTGACAGCAACGTCTACGCTGCCCGGATACCTATTGGGCTGCGCGGACCAGCACAGCGGCACAGGCCTGGGAGCAGGACTGTGAGCCGCGTCAGAAGGGACACGGGAGCTTTGAGCACATCCGCAAGCCAGCTAGCACCGTCGTGGAAGCAGGAAGTGAACCGGCGCGTTGCCGCGCACAAGAGCCACAAAGGCACATCGCTAGTGCCCCCGCCCGCGAATGAATCTCAGCAAGGCACCAGCAGCCGCGCCTCGGAGGCTGCGGCGCGGGTGGCTGCGCGCTTTGCCAAAGCTCCCAGCTACAGCGAGGTGCTGGCCGGTGAGGCCCGCGCCGCAGTGCGCGCCGCCGAGGCTGCGTCCCAGGCTGCCCTGCATGCACAGGCTGCCGCGGAATCGATTCTGGCCAGCCTGGAAGCCGGTATGGAAGCGGAACGCGAAGCTGTATACGCGGTTGAGCCAGTCCGACCGGAACCGCCCCAAGCTGTCCAAACCGAGGAGCGTCCTTCTTTTGCAATCCAGTGGGCGCCGGATTTGCCCAAGCGTTCATCGGAACCGGCGAACACCCATGTCATGCATGGGATGGAAGTATCCGAGCCGGGTATTGAAGACTGGCGGGAACCGGTCCAGGATGCTTTGGGCGCCGACAGCATTGAGGTTGTGGATGCGGCCCAGCCCATCCATGCCAACCTGATCGAATTTCCCCGCGAACTGGTGGCCACGCGCAAGGTTCGTCCGCGGCTGGCCGATGGACCGTATGCCTCGGCTGCCGAGCCGGGCGGGCAGTTGAGCATCTTCGAGGTGGACCCTGAAACCATCTCGATTGAACCCGCGGCGGCAGAAACAGTGGCCACGGCGGCTGCGCCCGTGTGGACTGGCGCAGAGTGGTCGGGCATCCAACTGGATGAGCAGACTGCGGAGGAACTTCTGGAAGAGCCGGAGGTTCCGGCGGCGGCGCCACCTGTGCAACTGGCGTCCATGAGCCGGCGTTTGCTGGCCACGGTGGTGGATGGTTCGCTGATTGTGGGAGCCTTCCTGGCGGCGGCCATGGAGGCTGCGTCCAAAACAGCAGATCTGCCCGCGCCGCGGGTGATTGAACTGGGCTCGCTGGCGACGCTGGTGGTGATCTGCGCGCTGTACAAGCTGTTGTTCTACACGCTGGCCACGGCGACGCCAGGCATGAAGTACGCGCGCATCTCGCTGTGCACCTTCAGCGACAAGAGCCCCAACTGCGCGCAAAGATGCGGCCGTCTGGGCGCGCTGCTGCTGTCCCTGCTGCCGGTGGGTTTGGGCGTGGTCTGGGCACTGTTCGACGAAGACCACCTGAGCTGGCACGACCGGATTTCGCGGACGTATGTGCGGAAGTGCTACTGAGGGCTGGGAATGCCGGGGCGGCGAATTGAGGCTACAGGCCGGGTAGGAACACAGGTTAAGGGTGGGTCATCTACTCGCTGATGAAAACCTGATTGCGGCCTGCCTGCTTGGCGCCGTACATGGCCTGATCGGCCTTGTTCAGCAAGTTGTTGAAGTCAATTTTTCGATTGTTCAATTGCGCGAGTCCGATGGAAATGTTCACATGGATGCGCTCGCAGTCTTGCGGAACGATTGAGGCCTCCGCAACGGTTGCGCATAGTCTTTGCGCAACCTCGATGGCGTCCTCGCCTTCCGTCTCAACCATAACGACCGCGAATTCCTCTCCGCCGATGCGCCCAAAGATGTCCTCGTCGCGCAGTGCCTGGCGAAGCAGGCGCGACACTTCCTTCAGAACCACGTCGCCGGCACGATGTCCCCAGGTGTCATTGATTTCCTTGAAGTGATCGAAGTCGATCACCAGCAGGGAGAGCGGTCTCTGGAAGCGAATAGCGCGCGCCAGTTCGCGCTCCGCCAGTTCAACGAAGTGGCGCCGGTTGCTGAGCCCGGTGAGGTAGTCAGTCCATGCCTCGACCTCGATATGTTTTTTGAGCTCGTGTTCCGTCTCGAATCTTTCCTGCGCCAGCAGCAGCTTCAGCGCCGATTCTTGTCCCTCGCGCAGTACCTGGCGCGTGCGTGCGTAGAGCATAAGGGCTAACAATCCACCGATCACCAGACCGTCGACTATAAGGATTTGCACCATCCCGAGGTCGGCCCTGGATGTGGGTATGCTGCCGCGGTCGATATACCAAAACAGAAAATTGTTCAACAAGACGAAAGTGAAGAAGGCCTGTAGCAGACGCCTTCTGGGTGTACATTCCACGCGCAGCGAAAAGGCGACGGCTGCCAAAAATATCCAGGTGAGCCTGATCAGAAAGGCATTGGTTCTGACCGCAGGTTCGCCGTTGTCCACGGCCAGCCCGGCAAGGAGAAAGGGATATGCCCACAGCAATAACGTGAGCACGCGCATCATCGCCGGTGGCGGCTTGTAGGGCTTGAACAGTTCGCGGCAGAAGAGCACCGTAGTGAAATTGATGGCCAGATAGAGGATGGTATCCACCCAATCCACCAGATGTGGAAAGCGGACGCCCAGCAAGGGCGCCAAATAGCCCGTGGCGACAATGCCAAACAGGGTGTAAGCAGCCTGGTAAATGGCGAACAGGCCGACGACGGGCTGGCGGTCGAGAAGATAGTTCAGGATGGCCCAGAGCAGCAGGAACAGCATGGAGGTGACGAAAAATACCTCCAACAGGTCACGCCGGTGGTCCTTGCGAATTGCTTCCTCCGGGCTCAGCGCTTCTACGCTTATGAGCGTGCGACCCATGTTCTTGAAGCGAAGATAGTAGGTTGCCTCGGGAGCAGTCACATTTACGACAAAGCCCAGGGAGGTGCCGTTGCGATCACGCTGGTCATAGGAGTAGCGGTTACCTGTGACGCGTGTTTCCCAGGTTGCCGGATTGCCCGGACCGGCTTCGTAGAGGCGAACCTCATTGAGGTAAGTAGGGAGAATGTACAGAACGACCTTGGAGCCTTGAGCCGGTGCGCGGACTTGCACGCGCATCCAAAGCGCTGAGTCCGTACTGCCGGTTGCCAGTATCTGGCCAACCGGAGTTCCATCGCGGCGCGCCACATCGGCAATGGTCAGAGCGCCGGATGCGTCCTTAAGCACCGTTCGCGAAGTGACAAGATCGTCTGCCGCAGCCCGCGGAGCAAGTATGCACGCAACGGTCAGGACCACGACGCCCAAAATAAGCTTCATTCGGTCTTTTCGCGGTAATGGGTTCATTGGCCGGTTACCCCCGCCCCTTGGCGTTAGCCAGAGTATCCGTGACTGCAATAATAAGCCCATACTTAATTATCGTCCCAGCAGGTCATAACTTGACGTGTTGGGGTGCGCATTGCCGTTCGTTTTCAAAGCGGTCCAGTTGCCGCGCCCGCACAAACTCAATCGATCCTTGTTGACTCTTTGGTCGCTCCATTGCTGAAGTTCACGGCCTGTTGGCCCGGGTTCAGGGAGTTGCCAAGCAGGGTGATGGCGGAGGAGGCTGCGCCGCCGATTTGGGCGAAGATCTGGCTGCCCAAGGGCGCACGCATGCCGGTGAGGAAGGCGCGGCGCGTGTTGCGCAGGTCGATCAAGGGTGCGTTGCCGGTGGGCGCGGAGAGCTCGAGGCCGCCTAGAATCACATCGTCCACGTCGTCGCAGACGATGGCGGGACGCGCATCGGGCTTGTCCGCGATGCACTCGACGTTGCGCAGGCGCACGCGGTCCGCGTGGCGAACATAAAAGCCAAATGCGGGCAGATGGCCCATCATCCACGACTCGGGATACTCGCCGGCCTCTTCAGGAATCAGGCGCTCAGCCCAGCCGGGCTGACCCTGCTCCCGGGTGCGGAGGCGGCAGTTGCTCACCGTGATGTCTGTGGGCCGGAGGCCGGGCACGCCGATGATGGAACTGGTGCAGATGGCGCCGGCCGCGTCCACGCCCTCGATGAGCACGTTGCGCAGGAATGAGCCTTCCTTTGGGGTGCGATTGCCGAGGCGGACAAAGATGGGCGTACGCACGTTCTGCATGCGAATGTTGGAGACGACCACGCCGTCCACGCTGCCGCCGTCCACGGTTTCAATGTTGATGCCGCCGATGACCCAGGTATTGAGTGGCTTGTCGGTATCGCTGTAAATGACCGAGTTCGAGAAGACGATGTTTTCAAAGGCTCCATGCGTGGCGGTGCCCATTTTGAAGCCGTTGCTGGCGCTGGAGACGATGCAGTTGGTGACGGTGATATTGCGCGTGGGCAGCACGTCGCCGTAGAAATTTTCGCTCTTGAGGCAGATGCCGTCATCGCCGCCCACGATGTTGCAGTTGGAGACCATGACGTTGGTGCAGGCGGTGATGTCCATGCCGTCGGTGTTACGGCCGTAGTAAGGATTGCGTATGCGGATGCCGTCGATGACCACGTCCTGGCAGGCGATGGGACGCAGCGTCCAGCCGGAGGAGTTCTTAAGCGTAACGCCGCTGATGCGCAGGTTGCGGCACTGGGCAAACTCGACCATGGGCGAGGGGCGGAGGTTTTTGTATTTGGCCTGGTAATGGCCTGAGGCCACATCCATCCATGCGTTCTCCGGCAGCACCACGGCGGTTCTGGGGTTGATCTCCCAGAAGGCATCGCCCTGGCCGTCGACGACGCCGAGGCCACAGAGGGTCACGTCGTCGGCGTTCTGCGCGAAGATGAGGTGGCGGCCGGTGGCGTCGCCGAGGATGGGAGGGCCGGGGTGGTATTCGTAGTCGTCGTTGGAGGTGCTGCCGAGCAGCACGCAGCCGGCTTCAAGATAGAGCGTGATGTTGCTCTTGAGAACGATGCCGCCGGTGAGGAAGGTTCCGGGAGGCGCGTAGACCAGCCCACCGCCGGCGCGGGATACATCGTCAATGGCGCGCTGAATGGCCTTGGTGTTCAGGGTCTTGCCGTTGGGCACGGCGCCGTAGTCCAGGATATTTTTTGCCGTTCCCTTGCCTTTTGTCAGTTCGGCGCCCGGCGCGGCCATCAGCGGCGTTGCCGAGCCCAGGCCCGCGGCCGACAGGCCCATTGCCAAAGAGGAAGCGGATAGAAAATCTCTGCGTAACATGCGTTCCCTGCCTTTCGGTTCCGGAGATATATCCATATTTCCGTAAAACTTTCCAAGTGTGCGTCTGAAAGATTAAATCAACGAACGCAAGTATATAGCCGCGCACGAAAGTTCACACCATTTCATCTGTAGAAGTGTTAGCATGTGCCCGAGAAACGATGAGCGCTATTATTGGGATCGATGCTGCATGGACTTCAAATCACCCGAGCGGTGTGGCGCTTATCCGGCAGATGAAAACAGGTAAATGGGAATCAGTTCGCGTCTCGTGCAGCTATGAAAAGTTTCTAGAATATCCAACCGAAAGAACGAGCAGATCTGTTGGTGGTAGTGTGCCGGTTCCCGCTTTGGTCGAAACAGCAATACGCTTGGCACAGACCGATGTGAACTTGGTCGTGGCAGATATTCCGATAGCAATGGTACCGATCTCCGGTCTCCGCTGTGCGGATAGAAAGGTATCGAAACTCTTTGGTGACAGTGGTTGTTCAACACATGCGCCTTCGTCGATCCGGCCGGGGCGCGTTAGTGAAGAAATTCGTGATGGTTTCCGAATGTGCGGCTTTCCATTGGTAACGCAGCAAAACGATCTATCAGACCACGCGTTGATTGAAACCTACCCCCATCCAGCACTGCTTTCGCTCATGAAAACTCCTTATCGAGTGCCCTACAAGGTAGGCAATTCCAAAAAGTATTGGTGTCACCTTGGGCAAAAAGAAAGACTGATAATGATTCGTGAAAAGCTCGACGAAATCCTCGCTGCATTGAGGAATGTTATAGAGGGAATAGACTTCGAGGTTCCCCAAAATCCACAAGGATTCTCTGCTCTTAAACCAATAGAAGATAAGATAGATGCATTGGTCTGTGCATGGGTTGGAATTCAGGTAATGGAGGGAAGAGCTATGGCGATTGGAAATAAGGAAGCTAGCATCTGGTTGCCAGCCGATCCGCCTCCTTCCGCGCGGTCCAAGGATTGGTCTGCCTATCTTGCTTCGGACGCCGTTGCTTCGGAAGAGTTCATGCAGGGGCTAGAAGATTTGCCCGTCCAGAATCGCTCAATCTAGAGCATCCTTCAGATTTCCTGTCGCATTCATCGATCCCTCACCGCGCCAGCGCGCGCAGGGCCGAGACGCCGGCGCCGAGCAGGGCGGTTTCGTCGTCGGGCGGGAGGATTTCCAGCGAGTAGCTGAGCAGCGGGCTCATTTTGACCATGGTTTCCAGGTGGCTGCGCAGGACGGGCAAATCCAGAAAGCCGACGTTGTGGCCGGTGAAGTAAAAGCGGCCGGGTCCGGCGAGATGGATGAATGAAGCCGTGGCGGCGGCCAGCGCGCGGTGCCACAGGTCAACAAACTCGCGGCAGCGCGCGTCGCCCTGGCGGGCCTGGGCAAAGACCTCTTCCGGCTCCAGGTCAAGGAAGCGCATGCGCATGGCGCGGTAGCCCATGATGCCTTCGAGGTGGCCCACGCCGCCGCAGCCGCAGTAGCGCTCTTTGGGGTCGAGGGTGACGGTGATGTGGCCGCCCTCCCAGACGCCTTCGACGTAAGGCCAGCGGCCGTAGCCGATGCCGTTGCCAATGGTCCAGACGCGGGTGAGTTTTTCCATCTGGCCGCGGGTGGCAGCCACGCCGGCGGCGATGCAGTCGGCATCGTTGGCGACATGGACAGGGGCGGAGATGCCGCCCTCGGCCAGCGCATGGGTCAGTTCCTCTGCCAGATGCATTCCCTTGATCTGGGGAAGGTTGGGCGAGTCCTCGACCACGCCGTGGCGAATGATGCCGGGAACGGCGACCCCGATGGCGTCTACGGGGCTTTCGCCGTTGCCGGCCAGAGTGGAGATGTGCTGGGCCAGCAGCGCCACCAGTTCGCTGCCGGGAAGGGCGGCGAGCGCGCCGAGTTCGCCGATGTCAACGGGATAGCGCAGGAGCTTGCCGGTGAGCCGCTGCTCTTCAAGCCTTCCGGCCACGATGTGGTCGGTCAACACAACGCCGATGGCGGTAATCATTGGGGCCCTCCTTGGGGATGGGAGAGGTTGCTCGCGCTTACTCCGCCTGGTAGCGGTGCAGGCGGCCCAGGCCGTTAAAGGCCGCCACCTTGTAACACTCCGCCAGGGTTGGATAGTTGAAGACAGTGTCCACGAAGTAGTCCACCGTGCCACCCAGGATCATGACCGCCTGGCCGATGTGCACCAGTTCGGCTGCGCCCTCGCCGATGATGTGCACGCCGAGAACCTTGCGGGTTTCGCGATGGAAGACGAGCTTGAGGCGTCCGGTGGTGTCGCCGCGAATTTGTCCGCGCGCGGTCTCGCGGTAGTAGGCCATGCCCACTTCGTAGGGCACGTCCTCGTCGGTCAACTGCTCCTCGGTCTTGCCGATGAAGCTGATTTCCGGGATGGTGTAAATGCCGTAGGGATAAAAGCCGGGATTGGAGGAGGTGGCGCGGTCGTTGAAGGCGCGGGCCGCGGCAATGCGTCCCTGCTCCATGGAGACCGAGGCGAGCGAGGGAAAGCCGATGACATCGCCCACCGCGAAAATGTGTTCGACCTTGGTCTGGTAGTTCTCGTCGACCGGGATGCGGCCGCGATTGTCGGCCTCCAGGCCGGCGGCGGCCAGGTTGAGGTCGTCGATATTTCCCTGGCGGCCCACGGCGTAGAGCAGTGCATCGCCGGAGACTTTTTTCTTGCTCATGAGATTGGCGACCACGGTGCCGAGGGCCAACTCTTCCACGCTTTCCACTTCTTCGCCAAGGCGCAGGGTAACGCGGCTGTCGCGCAGATGATAGCTGAGAGCTTCGATAATCTCCCGGTCGGCGAACTCAAGCAGGCGGTCGCGCTTTTCAATGAGCGTGACGCGCACGCCGAGCACGGCGAACATGCAGGCGTACTCGACACCGACCACGCCGCCGCCCACCACGATCAGCGAGTGGGGCAGCTCCGGCAAGGCAAGAATCTGGTCGCTGTTGACGATGGTTCGGCCATTGATGGGCACACGGGGCGAGGCGGCGGGCTTGGTGCCCACGGCGACGATGATTCGGTCAGCTTCCAAAGTGGAGTCGGTCTGCGGTCCCTCGACGCGCACCTGGTGCGGGTCTACGAAATGGGCGATGCCGTGGATTACGTCGATGCCGTTGCGCGAAAGCTGCGCCTCGGTCACGTCCACCTCGGTCTTGATCACCGCCTGGACGCGGAAGGCCAGGTCGGCCATGCTGATTTTTTCCTTGACCCGGTAGTTGACGCCGTAGAGTGCCCGGTAGTTGTACCCGGACAGGTGCAGAACCGCCTCGCGCATGGTTTTGGAGGGAATGGTGCCGGTGTTGACGCACACGCCGCCCACCATGGTCCGGGCCTCGATAACGGCCACGCTTTTGTTGATTTTGGCCGCGGCCACGGCGGCACGCTGCCCCGAGGGGCCGGAACCGATCACAATCAGGTCATACTTGACGGCGCTCATGCGAGTGACACTCCCCAGGGATTCGATGCAGTG
Organism: Occallatibacter sp.; assembly: GCA_031296165.1. GTDB lineage: Bacteria > Acidobacteriota > Terriglobia > Terriglobales > Acidobacteriaceae > Telmatobacter. The sequence continues at coordinate 21,612 of JARLGF010000091.1, read as the reverse complement.
TGGGCCGTAGTGGGTCCACAGGAGGACCATGCGATGGTCCTCAACCGGAGGCTACCATAGCGAGCTACTGCAACAAATGGGAGGCGTATAAGGATTCGTCAGGAGCGACAGGAAAACGCGGCAGGGAAGGGTGAACGGGCCGAGGCGGCAGACCGTAATCCCCGGCGAACGGCCCGATTCGCCGGGGGCAGATCTGGGGATCCAGGCCTGCCGCCATTTTGTAAAACACCTTTTAAAACACCGGTCATGCGGTCTACCCAAAAGGCCGCTCTAGGTGCGCGCGGGTTGCAGAGTGCGCTGCATGGCGGGCTGGTTTCTGTTGATGAACGTGCCGCCGGATTGGTTGTCGCTGCCCAGGCGGAACTGGCGGATCATGCCGTCGAGGTCGCTGGCCAGCGAGGCCAGGTTCTTGAGGGCATCGACAGCTTCCTCGGAAGCCTGCGCAGTTTCGGCGGAGATCTGCGAAATCTGTCCGGCGGACTCGGAAATCTCACCGGAGGCGGAGGTCTGCTCGGTGGCTGCCGTGGCGATCAGGTTGATCTGGTGCTCCACCTCTTTGGACGAATGGATAATAGCCTCGAGGCTGGTGCGGGCGTGGGCGGTTTCCTGCATCCCGGTTTCAACTGCTGTACGGCTGTTCTGCATGACCTGGAGAGTTTCCCGCGTCTCGTCCTGAATGCTGCGGATGGTGCCGGCAATCTCTTCCGTGGCGCCCTTGGTGCGTTCGGCAAGCCGCCGCACTTCGCCGGCCACAACCGCAAAGCCGCGTCCGTGCTCACCGGCCCGGGCGGCTTCAATGGCAGCGTTGAGGGCCAGCAGGTTGGTTTGCTCGCTGATCTCCTGAATCACGTTGACCACCTTGCCGATCTCTTCGGAGCGGCGGGCCAGCGAGCTCATTTTTTCAGAAACCGAACTGCTGGCGGCGGCGATCTGTTCCATGGTGGCGGCTGCGGCCTGCATGATGGCGCCGCCCTGGTCGGCGGTTGCGGCCGACTCGCGGCTGGAGGCGGCGGCGCTTTCGGCATTGTGGCTGATTTCGCCGATGGTTGCTGTCATCTCCTGCGCCGCAGCGGCAATCTGGTTGGTTTTGCTGGATTGCGCCCCCGCATTGCCCGCAGTCTGCACTGCCCGGGCACTGATCTCCGTGGTGGCAGACGAAAGCGTATCCGCGCCTTGGGCCACAGACTCCAGCACAGCGCGTATCGAGGCCACACTGCTGTTGAATGCATCGCCAAGCTGGCCGATTTCATCGGTTCCGCTCACCTTGATGCTGGCCGTCAGATCCTTCTCTGCCATGGATTCCAAAGCGTTCTTGAGCCGGTTCAACCGCGGAGCAATTTCCCGGGTGAGAAGCGCGCCGACCAGGCCGCATAGCAGCACGATCAGCACGGTGATTCCGGTGTTGATCCAGGTGGCGCGTTGGCTGGCGCCGGTTACGGCGATGGATTCTTCCGTGCCGTGCTTGGCATTCAGATTGACGGCGTCCGTCATAGCTAGAACTGCAGTTTGAAACGTATCGAGCAAGGCGGGCGACGTGCCCAGATCCAGGGCATCTCCTGCCTTTCCGGCAGCTAAGAACCCATCGACGCGGTCGCTGGTTGCCACGTACTGAGCAAAACTCGTCGTAAATTTCTGGTAGAGTTCGCGCTCGCCGGGATAGCTGACCATCGATTCGTACAGCTTGACTCCGGCCTGGTAGTCGGACAGTGCTTTCTGCCGTTTTGCATTGTGCGCGGCCAGGCAGTCTGGCGTTGTGCACAACATAAGATCGAGATCTTCGCGGCGCACGCTGTTGGCGTCGGAGCGAAGCCCCGTCAGAGCCAGCACCGACGGGAAGCTGTTTGCGCTCACGTCCGCGCTCTTTGAGGCGATGTCACGGAACGTGAACAGGGTGTAAACCCCCAGCAAAACGCAGAGACCGCATACGATGCTGAAGGCGTAAGTAAATTTGCGAGAAACGGGGAGATTGCGTAGCCACTGCATGCCGGTAACCCTTTCTTGAGTGATTCTCTGCATTCATCGGCGCAATTCTGCACAGCTTGAGTTCTTTTGCTGCCGGCAGCCATTACGCCCATTTTGCCTTTGTGCGCAGGAGCGCCTGCGGGGAGAGGACTTGCGGTCTCTTGCCCGCAAGGTGAGCGAATCGATATGCTTGTGGGCGGTTCCGTCTTCGCTTGCGGCGGCGGGCTGGAAATGAGGCTCCCGATGCATGTATTGCGGTCGATTGCGATGGTCCTGGTTGTTCTTCTTTGCCCGGTTTTGTCCCGCATGGAGGCGCAGACGGCACCTGCCGGTCAACCCACTGCCGCCCAGGCCGCTGCAGCTCAGGACCAGGCAGTTGCCGAGAAGGACCATCAGCGGTTCATGGATATGCTGGGCATCAAGCAGCTTCGGCCGCCGGTCACGCGCGACCCCCAATCGCCCTACCAATCCAACTACGACGAGTCGAAGGCCAACGTCTATCCGGGCCTTCCCGATCCTCTGGTGCTCAACGACGGCAAGCCCGTGACCTCGGCCAAAATGTGGTGGAGCGAGCGCCGCCCGGAGATTCTGGAACTCTACAGCCGGGAGGTGGTTGGCCGGGTTCCCGCGCACACGCCCAAGGTGACGTGGGAGGTGGTCAGCGCCATGCCTGACCAGGTTGGCGGCGTGCCGGTGCTGATTAAAAAACTTGAGGGGCATGTGGACAACTCGGCCTGGCCGCAGATCGAGGTCAACATCGATCTGATGCTGGTTACGCCGCTTCATGCCGCCGGCCCGGTTCCGGTTGTGATGCAGTTGGCCTTCGGCTACGAGTACGCGCTGGCGATTCCCGGCAGTGTTCCCCCGGTGGCTCCCACCGTGCCCGACCCGGAGCGGATTACCTGGCAGAAGCAGGTGCTGGACAAGGGCTGGGGGTATGCGCTGCTGCTGCCCACCAGCTTCCAGGCGGACAATCACGCCAAGCTGAACGAGGGCATCATCGGCCTGATGAACAAGGGGCAGCCGCGCAAGCTGGACGACTGGGGCTGCCTGAGGGCCTGGGCCTGGGGCGCGAGCCGCGCGCTGGACTATTTCGAGACCGATAAAGCCGTCGATGCCAGGCAGGTTGGAATCGAGGGCCATTCCAGATTTGGAAAGACCGCATTGGTGGCCATGGCTTACGACCGGCGCTTCGCCATTGCCTACATCAGCTCCTCAGGCGAGGGCGGAGCCAAGCTGTACCGGCACATCTACGGCGAGGAGTTGAGCAACCTTGCCGCGACAGGCGAGTTTCACTGGGTGGACGGCAACTTTTTGAAGTATGCAGGTCCCCTGACCACGGGCGATCTGCCGGTGGACAACCATGAGTTGATTGCCCTGTGCGCGCCGCGTCCGGTGCTTATTGGCGGCGGCGACAGCGCCTCCAACAAGGACGGCTGGGCCGACGCCAGGGGGATGTTCCTGGCCGCCTCGGCTGCCGGGCCGGTTTACCGGCTGCTGGGCAAAAAAGACCTGGGAACCACGGCGATGCCGCCCATCCAGACTCCGTTGATAGACGGCGACATCGCTTTCCGCCAGCACCAGTTCGGCCATACGCCGGCGCCCAACTGGCCCACGTTCCTCACCTTTGCCAGCCGGTACCTGCACGCGCCGGCGGCAAAAAAGTAACAGCGGCTCAGAGCGTTTTCGGAATTGGTGTAGACCGAAGCCATGCGCTTAAGTGTCTTTTTCCTGAAGAAAAAGCCACTTGCTACGATTCCCAAAAGGCTATGTGCATTCCGGAAATGCTCAGAGCTGTTTCGACATGACGATGCAATGGCACTCGACGCCGGGCCGGAGCGGACGGGGGCTGTGGAACGCCTCCGTTCCGGTCTCGACGTAGCCGAACCGGCGATAGATGGGCAGCAACTCGGAGCGGAGATTCAGGACAACGATGTCCACAGCCTCGCACCCCTGTTGGCGGAAGCGCTCTTCGGCGGTTTCAACCATGCGGTGCGCCAGACCCTTGCCCTGGTGTGCCGGGTCCACGGCCAACATGCCCATGTAGCCGCGCATGCCGCGCCGTTCCACGTAGACCGAGGCCAGCGGGCGGCCTGCGCCGTCCTCCGCAAACAGGATGCTGCCTTTCTCCATCTGCTCCGCCAGATTCTCGTCGTCGGTGCGCGTGCCTCCGATAAAACTCTCGATGGAAAATGCGGTGTTGATGAGCGCAGCCAGCCGGGGCAGGTCGGCAGAGACGGCTTCGCGCAGGTGCAGCGGGGATTCAATTCCGGGAATGGAAAACATTGTGTGGGTCGTACCTTTCAAACCAGTTGAACTGGCCGTTACCAGAATACTTGGCCGTGAAGAGGCTTGAAATGGCTGCAAAGGGAGCCAACCGCCGCAGCTCTTCGCGAATGGTATCCGGGCCGCCACCGCCGGCCGATAGCCACGGAAGGCCGTCATGCCGGAGAATGGGAGAATGAAAGCGCTGCAAGCCATAGTTGTTTCCGCGCTATTGTGCGCCGTCTGTCTTCCTGCCCAGGTTGAGACCAGCTTGAGCGATCAACTGTTCGCCGCGATCAACGCCGGCCACGGGGACGAGGTGCGAACGCTGCTGAAGCAGGGCGTCAACCTTAAAACCCCGAACAAACAGGGCAAGACGCCGCTGATCGTGGCTACCGAGCAGGACAATGCAGACATCGTGATTGAGCTGCTGGACGGGGGCGCTAACATCGAGCAGGCCGAGTCGATGGGCTACACGCCGCTGGCCGATGCGGTTTTGCGCGGCAATGTGAATATGGCCGGGCTCCTGCTGGAGCGGGGCGCAAGCGTCGAGGCCAGGAATTACATTCTCAATTGGGACACGCCGCTGCATCTTGCCGTGTTGAATTACGGCAAGCAGGAACACGCGAACATTGTGGGGCTGCTGCTGGACCGGGGCGCGCAAATCGAGGACAGGGACAGTTTTGGCAACACAGCGCTGCTGCTGGCAGTGCCGAACGGTAAAGCGGAACTGGTAAAGCTGCTGCTGGACCGTGGAGCTGACACCGATGTGGAAAGCCACGGGCAGACAGCCCTGGACAAAGCCATCGCCGCACACCGGGACGATCTTGTGGAACTTCTGGAGCCGGGGCATTTCCGTTATCGGCAACTGGAGCAAACCCAGTGGAAGGATTCCCAGGAACATTTCTCTGCCTGCCTGCGCGCCCTTCAGGACTATCCGCGGAATGCGGCGCTGCGCAAAAAGGTCATTGAGCTTGCCGCCGCACAGTCCGCGCCTCCGCCCATTCCCGAGGAGGCTCGCCAGCTAGTGGGCAAGGCTGTACAACGGCTCAAGCTGGCCGGAACTCCAGCGACAGCGCAGACGCCCATCAATATGCTGCGGCGCGCGCTGGTTCTGGCTCCCTGGTGGCGCGACCCCTATTACAGCCTGGCGTGCGCACTGCAAGTCAGCGGGCAGTACGCCGATGCCATCCGGCAAATGAATACATATCTCGACATGAAGCCCTCTGAGGCCGACGCCGCCAAAGCCCGCGCCCGACTGGTGGAGATTTGGAGCGAAAAGAAGGTGGCTGCGGGCAGATAAGCGCGGGCATCAACGCCGAAAAAAAGAGACTCTGTGCGATGTAGTTTCTCACTGCTGCGGCTTTGTGCAAAGGTAGATTTTTGTCAATTATTCATAGCCATCTAATAGTCCGCTCTTAATCCTCCTTCAGAATCCATAGTTAGTTTCATCTTTATCATTCCGGGCCTGCACTTCAGGTCTTTGGATTGCCGCGCATATTATGTCCGCTTCCTGGCACTGACAGATCGAAGGCAGGCAAGAAGCAAATACAGACAGAAGAAGGCTTGAGTTCTATCCACTCGTATATCGTCCAAAACGGCGTATTCATAACATCGCGAAAGGAATATTCATGATTCGAGGCCATTTTTCTTCCATACTAGTTCTATCTGTATTATGCGGCGTGACGGTTGCAGGAGCGCAACAGCAGATTGCATCAATCGCAATGGCATCCACAGCCGAACAGCCGACACCGCCGACCAAACTTACCAATACCGAGACTATCGTGGTGACCGCGCCGGGCGAGTTTCGCGTCGAACAGCAACTGGAAGCTCCCATGCTGATCCAGGAAGCGCCGGGAACCAGCCCTATCAAGAGCATCTCTCAGCTTCCCAGCGTAAACTTCCAGGCTGCAGACCCTTACGGCTCGTATGAGTGGGCGGTGCGCATCTCGGTGCGTGGATTCAACCAGAGCCAGCTTGGCTTTACCCTCGACGACATACCGTTGGGCGATATGTCCTACGGCAACTGGAACGGACTGCACATCAGCCGCGCCATCACCGACGAAAATGTTGGCCGTATCGTGCTTTCGCAGGGCACCGGCGCGCTTGAAACCGCGTCGACCAGCAACCTGGGCGGAACCCTTCAGTTTTACTCCGCCGACCCATCCGATACGCGCAGCGTAACAGTAAACCAGAGCTTCGGCAGCTTCAACGCTTATCGCACCTTTGCCCGCTTCGAGAGCGGCCTGCTGCCGGGCCACACCAAGTTCTATCTGACTGGTGCCTACAACCTATCCGATAAATGGAGAGGCAACGGCCAGGTCGGACAGAACTACTGGCAGCTTAACGGCAAGCTCGTGCATTATGTCGGCGACAACGGAGTGCTGTCGATTTTTGCCGACGTCTCGGACCGCCGCGAAGTAGATTACCAGGACGACAACAAAGTTTGGGTCGAGAAGCTGGGATATCACTGGGATAACTACGGAAACTGGGCGCAATCTGTGCAGGCCGGCAATGCCTACTACTATTCCACCTATGGAATTGGAATACCTACAAATTATCCTGCGCCGGTCAACAGCCTTTCGTCGAACGAAGACCAGGTTGACGCCGCATACTACGGCGGTGCTGGCCTGCGCAAGGATCAGATCGGCGGCATCAGTTACAAACAGGCGATCAACGATAACCTTACCTTCAAGATAACCGCCTACGGCCATCACGACGATGGGCGCGGCCTCTGGTTCACACCCTATGTGCCGACTTATACCGACATCTACACGAACAGCTTCGCCTCCTATGTATCGCCAATCTCGATGCGTACTTCGGAATATCAGATTAACCGCGGCGGCTTCCTGAGCTCGCTCTCCTATGAGACAGCCAAGAACAAGCTGGAAGGCGGAGTATGGTTCGAAGGCGAAAAATGGAATCTGGCGCGACGCTACTATGCCACCAGTCTCGCCAATCCGGTTCATTCGCTCTATGACTTCCCGGTTAACCCGATGTTTACCCAGTGGGAGTATATTTTTAACACTCTCGTTTATCAAATCCACCTGCAGGACCAGTACAAGGTAAACGACAAGCTGATGTTTTCGGTGGGATTCAAGGCAGCCGAATCCACTACCGATGGAGAGTTATCTCCCACCTTCCGCTCAAATCCGCCCATCTTAGCCGATCCCAATTTGCAGGGTTCATCGTCGTCGCCTTCGCTTGGATACTTCAAGGGAGAATATGCGCAGGGTCAACTTACCTCAGGCAAACCTTTCCTGCCTCAGTTAGGAGCTAACTACAAGCTGGACAAGAACAACGAAATTTTCTTCGACGCGGCTTATAACATGCGCTCTTATCAGCCCGGCGGTTATGGCTACGGCACTTCACCCTGGAATGCGACCCAGGCCAGTTACGACACGCTGACGGCAACCCTCAAGCCAGAAACTTCCTGGAGCGAAGAGGCCGGCTTTCGTTCCACTACACGGCGCGTCTCCGCGCAAGCCAGCTACTTCCATGTCAACTTTTATGATCGCTTGCTGGCCTTTTCGCAGGGCGCAGGTGTTGCGGGAAACGCTTCGATCCTCTCCAACGCAGGTAGCGTTACCACCAACGGTCTGGACGGCTCGGTGAGCTGGCGCATCACTCCGGAGTTCACGTTCTATAACGCCGCCACCTGGAACAGGTCGACCTATGACGACAACGTAACCGGGGCGAATGGCGCTTGCCCGAAACAGTACCTCACCGCCAGCAACACCTGCATTACCATCCAGGGCAAGGTCGCCGTGGATACGCCGGAGGCCATGTATAAAACCTCTCTGGATTACAACAAGTCAGGAGCCTTTGTCCACTTAGGCGGCGACTATATGTCCGATCGCTTCTTTACCTACTCCGACGACGGAAGAGTCGGCGGTCGCTTTCTGGCAGACGCTGGAACCGGCTACAAGCGCGAAGAGTTGGGCGCGTTCAACGAACTCAAAGTGCAATTCAATGTCTACAACCTATTGAACAGGGAGTATTACGCCTCCATCGGCACCAATGGGTTTGTTGCCAGCGATCCGCAGTCGGTGGCCAACAATACACTGCAGGTAGGCGCGCCGCGCACCCTTAGCGGAACACTCTCATTCCGTTTTTGAGGTTGAATCGCCTGGATAGTTCGAGGGCGCAGAAGCAGCTGCGCCCTCGATTTTGCACCCGTGCAGATACTCGCAGAAGAGCTTTTCGTCCCAATTGCCGTGACAACATATTTCCTCTAATGCCAAGGCGTCGGATTTCCGTCTCTGTTGCTTATTTATTCGATCCTGAAAACCTGGTAACTATATATTAAATAAACAACATGGATCTTTCTAATATGCTGTAATTATCCCAGAAAGAACCTCCATTCGCCACATAAACCGGGGAAATATATGCGCCCGAAGAGAGAGCAGAAACAACCGCAGCGGGAGTTGTTTCAGGTGGATTTGGAGCAGTTGATCGACATGAACCATTCGTTGGTTCTTCTCGGTCTCTGCATCAATTGGGCATCGTTTTGAACAAGCGCTGGGGGTGATCTATCATTCCACGCACGGCGCTCCGGGCATCTCCACCCGGCTGATGGTGGCCCTGCACTATATAAATATCAGCACGATCTGAGCGATGAAAACGTGGTGGCGCATAGGGTGGAGAACCCATGCTGGCAGCACTTCAGCGGTGAGCGATTCTTTCAGCATCGCGCGCCGATTGATGCTTCCAGCATGACGCGTTGGCGGCAGCGTCTGGGCAAAGCCGGGGCCGAGCAGATGCGCCGCTGCGCCCATGCGCGCCAGATGAAACGGGCGCGCGCCGCGACGCGCAAGCTGCGCACACAGTTGGGACGAGTTATGCGCGAGATAGAGCAGCAAGTTGCAGAGCCGACGGAGAAGTTAGCCAAACTGCTGGAGACGGCGCACCGCATTCATGCCCAGCAAAGGCACGACAAGAACAAAGTCTACAGTGTCCATGAGCCTGAAGTGGAATGCATCGCCAAGGGCAAGGCAGGCAAGAAGTACGAGTACGGCAACAAAGTCAGCGTGGCAGTTACAAGCCGTGGCGGATGGCTGGTCGGCGCGAAGAGTTACACGGGCAATCCTTATGATGGCCATACTCTGGCCGCGCAGTTAAAGCACGTCGATACCTTGATCTGCGGTCGAGTTAGTGAGGCGTATGTGGACATGGGTTATCGCGGCCGCGATTATGAAGGTGGAGTAGCAGTGCGCGTGGACAAGCGGCAAAGAGGGCGAACGCCGCGACCGCTCTGGAGGTGGATGAAACGGCGCGCCGCGGTTGAACCCAGCATCGGACATCTGAAGACGGAACACAGGTTGGAACGTAACCGCTTGAAGGGCGTTGTCGGTGATGCGTTCAATGCCATCTTGAGTGCTGCGGCGATGAACTTCCAGAGGCTGCTGGGAGCTTTTTGGCACATTTTTCTGCGCAGCCTGCTAGACATCTGGAGATGGATCCCGGCTCTACAAGAGCGACGCACCCTCCACACTCAGTCTGCAAACGCCTGAAAACACTTTTTCAGCATCAACTAGATTATTGGCGCTGGCCTAGGCCGAAACCATGTGGACAAGAGCCGCCTTGCCCGCCTCGCTGGTACCACGCAGAGCCTTGCCATTGATCGCCACCACTTCGCCCGCCGTCAGTTTGGCAATCGAGGACACCCACGCCACGAAGCCCGTTTCCAGCTCTGCCGGATCAAGCGCAGAAATGACCCGGTTGAAGGTGTCGTGCGAAGGTATGTCCCCGGCAACGTGAGAAAACCCTTGAACCACGCATGTTTGGCCTTGCCGTAGCCTGCAATCTTATTCCAGCTTTCGGCTCCGCTCAACACCGCTGCAAGCAACATCAACAGGATCTTTTCAGCAAATGCTCCCGCGTACGCTCTACCCGTGGGTCGCGCAACTCCGCAAAATACTTCAGGGGAATGTCCATCCACCTATCTCAACCGCTATCCATCCACCCGCATATAGCAATTAAGATGCGTCGGCCCTGACTAGATGGGGCTTCTATTTGATCTGATCGCGCTCGTAGGCGTCGGACGCGTGTTCCCAGTTAGTCGATCCATCGCGAAAGCGCATCCAGGTGCGGAATTTTCCCGGGTCGGATGCGGCGACGGTAAATACGCGCGCACCACGGGCACGGCCATTGGTCAAGTCGTCAGGAGGCGTGTGGGGATAACCGTAGAAGCCGGCGACGCCGTTGTAGCCGAGAGTGACTCCGCGAAACCTGCCGACATAGTTGTTCACGTGATCGTGGCCGCAGAAGATTCCCATCACATCGCCGCGCTCGTGGACTGCGGCAAACATGCCGCCGTTGATGCGGGAAGGCGATTCCGGCTCGTGCCGTTCGCCGAGAACTTTTTTGGTGAGGATCATCTCCTGGTATTCGAGCAGCGGAATGTGGAAGTACATAAGGCCGGGAATCTTGCGGCCGTAGCGGCTCTCCATCTGGCGCGAGGTCTGGCTGTACCAGTTGATTTGATCGGCATGAATCCAGTCGTAATTCACACTCTTGTCTTCGACGCCTTCACCGGAATCGAGGAGCCAGATGGCAAAGACCGGCTCGGTTTCCGCGGCGTTCCACACGGGCAGGCACTTGTTGCCAGCGCCGTGCAAGCCGCGCACCCAGCCGCTATTCAGGTTGTGGGGGTGGCTCTCGTAGTACTGGAAGATGTCTTCGCGGGAGACATGGGTGCGCTCATAGTGCTGCTGATCGTGATTGCCCAGGACGACTGCCCAAGGCACCTGCATCTTCTCCATCGCAGCAGCCACGTTGCCGGTGGCGCGCTGCAAATCTTCCACGGTGGAGGACCGGTCACCGGAGATGTTATCGCCGGTGGAGAGCACCAGGTCAGGCTTTTCAATGGAAATCAAATTCTCGGTCAGCTCGATTCCGTGGCGATCAGGCTCGGGAATGTAATGCAGATCCGTGATGGCGAGAATCTTGAAGGAGCCATCTTCATGGACCTTCAGCTTGCGCTCAGGCGAATCCGCGGCGGGAGGCGATGGCGGCTGGGCGACGCCGTTTGCCTCAGTCAGGGCGCCGGCGGCTGCCAGGGACAATGTGCCAAGAAAAGTGCGACGCTTCATAAGACGAATCTTCTCCACGAGAAGTATACGTGCGCTTTATGTGCAGGATATGAATCGGCGCCGACCGCGGAAGGCTGATGGTTGCGCGGCTCGGTTACGCATGCAGAGGCCCGAGGCGGTGCGGGATAGGCCTCGGCATTCAGCAATTGGAGAACCGCTGTCATGCGCAGAGCAAGAAATTAGGGCCACTCCGCTGATGCGAAGTGGCCCTGGCTTTGATACTTGACGCTGGTTTGACGCTGACGCCGGAGTTACTTGGCGGCGACCAGCGGCTTGGTGACCAGGGTGCCGTTCTTGTAGCCCTTGGCCATGTCGGCGATGGAGATGGCGGTGTAGTCGCCGGCGTGTCCGGCCTGGCCGAACTGGGTCATGCGCAGGGCAACGACCTTCTGCATGGCTGCGCGGGCGGGCTTCATGTAGTCGCGGGGATCGAACTTCTCCGGAGTCTCCCACAGAACCTTGCGGATGGCGCCGGTGATGGCGAGGCGGTTATCGGTGTCCACGTTGACCTTGCGGACGCCGTTCTTGATGCCGAGCTGAATTTCTTCGACCGGCACGCCCCAGGTTTCCTTCAGCTTGCCACCGTACTGGTTGATGATGTCCTGCAGGTCCTTGGGAACCGAGGAGCTGCCGTGCATGACCAGGTGGGTGTTGGGCAGGCGCTTGTGGATCTTGATGAGCAGGTCCATCTTGAGGACGGAGCCATCGGGCTTCTTGGTGAACTTGTAGGCGCCGTGGCTGGTGCCGATGGCGATGGCCAGCGAATCGACGCCGGTGAGCTCGGCAAACTCGACTGCCTGGTCGGGATCGGTGACGTGATCGAGGCCGCTGCCGCCAGCGCCGTGGCCGTCTTCAATGCCGCCGAGAACGCCGATTTCACCTTCGACCGAGATGCCGCGCTCGTGGGCGTAGTCAACGACCTTCTTGGTGACTGCGACGTTCTCTTCGAAGGTGGCCGGGGTTTTGCCGTCGGGCTTGAGGGAGCCGTCCATCATGACGCTGGTAAAGCCCAGCTTGATGGCGCTCTCGCAGGTCTCGAAGCTGTTGCCGTGATCCAAGTGCATGGCCAGCGGAATCTGCGGATAGAGTTCGGCGGCGGCCAGCATCAAGTGATAGAGGTAATTGTCCTGCGCAAAGGCGCGGGCGCCACGGCTGGCCTGGATGATGACCGGCGAATTGGTTTCCTTCGCGGCTTCCATGATGGCCTGAATCTGTTCCATATCGTTGACGTTGAATGCGCCGACGCCATAACCGCCCTTGGCGGCCTCGTCGAGGAGCTGCCGCGTAGAGACTAAAGGCATAATGAGTTCTCCTTCTGTGATGGCTCCGGCCGCCTGTACGCTCGGGCCCGAAAGGGCGGGAAATCAGCCTGTCGGGCGGCAGGAACTGCAATCGTGTTTATGGTAGCAGAGACGCGCAAGGGGCGTGTGTGCGAGGAGTCACAACCGGGGGCACCGGTTCCGGGCCGGAGCGGCTCCGATGCGCACTGCGCGGGGTAACCGCAATATGGAATAATCGGCGCGTGAACCCTGTCGCTTCTACTGCCCATGACTGGTATCTGCTGGCCTGCGTTGCAGGTACGGTGCTGCTGCTTTTATTGCTGATTGTCCGGCTGCGTCTGCACGCGGCGCTGGGACTTGCGATTGCCGCCATCTGCCTGGGCGTGGCTTCGGGGATGCCGGTGAGGCAGGTTCCACTTTCTTTTACAGGGGGGGTGGGGGTAATGATGGGGCATATCGCCATCATCCTGGGGATGGGGGCGATTCTGGGGCAACTGCTGGCCTCTTCCGGCGGGGCGGCTTCGCTGGGCAGGGTTCTGGCGGAGGGATGGGGACCACGAGGGCTGCCGTGGGCGCTGCTGGCGCTGGGCATTGTGGTGGGGATGCCGGTGTTCTTCGAGGTGGGGCTGGTGCTGCTGATGCCGATTGTGGTGGAGTCGGCCAGGCGCAGCGGGCGGCCTGCGATCCTGGTGGGGTTGCCAGTGCTGGCGGGGCTTTCCATCACGCATGGGCTGCTGCCGCCGCATCCTTCCGCGATGCTGGCGACCACCGTTTACCACGCCGACGTGGGACGCACGATCCTGTGGGGACTGGTGGTGGGCATTCCGGCTGCTGTGCTGGCCGGGCCGGTGCTGGGCTGGTTCCTGATCCGCCGCTGGGAACGGAAGCAGATCCGCTTGTCTGGCAACTCGGCTTCGGTTACGCCGATGATGGGGGCGCTTCCCAAGCAGCCCTCCGCAGTTGCAGGCGGTCCGGCTCCGGCCGGGGCGGTGCGTGCACTCATTGCCATTCTGCTGCCCATTGCGCTGATCTTTATGGGCAGTTGGGCCGATGGCATCGCTGCGCCGGGAACCACGTTGAACGGGGTTCTGCACCTGGTGGGCAGTCCGGATATGGCCATGCTGATCGCCGTGCTGGCGGCGCTGGTTACGCTGGGCGGGCACATTTCCATGGGCGATGCGGCGACGGACTCGGGAAAGCCGCTGCACCGCGGCGAGATGCTGCGGCGGCTGACTGCGGAGTCGTTTGTGCCGATTGCGGGGGTACTGGTAATTTTGTCGGCTGCCGGGGCCTTGAGCGGCATTTTGCGGGATTCGGGAGCGGCGCAGGCGACGGTGGGCCTGGCCATGGGGTTGCACATGCCGGTTCTGGTGCTGGCCTGGGCCATGGCCGCGGTGGTGCGGGTGTGCATGGGCTCGTCGACGGTGGCCATGGCCGTGGCCTCGGGCGTGCTGGCGCCGATGGCGGGGCATTTGGGCGTGCGGCCGGAGATGCTGGTGCTGGCTACCGGAGCCGGTTCACTGCTGCTGTCGCACGTGAACGACTCGGGGTTCTGGCTGGTGGGTTCGCTGTTCAAGCTGGACGCGAAATCAACGCTGGGAACGTGGTCGATGCTGGAGACGGTGCTTTCAGTGAGCGGACTGGGAACCACGCTGCTGCTGGCGGCGGTGCTGCGATAGATCCAAGACTGTGCGCCCAAATTCATTGGCTGGGAATGGGTGGGAATCCGTCCCAGGCTGTACCATATATCGGTATATCTGGGTACACCCCCTCCCCCCCCTATGTATTTAGTCAAGTTCTCCAGTTTCAACGAGATATGATGGGGGTGGCGTCGTAAAAATTAGATTCTAAAGGGGTTATAGGCCAAAAATTAGATAACAAAGGAGTTATGGGCGGTTTTTGGAGGTTTTTGAGGGTGCTGTACCGTAATGCGAGATTTAGACGCTTTTGCATCGGTTTGAAAACTCCTTTGATGGTGTTCCTCTGGGGGTAAGGCTGGGGGTGGAGCCCTCCGCTCCTATGAAGAAAGACACCATGGATCGATTGTGCGCCTGGGGAGGGTAATTATCTGCAAATTGGCTGGGTGCAGGGAATAAAAGAACGCGCGGGGTGGGGGCGTCGATCCCAGGTCTCCTAAGCAACTTCCCGTAAGTTGTTTGGAATCATCCACCGGCCAAAGCCGGTCTACTGCTCAGAAGCGAGACCTGGGGCACCCATATCATTTTGTGACTGTCAGATGTGGGCCACCCGCCCACCCGTGAAAATTGGCGAAATGCGGTGCTCCGGAGGCAGCGGTGAGGCGCTCGCCAGCGCGTCATTTCGGATGGATTGGCAGTTTTTGGCGTATTTTGCTCGTAAAAACAGGCTGGATTTCTGTGGAAACGTATCTCAATGTTGCTTTGTTGCCCGACATCGAGATGTTGCGCGGGGGCGCAGGGTTGAGGGCCGGCCTTCTCCTGGAGCTTTGCGGCAGGGCTGCGTTTCAGGGATCTGTCTTTTTATGCCCGGCATTGTGTCTGGTTTTGGTCGTTGAGGGTTCCTTTCGGATCGCCTGTGATCGGGGCTGTAGAGTTCAATTGCTATAAGGCGACTTATGAGGAGTAATCTCTGGCGGACGAAGCTTCTGAGTTTTGCCATGCCGAGGTCTGTGCTCTCCCAGATCCCAAATGCGAAGCACCTGGGCACCTATCTTCAGCGGTTGTTCTCACTTCTCCCGGCATCTGGACCACCCGCCTACTCAGCTCGAAGCGCCTCAACAGGGTTGATGGACGCGGCGCGGCGCGCGGGAATATAGCTGGCGAGGAAAGCAAATGCCGCGAGCACCGCGGCAACCGCTGTTAGTGTGAACAAATCCCAAGGTTGCGTGCCAAATAGAAGCTTCCGAAGCAATGTTGTCGCGGCTAGCGAGCAGCCTAGGCCCGTCGCAATGCCAACCGCAGCCAACCAACCAGCCTCCTTGAAGATCATTTGATAGACAGAACTGCGCTGAGCGCCGAGCGCCATGCGCACTCCAATCTCTCGGGTGCGCTGGCTAACGGAGTAGGCGATGACTCCATAGAGGCCGACGATTGAGAGGATTAAAGCCACTCCGGCAAACCCACCGACCAGGAATGCTGAGGAGCGGTGAAGATAGGAAGACTGGGAACCGCTGATCAGGTCATTCATCGTGCCGGCGTCACTCGTTGCAATGCTGGGGTCGATTTGGTGAATTGTGGCTGTCAACGTTGGAAGCAGCGATTGCTCGGCTTGGGAGGTGCGGACGACCAAGTTGAAAGAGCGGAACCAAAGCGGACTGAAAGGGTCATACAGGGCAGGCCGATTGATTGTATCCAGTTGGCCCTCCTTAATATCTTCCACGAGGCCGACAATTTCGATTGGCTCTTGTGACCCTTCGTATAAAAGTCTCTTGCCAATGGGATCTTCACCCTGAAAGTATTGCTTTGCAAATGTCTGGTTAATCACCGCCACGTGAGCCTTCGAAGGATCGTCTTCAGCCTCGGTGAAGTAGCGCCCACGGAGGAGCTTCGCTCCGAGCGTCTTCAAGTAGTTCGAACTGACATCCCGTTCGGGCACAGTATTGTGCTCCCCGTTCGACGGTCGACCCGAGACAAGGATATTGGTTGCCATACCCCAACTGCTTGAGGGAAGGGATGTAGAGATGCCAACGGATTTGACACCGGGCAGGCTCCCGATTCGGCTCACCAATTGCCTTTCAAGTCGCATGACCTGGATGTTCTCCTGGTACGAACTGGGCATTGTGATCAGGAGTGTAGCGATGTGGTCGGGATCGAAACCAATATCTACATGGAGCAGGCGGTAGAGGCTCTTACCAAGGAGCCCGGCGCCAACCAGCAGCACCATCGCAGTCGCGAGTTCCAGCACCACAAGTTTGGAACCAAGACGGCGCCACAGCATTCCAGCGGAAGCGCGGCCACCTTCGGCGAGGCACCCCCGTAAATCCTCCCGAGACAATCGAAGGGCAGGAACGATGGAGAAGAGAATTGCCGCAAGCAAGGAAATCAATCCCGCAAATGCCATTACCCGGAGATTCAAGCCCAGTCCTGCGAGATACGGCATCGACTCTATCATGCCCGCGGGAATCAGCTTGATGAGCAGATGCACGGCAAGATAGGCAGACGCAAGGCCGAGCATAGTGCCGGCTAGGACGAGCACAAACCCTTCTGTGACGAACTGGCGGACGAGCCGTGCGGGGGATGCACCGAGCGCACCGCGGACAGCGATCTCACGTTTGCGACTTTCAGAGCGGACGACCAAAAGGCTTGAAACATTCACACAGGCAATCAAGAGCAGCAGGCCTGCTCCGCCGAGCAGCATCAGCAGAACGGGGCGGATGTCACCGGCAACCACTTCGGTCAGCTTCACAACATCCGCGCTGAAGCCACGATTGGCGTCCGGGTATTGCTTCGCGAGCTGCAGTTCGATGGTCTTCATCTCTGCCACGGCACTCTGGAGGGAGACTCCATCCTTGAGACGGGCGAGACCGAAAAGATTGTGGCAGGCACGCCTCAATTCACAGGAACTCGGATCGTTGAGCGCTGTCCAGAACTCAGCGGCGCCGCGTGGAGCGAATTGAAACTCGGATGGAAGCACGCCAATGATGGTGTATGAAGTATCGCTGAGGGTAATTGGCTGCCCTATTATATTCGGGCTTCCATTAAAGCGCCTTTGCCAAGCCGAGTAACTGAGTAGAACCGTGTGAGGCGAACCTGGCTTATCCTCGCCATGGTAAAAATCACGCCCGAGGATTGGGACAACGCCGAGAGTGCGAAAGAATCCGTCGCTGACACGGGTTCCAGGCACGGGTTGAGCGCCGTCATGACCGTTCAGAAGGTAGCGACTGCTGCCCCACACTTCAAGGGAGCTGAACGGCAGATCGCTCTTCTTCCAGTCAAGATAGTTGAGATATGCGACGTTGCAGCGCGGGCACAGCGACGTTGTCTCATATACGCCGACGAGTCGCGCCGGAAGTTTATATGGCAGTGGCCTTATGAGTGCTGCATCGACAAAGGCAAAAATTGCTACGCTGCTGCAAATGCCAAGTGCAAGCACTGCGATTGCTGTGATCGCGAAGCCAGGGGACCTGCTGAATTGCCGTAGCGCATATCGAACATCCGCCCAGGCCGATTCCAACGTTCGCCATTGCCAAACTTCTCGACTGCGCTCTTCGAGCGCCGTGGCATTTCCGAACGCACGGTGTGCCGCTTGTTCAGCAGCCTTCCTGTCCATACCGTCGCGCATGAATTGCTCGGTCTTTTCTTCGAGGTGTTCGCGTATCTCTTCAGCGAGATCACCGTACAGTTTGCGGCGGCGGAACATTGGCGGTAACCATTTCATCGAAGTTTCCTCTCAACTAGTAGCGTTGCTATTGCCAGGATTGAGGACAAGAGAGATACCTTCGAACATTTGTTCGAAGCTGGATATCTCTTTCTCTAGATGACGCAAGCCAGCTGACGTGAGCTGATACGTTCTCACGCGTCGATTCGTAGCTGAGACACCCCACTCCGCCTTCACAAGCTTCGATTTGAGCAGTCTCTGCAGAGCGGGATAGAGCGAGCCTTCCTCTACTTGGAGCAGGTTGTTGGATCGCTGCTGAATGTGCTGGACAAGCGCATATCCGTGCGCAGGCTGGCGACGGAGGGACTCGAGGATCATCATTTCGAGTGCCCCTGGGAATAGATCTCGAGGTGTGGGCTTATTCATAGGCATTGATTAAACAGGCCTAGGCTAAACTAGTGTGCTGTTCTGTGTCAAGAAACGAATGAGCCGACTTTCTACCAGACCGATTGCGTGCAAGCGTTCACGTACTCGGAGACCGCCTCCAAGAAGATACAAAACCTCGATCTTACTGAAATTGGAACAATCTCGACGGCAAACACTGAAGATGTTAGCTTCATCGCCTTCCGGCTGCGATGCGGCTGGTGGATGGCTCTGTTGACGACAACCAAACCAAAGATTGAAGGTTCCCATATGGCTACGGACAGGATTCGTAATGGAAAACGCCGCAGGGTCCAGGGAAGGGGTTTAACGCGGCTTACGCCGCGTTGATTGATTTTCGGGGATGGATGGGATGGTGATTGCCGGGGTTAAAAACCTCGGCCTACCAGTTGCGGCCGTAAGAAAGTGCAGGTTTGGGTTCATGGTTTCCCGCCCTTTTCGCGAGGTGTCAGGAAGCTGGTGCTTCGACTTTGCAGCGCTTCGCTCAGAAGGACGGCGAGGACGGCGTACCCCGGTGGCATACGTAAAAACAAATGCAATAGTAGATGCAAATGCAAGAGCAACCGCAGATCCTTCGACTCCCTTCGCTTCGCTACGGTCGCTCAGGATGGCAGCTCATTTGTAAGTATAGGATGACAGGTCATTTGTAAGTTCAGGATGACAGATCGTTTGGAATATGAACTTGTAATAAGAGCTTGAGACTCAGGACAGCAGAACCGTGAGTGCATGAAGATGTTCGTTTGCAGCGCAGGCGTGCGCGGGCCAGAACAGGTTGCGGAAAAGGCGATTTTCCAAACCAAAAGCCCGAAAACATCCCTCAGGGGCTAAAGCCCCGCCTTTCTTTTGAAGCACTTGCGGCACGACTGAAGTCGTGCCCTTTCACACAAGGAAGTGCCCGGCTGGACAACACAACTTTGCACAAATCGCGCTGAATTGAGTTTTTCCGCAGCCTGTAAAGCCCGTACCCTTCAAAGCTGCTCTACACCAACGGTGAAAATGCCCTAGCCGGGATAGGCGCCGGTGATGTAGCCCTGGAGGGCCTGGATGGTTTGCTCGTGGCCGGAGATGACCCACTTGACCAGGTCGCCGATGGAGACCACGCCCAGCACCTCGTCGCCCTGCAGGACAGGGAGATGGCGGAAGTGGTGCCCGGTCATCATGGTCATGCATTCGTCCACGGTGTGCTGGGGGCTGACGAAGACGACCGGGGAGGTCATGATTTCATGGACCGGAGTTTCCCTGGAAGCGTGGCCGAGCAGGACGCCCTTGCGCGCGTAGTCGCGCTCCGAGAGGATGCCGACCAGGCGGTCGCCGGAGAGGACCAGAAGAGCGCCGATATTGTGCGCGGCCATC
Organism: Occallatibacter sp.; assembly: GCA_031296165.1. Classification (GTDB taxonomy): domain Bacteria; phylum Acidobacteriota; class Terriglobia; order Terriglobales; family Acidobacteriaceae; genus Telmatobacter. Next base: position 1,922 of record JARLGF010000091.1, on the reverse strand, counting down.
TTCTGGAGGGCTTCATAGACGGACTGCTCGGGCGCGATGGACAGAGTGATGCCTTCGCCCTTGCTCTTGAGCAGCGTTCCAATTGTGTCGGTAATCTTCATGGGACCCTCCCGGGGCGGTTCTGCGATGCCCTTTTTCGAGCGCTTGGCCGGTTCGGCAATGAGTCAATATAGCCCATGGCGAATGCGGGTGGGAAGCACAGATTTGAAGGGGGCTGGCGGGGAGGAAACGGGGGAGCAAAGGCGGGGGATGGAGCCCATCCCCCGAGTGCGGCGCGCTTTAGGCGGGCGTCATGTGCCACTTCTTGACCAGGATGGGTTTCTGGTCGGCGGGCTTGGGCAGGAAGATGTCTCCCGATTTGATGCCGCACTCCTGGACCATCTGGATGGCATATTCGTCGCGGCCGAGGGTGGCGTCGGCGTTGTTGGCGCCGAAGGAGAATTTGGCGCCCGCGGCTTTGGCTGCCCGGATGAAGGTGGCGCTGGGAATCTTGTAGCGGTTGTTGATCTCGATGGCGACATCGTTCTCAATGGCCGCGTCGATGACCCGCTTCATGCGCGCGGGGGTCCAGAGGGCGTCGTAGTCGGCGGCGATCTGCTGGGGCAGGAAAGTGGGGTTGGCGTAGATGTCGATGGGCTCGAGCATGATGCCCTCAATGCGCTTGACGAGCATCTCCATGAAGGCCTGGGGGTCGGGGATGTTGCCGGTCTCCTCGGGAATCCAGAGGCGCAGGCGGCGGCCGGTGTCGTCGCGGAAGGTCATGGCGTCAGTGAAGCAGTAGTCGAAGCGGGCGACGGAGGCGGGCGAGGTGAGGGTCATCCACTCGCGGCCTTCGCCCTGCAGACCGACGTAGCAGGGCTGGTTCTTCATGGTCTCAAGGTAGTCGTGGACGCTGGAGTCGCTGTGCACCGGGAAGCCGAGGCCGCAGTTGATAGCGATGCCGTAGTTGATGCCGAGGCGGCGGGAGCTGTCGAGAGCCTGCGCGAGGGTGAGGCCGCCCTTGAGGTGCACGTGATAATCGACGACCGGGTAGTTGTCTTTGCCGAGGAGCATGGTCTGCTTGTAGAGGTCGTCGACGACGGGAATCTCGGTGGCCGGCGTGGTGAGGTTGTCAGGCAAGGGGCGGACGCGGATGTTTTTAAAGTATGTGGTGCTGCCCGGGTCGTGGCCCTGGAGGGCGAAGGTGCCGTGGTTGAGGACGCGCTCAAAGTTGGGATCGGCGCGGAAGGGGGGATCGGGTTCGACGTAATCGACGACGAGCATGTCGTTGAGGCGAATCTGCACCTGCTTGGCGCGGACCAGGATGTTCATGCGGAACCACGCGTTGTCCTGCATGTACTGCTCGCTGACGTTGCGCACGGCGTAGAGGGAGCCGGTCTTTTTGCGTTCGCCGGGGAAGGTGTTGGCCACCTGCACCTCAAAGCCCGCCCGGGGAAAGCCGGTCTGCTGATAGGCGGTATGGATGTAGATGCCGGAGTTGGCGTGGGGGCGGGTCATGACCTCGGCGCTCAGCTCGAAATTTTTAAAGTCGGCGTTGTGCTGGGAGCCTATATAAAACAGGTGCGAGCGGGTGCCGTGGACCTGGATGGCTCCGTCGACGACCGAGAAGGTTTCCTCATGTTCGCTGGCCTTCCAACCGTCGAGGGTTTTGCCGTCGAAGAGCGAAATCCAGCCGTCGTCACCCTGGCCGAGGGCGTGGGCGGCAGCGGGCGCGGCCAGGAGCAAGGCAAGAAGATCGCGGCGTGAAAGTGTGGACATGAAGCCTCCCAAAGCTGGATTCAAACTGAATCAGCGAGTATACGCCGGGAGGGGGTATGGCTTCAGGCTGGCTGGTTGCGTTGCCGGGCTTAGAGGCCCAGCACGGCGCGCTGGGCGGCGAAGATCTCCTGGAGTCCGGCTTCGGCCATGTCGATGAGGCCGTT